>WJJV01000084.1 GCA_014729495.1 Candidatus Woesearchaeota archaeon
ACTCCTAGCCTCTCCGGTAAGATGCTGCTATCCCTATGTCGGAGAGGTGGCTATGGCTTTTTAATTCAGTAAGCAGCAGCAACACGGATGAGTACTGAGTGCAGATGTTAAAACCATACGCAGTGTGGTTTTAACATTTGCGAATAGGGCAAGGCCGAACGTAGTGAGGTCTTGACCGTGTACGAATCCAATGTTGTTGCTGCTGCCGTATAGGTTATAAAGTCTCTTTCCTGACCGTGTACGAATCCAATGTTGTTGTTACAAATGCAGAGCTTTTGCAACTAAGAAAATGCAAAGCATTTTCTGTTGCTGCTGCCTTAATTAACAGGATTACACTATTTTCTCCAATGTTGTTATTGCCGACATTAATATATTAAATTGTCCAATGTTGCTGCTGTAACTTTCTCGATTATACAACCCAAACATTTATAGATGAAAGCCTCTTCTGCCTGTATACTAGGAGAATATGGTTGACTACAAGATTGTAAAATATTGCAGACTTTGCAAGAAAAGGTTTGTGGTAGGAAAAGGAGAATCAAGGCAGTACTACTGTGACAAATGCCAGAAGAGACTGAATGAACAAGAAGACGACTGAGACAAGACTGAGGAAGACAGATGAAGAGAGTATCTTATATAATGCTCAATGTTCTGCTCGGAGTGGCTGCAATACTCTTCCTCGCATTCTCTTTTGTCATGAGCCAGATTGGAAAAGCTAATCCTGTTAAGGAGTTCATATCCTCTACATTGCCTTTATCATCCCTGCAGGCAGACTGGTGGATCATAGCTGCTGTACTGCTCATTCTGGTCGCTGTCATAAGATATTTCAGATCGCAGTCAAGATGCAGGACATGCGGAAAAAGGATAAGGATGTTCTCAAAGCAGTGCGAGGACTGCAGGAAAGGAAGGATAAAACATGTTCAAGAACCTGGCATGAAAACAGGGATCAGCCTCATCAGGCCTGGAATCGCTTTCATACTCATAACAATAATCAGCATAGCTGCGTATTCTGTCATCTCATACATCATGCTGACCTGCTCAGAGAATTTCTTCTGCTTCTTCGGCTCTCTCTGGGGAGCCATCTTACTCATGGTAATCTCCATAATAGCTGTCGCATTCTGGCCAGGTACAGCAATCGATGAGAAAGCGCAATCCATTGATGACAGCCATATATCCAAAGAAGAATCCATAACTAAGCAGGAAACAGAAGCATACATCAAGTCAGTTAAAAAAGGAATGAATAAGTGATAAGAAAGTCTGAGGATTGTTCTCTTTTATTGCGCATGATTGAATAAATAATCTAAAAGAAATCTAAAAAACAAAAACTAAAAAATAAAAATAAATCATAAGTAGATCAGTACTTTGGATTCTTGCTTGCCTTGAAGGTCATGACAGTCCTTGCAGGAATCTTTATTTTGTCTCCTGTCTGAGGGTTAATTCCTGCCCTTGCCTTCCTCTTTGACATCTTGAAGGTTCCGAAACCTACAAGCTGGACCGGCTCTTTCTTTGCTCCTGATACTACGTTGCTCAGGATTGTCTCAAGCGCTCTCTGAGCATCCACTTTTGTTAACTCTGTGTTCTTTGCTACTGCTTCAACCAACTCTGCTTTGTTCATCTGTTCACCTCTTCTTTAATTTTATTTTTATCAAAGCTTTTTATACTCTTTAATAAATGTTTTGTTTTGCGTATTCGTGCAAGTCTGGAGCTGGCCATCTAAAATGACAATCTTTAAATAATCCATTCACTATACTATCCATTATGGCCAAGAAAAAGGGCAAAAAGTCCAGGAAAAGCCAGAAAAGTTCTAAGAAATCCCAAAAGGATGAAGAGCCTGAAGTGAATGAGGATTTTGCTGAAGAGACAGATAAGTCACCAGAACAGGAGGATTCTAAAGAGTCTGAGGTCAGGACAGAGTACAGATCTGACAGGGCAGGCCTGAGGATATTCTTAGTGCTGCTTATCATACTCGGCCTTTTCATCCCTATCAGCGCCTATGTTGAGATGAGAGTGGCAAGTGAATCAAATGTCAAGTATGCTGTCACAAACATGGCCATGAACCTCTGCGAGATGGAGACAGACAATCCATCGCAGAACTGCGCAAGATCACAGATCTCTGACACAGAGTTCAGGGAGGATTATTCTTATGGAACCATGATTGATGATGTCGTAAACCTTGTCTATTATGGAGGGGGAAAAGCAACTGATTACATGGCATCCCAACAGAAGGCTTTTGTGAGTGTATGGAGGATGAAGAACATACATGAATATTCAAAGTACATGTATGCAGCAGCCATACTTGCTGTCATAGGCCTGATATTCCTTTTTGTCCTGTTCTACCACAGAGGAGAAGTGCTTGCAGGATCATTGTACTCTGCAGTCAACATAACATTATTTCTGCTGTTCCTTTGGCATTCCATAAACTTTGTTGTATGGATAGGCTATGTGCCAAGAGTGCTTTCTGTCCTGGCAAAGTCATCTGGCGAGTCTTTAAGGGCTCTTGTGTTCGGAGCTGACTTCGGATTCAGCCTTGCCAAGCTGCATCTCTTTGTCGCAGTCCTGTCTCTTATAATATTCATTGTGATTATAGTCATAAGACGGTCCAGGAGCAAGTGAATTGATGATATTTCTGATTTCTTTGCATCTGCTTATAACTGAGATGTAGCTATTACATAATGTGGATTCTTGAGAAGCTTTAAACTCCTAGCCTCGCTGATAAGCTGTTGCTTTTAGTTTATTTTCTTGCAAATTATTCCTTGCCTCTCCGATAAGGTGCTGCTATCCTGATATCGGAGAGGTGGCTATTGCTTCTTGTGTTTGTAAACTCAGCATTCTCCTCCTAGCCTCGCTGACAAGCGCTGCAAATCCGACCACAGCGAGGTGGCGCATTCTCTTGGCTTTAATCAGGCAGCAACAACAGAGTTAAGGCAATAACAGAAAATCAAAGATTGTTCATGAATTCTGAACATAGTGAAGAATTCTGAACTAGAGAAATCAGATTGATTTCTCGTTTTCTTAGTTGCAAAAGCTCTGCATTTGCAACAACAATGGCGCAGACGAGGCGGGGGAGGCCCCCTCCGGGGTGCCGAGTAGGACATGCGAACAAAGTGAGCATGGCCGTCTGCCGGCAATATTGTTGTTGCCGTTATTAACTTAAAATCTTATCATCTGACTGTGTATGAGTCCATTGTTGTTGCTGCCATTAATGCCCTAAACTTTCCTTCCTGACCGTGTACGAATACATTGTTGTTGCTGCCATATAAATCATTAACATCCCTCTTTGACCGTGTACGAATCAATTGTTGCTGCTGCTTTCATAAATCCAACTATCTGATCTTATTATCTCTTCTAACAACAAACCTTAAATATGATGCCTTCCTGACCAGCAATATGAAAGAGGTGCCTCCAGCATACTTCATGGCAGGTATGATAATACTGTCCCTGGCTTTTGTATTTGGTTATGCAGGCCTCTACATATACACCCTTTCTGAGATACAGTATCATGGCATGGATGTCAGCAGGATAAATGATATAGACTCTTCAGGATTCACTGTCTATGGCAATATGGAGATATATAATGGAGGGATTGTAGAGGTTAGGATGGACAATATAACATACAATGTGCTTCTTGACTCAGGCAGAGAGATAGCAAGAGGAAACATACAGGGAAAGACTCTTGAGCCAAAGACATCAAGAGAATTCCACTTCTCATCAAGGATAAACTGGGTGCCGACAACAGATGTGGCATTAAGGCTGCTCAGCCCTGAGAGCACCTATGCAACAATAAACGGCACAGTCAATGTGAGGGATATAAAGTTCATAAAGTTTGACATACCTTTCAGAAAAGAGGTTGATATTGAGCCTTATGTTGCGCAGTTCATAAGCGCAAAACTGAACAAGACTACCCTTGACATAGCAGGATCCCTTATTGAAGCCCTCACCTGAGAATGATCATGGATCACTCAGAAATTATCTGATATTATTGATATATCCTTCCTCAATTATAATCCCAAAACATCATTGCCTATCCTTCTTCCTGCTCTTATTCTCCTGGCTGCATCTGTATTCTATATACATCAGTACAGCAAACACTGCTGCTGCAGTAAGCAGTCCTGCAGGGATTCCAATAAACAAAGAGAAGAATATCCTTGACTGCAGAGCATCAGTGACAATTAGGCCTATCAGGAAGCCTGACAACAGTGATGCGAACACTGCCTTGTAAAGCTTGAGATTACTGAGTGCCTTTTCTTTAGTCTTCATTTTGCCTGAAAAAATATTTGTCCACATCATCTTTTGTAGCAAGGAATATCTCTACGCATCTCTGGCCAATATCACCTTCAATCCTGCGTATGCTTGGAGCATGCTCTCTGAATATCTCTGGTATTGACTTGCCATAATCCTGTGTTGCTGGATCATCATCTGCTCCATACACAACCTCTCTCAGCCCGCTGACTATCATTCTCCCCCAGCACATCGGGCATGGAGCAAGTGTTGAGTAAAGAGCCATGCTTTTGTATTGGAACATATCATCAAACTCGCTTCCTTTCAGATTATCCAATGCAAGGAACTCAGCGTGGGCCCATGGCACGATTCCTCTGCTGATGACCTCATTTCCTGCCCTGCTTATGATTTTGTCCTCAAGAACAACGACTGCACCTATCCCATAGTTGCCTCTCTCAGCAGCCTTCTCTGCTTCCTTCAGGGCCTCTAAGATGTATGCATCATTGTTTTCCATCATATCCCCCATCCCTTCTTCATCTTCTCGAACTGGCCATACTCAATCGCTTCCCTTATATTTCTCATGAGCTCCATGAAAAAGTAGGTGTTATGATAGCTCAGGAGATTGTGGCCCAGTATCTCATTCACTTTCAGGAGATGATGGATATATGCTCTGGTGTATTTCCTGCATACCCTGCACTTGCATTCTGGATCAAGAGGCTTGTGGTCGTTGGCAAACTTGATTGAGATGAGCTTGAACCTATACCTGTTCTGCTTTGTTCCAGATGGAGGGTTCACATATGCATATCCCATCCTTGCCATCCTTGTCGGAGTCACGCAGTCAAAAAGATCTATTCCTCTTGCGACTGCTTCAAAGATATCCTCAACAACACCAATGCCCAATAGATGCCTTGGCTTGTCTTCTGGCAGATTGGGCATGACCCACTCAAGGATATTGTGCATATCATTCTTAGACTTTCCCAGACTGCCTCCGATCGCATATGAGTCAAAGCCCAGAGAAGCAAGGTACTGCGCTGACTTCTCTCTCAGGTCTCTCCAATGGCTGCCCTGAACAATTCCTGCAAGTGCCTGGTCTGTCTGATGCAATTCTTTGCACTGCTTGGCCCACTCATGCGTCCTCTGCAGGCTCTTTGCAACATACTCCTTGTCTGACAGTGGCGAGGTGCACTCATCCAGCACCAGTATCATATCTGCTCCAAGCTTTTCCTGCACTCTTATGCTTCTCTCTGGAGTGAGCATCTGATATGATTCATCATAGACTGACTTGAATCTCACTCCTCTCTTGCTGATCTTAGCATAAGGGTCTGTCGGAGTGATAAGCTCTTTTACATCTCCCTTGAAATACATCTTGCCTGTTCCGTGCTCTTTTGATAATCCCAGAGAGAATGCCTGGAAACCTCCAGAGTCTGTGACTATAGGCTTCTTCCAGTTCATGAACTTGTGCAGGCCTCCACCATTGTGTATGACGTCCTCGCCTGGCTTGAGCATGAGATGATAGGTGTTTGCGATTATTATCTGGGCTCCTATCTCATTGAGATCTTCAGAAGACAGGGCCTTTACAGTGGCCTTTGTAGCGACTGGCATGAGCTCTGGGGTCTTTACAGTGCCGTGCTTGAGCTTTAATGTTCCCAGCCTGGCACTTCCCTCAGAGTTATCTATCCTGAATTTTAATGTTCCCATTTTAAGTTTAAGTTAATAATATCAAGGTCGACAACAACAGAAAATGCTTTGCATTTTCTTAGTTGCAAAAGCTTCGCATTTGCAACAACAATACTGGCAGCAGACGGCCAAATCTCACTGCGTTCGATTTGTCCTACTCGGCACCCCGGATGGGGCGTCCCCCGCCTCGTCTGCGCCATTGTTGTTGCCTTCTGGAGGCAACAACACGAACGAATACTGACAACGGCTCGCTCCGTTGACACGCGAGCTAAGAGGGGCTTCGCTTTGCTCAACCCCTCGACCAATATCAGTTATTCGGAGGGCTTCCGACTGAAAGGAGGAATGCCCTCTTTGATGGCGGGATCAAGGAACAAGACCCTTGCCATGTATGAGTTCTGAGTTGTTGTTGCCGACATTTACTTACAAAATGTCTTTAACCACCCATCTCACCTAAAATTATTTAAATGCTTATATATTTTATGGCATAAAAGAGGTTCTTGAATATTATCAGATAGGTATTGTTATCAGATAGGTAGGGGTGTTATTGTGATAAACGAGCTTTTATGGTTTGAACTGATGATAGGATGCTTCCTTCTGGTCATCCTTGCATATACTTTGTGGGGAAAGAAGGGCCTCTATGTATGGACAGCGATCGCTGTGATAGTGGCTAATATCCAGGTAATGAAGACAATAGAATTCTTCGGGCTTGTGACCTCTATGGGCAATGTGGTATATGGATCAATATTCCTTGTCACAGATATACTCAATGAGAAATACTCAAAAGAGGACGCTAAGAGGGCTGTGTGGATAGGATTCTATGCACTCATAGCCACAACCCTGATAATGCAGATTACACTGTATTTTATCCCTCATGGGTCTGACTTCATCAGCCCGCATATTGATGCTATATTCAGCCTTCTGCCCAGGATTGCAGTGGCCAGCCTTACAGCATATCTTGTGTCGCAGTTCCATGATGTGTGGTTCTTTGCAAAGCTGAAGAAAAGGTTCAGAGGAAGGTTCCTGTGGGTGAGGAACAATACATCAACAATACTGAGCCAGCTGCTCGACAATGTGATATTCACCCTCATAGCCTTTGCAGGCGTGTTCTCATGGAGCGTGATAGGCCAGATATTCATAACAACACTCATGATGAAAATAATAATATCAGCTGCTGACACTCCTTTTGTATATTGGGCTAAGAGGATTCAACGAGATCAGTCCTAGTCTTATGGTTATCCTGGAATTCTCTTAATTTGGATATATGCTCAAGAACAGGATCTCCAATCCTGGGGCCATCGTATACATATCCATAATGAAGCATAAAATGCATCCGGTCCTGAGAATATCCATTCTCTGCAAAGAAATCCCTCGCTTCTGCAATTGCCCTTCCTGAACATACATCATTATCATAGATCAGAAGATTTCTTTGTGGGTGCAGATCTCCATACAGAAATCTTGTTTTTGGATCTTTTCTTTGCGTGTTCAAAGGCCTGAAATATACTGCATTGTTTCTTTCCAGGTGATCAATGAAAAGTATTTCAA
>WJJV01000085.1 GCA_014729495.1 Candidatus Woesearchaeota archaeon
AGCTTGTTGAGATACCTTATACAAAGAACATATCTTCAACACAGATTAACAAGAGCCTGAAAGAGATAGGGACAACACCCGAGATAAGGATGAAGAGGCTCAGAAGGCTTCTTGAGTCAAAACCCATTGTGAGGATCCTGGAATCCCATAACGGACTCACAGGACTGATCGTAGAGCACACAAGAATAGATAAGGAAGGCGTTAATAAGGAATTTGACGGCATTTGGATAAGCAGCCTGACTGATTCCTCAGCAAAAGGAAAGCCTGACATAGAGCTTGTTGATGCTACATCAAGGATGAGGACAATAAATGATATCCTTGAAGTCACCACAAAACCAATAATAGTTGACGGAGACACAGGAGGCATATCAGAGCATTTCACACATTCTGTCAGGACTCTTGAAAGGCTCGGAGTCTCTGCGATCATAATAGAGGACAAGATAGGTCTCAAGAAGAACTCGCTTTTTGGTACAGATGTTGAGCAGACTCAGGACAGTATAGAAGGCTTTTCAAGAAAGATATCAGAAGGAAAGAAATCTCAAGTGACCAGCGATTTCATGATAATAGCAAGGATAGAGAGCCTGATACTCAAGAAAGGCATGGAGGACGCCCTTAAGAGGGCTAAAGCGTACATAAAGGCTGGAGCAGATGCTATAATGATACACAGCAAGGAAAAGGACGCAAAAGAGGTGCTTGATTTCTGCAGGCAGTACTCATCATTTGATGAGAAAGTGCCTCTGGTTGCAGTGCCTTCCACCTACAACCAGGTAACAGAGACAGAGCTGGCTGAAGCAGGAGTCAGTATTGTCATCTATGGCAATCACCTGCTGAGAAGCGCTTATCCTGCAATGGTCAAGACAGCAGAGTCAATACTTCAGAATGAGAGATCATTAGAAGCATGCGAGGAGCTTTGCATGCCAATAAAGGATATACTTGAGCTCATTCCAGGAGGGAAGTGATATGAGATGCGAGCAGATGTACAGGATATTCAAGAAGAATGGCATAACCTTTTACTCAGGGGTTCCAGACTCTACATTCAAGCCATGGATGAGCTATCTGGCAGACGAGCATGGAGCAAAGCTCACAAACATAATAGCCTGCAATGAATGCGAAGCTGTTGCTAATGCTGCTGGATACCATCTTGCTACAGGCAATGTCGGTGTCGTATATATGCAGAATGCTGGCCAGGGAAAGACAGTGAATCCCATAACATCCCTCTGTGATACTGAGGTTTATGGCATACCTCTGATACTGATGATAGGCTGGAGAGGGGAGCCGGACAAGAAAGATGAGCCACAGCACAAGAAGATGGGAAAAGTTATGATTCCACTGCTTGAAACCCTTGAGATCCCTTATGAGATCCTTCCGGATAATGAAGAACAAGCAGATAGGATTGTGGAGTCTCTTAAGGTCAAAGCTATGAAAAATAGCCAGCCAGTTGCTCTGATAATAAAGAAAAAGACATTTGAGGATTATGAACCCAGATCAAAGCAGGAATCAGCTTATGAGATGATGAGGGAAGAGGCAATAAAGGCAATAGTTGACAAGATGGACAGCTCAGCTGTGATTGTATCCACAACAGGAAAGACATCAAGAGAGCTTTTTGAGTACAGGATTGCAAAAGGACAACAGCCAAGTGATTTCCTCATGGTAGGAAGCATGGGATGCGCGGGTTCTGCTGCAAATGCAGTAGCGCTTGAAAAGCCGGAAAAGCAGGTCTATATCTTTGATGGAGACGGTGCTGTCCTCATGCAGATGGGCTCTCTTGCCACAATCGGGCATTATGGCGCCAGGAACCTTTATCATATTGTCTTTGACAACCAGAGCTATGAATCAACAGGCGGTCAGCCGACTGTCTCAGGCACAGTTGATATTGAGAAAGTGGCATTGGCCTGCGGATACAATGGAGCAGCCACTGTTGAGACAAAAGACCAGCTTGAGGTCGCTCTGGACGATCTTGTTGGCAAGCAAGGACCGCAGATGCTCATTGTGAAAGTGAAGAAAGGCTCAAGAGATGACCTTGGAAGGCCTACAAAAACACCTGTCGAGAACAAGGAAGCTTTCATGGAAAAGCTGAGACAATGACAGAAGCATGATAGAAATGGATCAGAAAGAATATTCTGGATTTGGAAGCATTGAAAGACTGAAGGGTATTCTTGAGGGCATAAGCCCAAAAAAGATATTCCTGGTGACTGGAAAGAGATCATATGAGCTTAGCGGAGCAAAGGAAGCCATGGACACAATACTGCAGGGATATGAGACCTCAAGATTCAGCGACCTGCATGAGAATCCAAAGATAGAGGATGTGGAGAAAGGCATTGAAGAGTTCAGGAAACAGGATCCAGATGTCGTGATAGCAATAGGCGGGGGAAGCGCTATCGATACAGCCAAGCTGATAAACCTCTTTGCAGCCCAGAGCTGTGATGCAAGACAGTGCTTTTCAGACATGCAGATGATAAGCTCAAGACCCAAGCCGCTCATAGCCATTCCAACAACCTCCGGGTCAGGAAGCGAGGCCACGCATTTCGCAGTAGTATATGCTGATGGGCAGAAGAAGTCTGTTGCTCACGAGCATGTTCTGCCTGATGCAGCAATAGTGGATCCTGCTCTCACTATGTCTCTTCCAAAGAGCATAACGGCATCCACAGGCATAGACGCCCTGAGCCAGGCCATTGAGTCATACTGGTGCATAAACTCAACAGAGGACTCAAAAGAGCTGTCAAGAAAGTCAATAAGGCTGATAATGGACAATCTCAAGAGTGCAGTCAACAATCCCTCAAGGGAATCAAGAGCAGCCATGGCAGAGGCTTCAAACCTTGCAGGAAAAGCAATAAACATAACAAAGACAACAGCGCCTCATGCAATATCATATTCTTTCACAACGTATTATAACATACCTCATGGCCATGCAGTTGGGCTCACACTGGGGAAGATTCTGGAATTCAATGCAGGAGTGACAGAGGAGGACTGCAATGACCCAAGAGGAGCAGGCCATGTCAGGAAATCTATAGAAGAGATATGCTCTATTCTTGGAGCAGAAAGCCCTCAGTCTGCTAGAGAGCTTATAGAATCACTCATGAGAAGCATAGGCCTAGAAACAGATCTTAATAAGCTGGAAATAGTTGATGTCAATGTCATAGTGGATAATGTAAATGCAGAAAGGCTGGGCAATAATCCGAGGAAGCTGACAAAAGAGGATTTGAGAAAGATGCTAAATCAATAGTTATTGACACCTATATCAGTTTCTCTGTCTTCAGGAGTTCTCTAAGTTCATCTTTTGAGAGCATTTTGGCATTTCTTGAGCAATACTCCTTTGAGTTTGGATATTGTGCTCCTGGATAACTATGCCTCTTCAATGTCATATTAGGGATAGATGTCCTTGGCATGACTATGAACATATCTTTTGTCTCCCATGCCCTGCTTGCCTCATTCTCTGTCATGAGATCCTCATGCATCTTCTCTCCGTCCCTGATCCCTATATTCTTTATAGTCACTTCATTGATATCATCAGTGTATCTTGGAGCAAGCTCCTCTATCATCACTTCAGCAAGATCTTTTATCCTGAATATTGGCATCTTGAATATGAAGATCTCCCCTCCTTTTGCCAGTGCTGTGGCCTTGAATACAAGATCAATGGCTTTTCTTATTGACATGACAAATCTTGTCATCTCATTATCAGTCACTGTTACAGGCCCTTTAAGTGATATCTGCTCTCTGAACAGAGGAACAACAGAGCCCACTGATCCTATGACATTGCCAAACCTTACGCAGGCAAATATAGTCTTTCTCTTTCCTTTGTAGAAAGTAGCATCTGTGATAAGCTTTTCAGCCAGAAGCTTTGTGGCTCCCATAGTATTGATTGGGTTTGCAGCCTTGTCTGTGCTTATGCCTATAAGCTTTTCTATCTGCTTGTCCATAGCAGCCTCAACTACGTTCTGCGTGCCTACAACATTTGTCTTGATGGCTTCAAATGGATTGTATTCGCAGAAAGGAACGTGCTTTAGAGCAGCTGCGTGGAATACTATATCAATGCCTTCCATAGCTCTTCTAAGCCTTTCCTTGTCCCTTATATCGCCTATAAGGAAGCTTATGTTATTATGGCTTTTAAGATCCTGCTGCAGCTGAAATTGCTTTGCCTCATCATTATCAAATACCCTTATCTTATCAGGGTTCATGAGGGTCAGGCGCTTTACTATCTGGCTTCCTATGGAGCCAGCGCCGCCTGTCACTAGAACTTTTTTATTCTTAAAGATGTTCTTCATCTATCTCACTCTATCACTATTATGCACTGCTTATTGCTTCTTTAAGCGCATTGCATACTCTTTCAATCTCACTCTCTTTTAGACTAGTAAAGAATGGAAGCGCTATCGTAGAACTGCTAACCTCTTCACATACTGGATAATCTCCTTTTTTATAATTGAACTTTTCCTTGTAAGCTGCCTGCAGATGTATTGCAGGAAGATATGCTTTTGAAGCAATGCCTCTTTCCTTCAACAAATCTATTACTTTATCTCTGTCTATACCCTTATCAAGCTGAACTACATAGACAAACCAGCTACGTTTAAGATTCTCAATTGTCTTTGGAATCGTCACCCCTTCAATCCTTCTCAGTTTTTCTGAGTATCTTGAAGCTGCTTCCTCCCTCTTTTTCAGTATGAGATTGATCTTTTTTAGCTGTGCAAGGCCTATTGCGCAGTTGACATCACTTAATCTGTAGTTGTATCCTATATATTTGTGATCCAACCATTCTCCTCCTGTCCTTCCCTGGTTTCTTAAGGCGCACCAGGCTTTATAAAGACTCTCATCATCTGTTACAATCATGCCGCCTTCTCCTGTAGTCATCTGCTTGTTGGGATAGAATGCGAAAACAGCAGGATTTCCCGAATTGCCTATCTTTCTTTTATGATACTCTGCTCCCAAAGCCTCGCAGGCATCCTCAATTATCCTGATCCCTTTATCTTCAGCTATGTCCTTGATAGGTTTCATGTCAGCAGGAAGTCCAAAGATATGAACTGGAAGAATGGCTTTTGTCTTTGGGCCAATAGCTTCCTTGATCTTCTCTGGATCTATATTGAATGTATCTGGGTCAATGTCAGCAAACACAGGCTTAGCTCTCTCATATGTTATGCAGTTAGCTGAGGCTATGAAGCTAAAAGGAGATGTTATTACCTCATCTCCAGGTTTCAGTCCAAGGGTCTTCATGCTGAGATGCAGTCCTGCTGTACCTGAACTGACAGCAACTGCATATTTTGTGCCCACATACTCAGCAAATCTGCTCTCAAACTCAGGAAGTTTAGGTCCCAGGCTGAGCTGGCCTGATTTCAGGACTTCTGTCACTTCATCTATCTCTTCCTGCCCTATATACGGCCTTGCCAATGGAATGTTCTCTAATACCATTTTATGCTTTAATACTATGTTTTCCCCCTATATAGTGGGAAATAATGGGGGTCTCCTTTTATATTTTTCTCTTTATCATAACTCCTTTTTAGCTCACAGAGACTCTCATAAGCCTCTTTATTATGTACTTTTGTGTATCTATAAAAAGGTACTTGGGTGCTTGAGAATCCTGATTTGAACTTTGAAAGGCTGTCTCCAGCACTGTACCCCCCTCCAAGATTAAATATTCTGAATCCTTTATTCTTTGCCCAGAGTATCGCTTCTTTGAGGATAATATTGTTCGGACAGTATCTTGAGTAACCATGGTCCATGCCTGAGAGATAGTAATGTACAATATCATTCTCTGCGAGGAAAAAAGAGGCCCCTATAGTTTTTCCATCGTGTTTTGCCAAGAAAAGCTGGACACTGTCTCCAAGTTTTCTTATCAGATCATCAAAGAAATCCCTGGAATAATAATAAAATCCCTCTGCTTTCCTTCTGTCCATTGTCTCGCAGTATATGCTGTAGAAAGCATCAAGATTATCTCTATCTTTAGACCTCTTTACAGTAACTCCACTTCTTTTTGATTTGCTTATGGAATTCCTGTTGCGTTTCTCAAAACCATCAACTATCTCATCTTCTTGTCTTGACAGATTTATATAATAGACATCCTTGACATGCTCGCTCTCTTCTGTAAGCTTATGATTTTCTATGAATGGATGCAGTCTGGCCCATTCTGTTATTATGCTGTTCTGTCTGCAGTATCTATTGAATTCTTTCTTGAATTCCTTGAAAAGCTGTTTGCCCCCATCTCTCACCTCATCAGAAAGCCTTGCAGCAGGACCGCCATATTCAAGAGTGGTTATGTCATACATCTTCTTATTGTCTTTCTGTTTCTCAAGAAATGGAAGCACATGTATGGGCTTCTTAAGATAAGGGTATAGGATCATATTGTCTCCTTCCTCATATACAAACATCTCTGCTTTGAAACCCGCAGCATCCGCATTTATCTCAAGATAATCCTGAGAATAGAATATATCCTTCACAGGAAGCATCTCTACCAGTTTTTTCCATTCTTCCCTGTCCTCTGCAGTCAATATTCTTATCTCAGGCATTTTGATTCAGCACCTTCACTATGCTTTCCATATCCTCTTTGCTGTACCTCTGATCGATGGGTATTGTCAGAATCTTTCCTGATATCCTCCATGAGACCGGAAACTCACTCTTGCTTATCTCTTCAGGAAGATGCCAGTGCACAGGGGGATATATCAGATTATCAATGAGAAGCCTCTTCACAGAATCCCTGTCCTTTGTAAGCACGGGAAATCCAAGAGGACATACCCCTTCTGGAAGCTCTTTGAACAGAGGCTTCAATGATTTTAATTTGAGATTCTTCAGGAGGAAAGAGAAATTATCCCTTCTTCTCTGCTTTATGATGTCCAGGTCAAGCTTCTTGAGCAGGCTCATAGACTTCCTTGACATCCTGGCAGGCCTTGGATAGCTGTCCATCAGCTTCTCTGTTGTACTGAAAGACCTCCTGAAGAAGTATTCAGGCATGATACCAGGCATTCTCATGTAAATATTCTTCAGCAGGAGAAAAGCATATCTCAGCTTTGTATATAGGAAGTGCCTGAAGGATCCCACTATAGCAACGGGTCTCCTGCTTGATTCATTGTTTATTGTCAGTATTGAGCCGTCTGGCAGAGGAAGAATCTTTATCAGGCTGTTGAATGACGCATCCCCTTCGCTGCCCAGCACAGTGTTTCCTTTCATGCTCAGGAAAGCCTGGGCGCAGTCCTCTATGAGTATTGTCCGGCTTTTCCTGCATGTCCTCTTTAGTTCCTCAATCTTCTGGGGAAAACCGAAGTAATGGATAATGATTATCGCATCTGCATCCTTTATCTTCTTCTTTATATGATCAATATCTATCTCAAGATTCTTCTTCACCCTGTAGAAGACTGGTTCTATTCCTGCTTCATGAAAAGGCTTCAGCATCTCCTTGCACAGGTATGATGGCATAAGCACCCTGCTTTGTTCTGATAATCCAAAATATTTTATAAGAAAATCAATAGAATCCCTTCCGCTTGAAAGCAGTTTCTTACTTTTGTTCTTTGGAGTGTATCTGCCTATCTGGGGGTTCTTTTCCCAGAAGATATGTCCTATGGGCAGGTCAAACTCACTTCCTATGGGCTTTTGCATTCTAATACCTCATGAGTGTATTATGGGATTCACTAGATAATCAGAGTTCAAAACTCTTGTTCAGCAGTCCTGGGTTGATCTCAAGATTATTAAGGAAATCCAATATATTATCCTCAGGATTATTCTCCTGAGAATACGGATTATAGCTGATTCCTCTTCTCCAGTCCTTGTCAATGCATTTATCAATAGCAGTTATTATCTCTTTCCTGTCATATCCTGTGTCTATGACATTGTCCCCCCTTTCTCTTCTTCTCTGCCGGGTTCCTATATTCACAACAGGCAGTCTGAAGAAAGGCGCTTCAACTATTCCTGAGCTTGAATTGCCTATCATAACATCTACATTCCTGAGAAGGTTTATGAAGATATCTGATTCTATGTTCCTGTATGTGCTTATGAATGGCTGATTGCTGTACTTTTCTATGATTCTTATCATATCCTTGTTCCCTGCATCTGAGTTGGGATACACAACAATTGTTGTCTTTCCAAGCTCAACAATAGCTTTCATTGTCTCCTCCATCTGATCTCCTGCATCTTGAGCTTCAGATGTTACTGGATGCTGGACAACCAGCAGGACAGGGCTTTCCAGCTTTATTCCCAGAGATTTCTCAATATCTTCTTTTCTCATCTCTGCACCCATGTTCATAGGGGTTCCTACTACCTTCACTCTCCATGGCTCTTCCCCCATATTTATTATCCTTTCAGCGCTCTTTTCTGTTCCAGGAAGGTGGATGTGAGCAAGCTTTGTTATTGAGTGTCTTATCATGTCATCAACAGAACCTGATACATCAC
>WJJV01000134.1 GCA_014729495.1 Candidatus Woesearchaeota archaeon
GCCCAGGGCTCGCTGCTCCCCATGCTGGGGGGCATCGCCGGCATCCTGCCCGACACCCTAGATTTCAAGTTTGCACGATATTTTGAAAGGTAGGAAGAATGGACAAGGCCTTGTCCCCAATCACACACTGCACGTAGACCACCTTATCGCCATCTTCCTCTGTCAGCGTGCCTGTCACGTCCAACAACTCAATAATCCGTCGGCGAGCCTCAAAGCTTTTCTCAGCTTCATCCAACCCAGACGCTATTTTCCGGGCAAAGTCCGTAATCGTCACCACTTGTTCCGCTGTGATCATCTGTACCTCAAGACGTGTCACAAGGTTAGTGCGCTCCTTCTCTAAAGCTTCGATTATTCCCTCCAGCCTGGTCTTGTGTTCTACAAGCATCTCCCTCGGAAAGTCACCCGACAGATAGAGATCAACGAGTCTCTCCATCTGACGATGGTTGTCTGCAAGCAAGTCTTCTATCGCCGCCAATCTCTCCCGAGCAGGATGACAGGATTCCTCGGTTTTCTTCTGCTGTGCTTCAAGCCCCTGGATCAGCGCCTTGGGATCCATAAGAAAGGACTTCACCCATTCCCAGACAACGGCATCAACGTGATCTACTCGGAAATACGGTAATAGGCACTTGTCACCCGGTGACAGCCGATGGTTTGCTCTCCCATAACACATATAGTAACTATACGACTTATCACCGTCTCTAGTGGTAAGAGCACCGATCGAGCGCCCACAGCGACCGCAGGTCAAAAGACAACGCAGCAGGTAATCGGTCTTGGTATGGCGCCGCGCCATAATCCGATTCTTCTTGCTCTGTTTTTGCGCCCATTCCCACGTTTCCTCGCTAATCAGGCTGGGCACCTCCATAGATACCCAGTCCTTCCTATCGTTCAGCCCAGATGGCCGATGCTTTCCGTAGTGCCATGTTCCGATATAGACTTCACTATGGAGCATCTTCAAGATTGTAGCATACGACCACTCTCCATAGCCGCGTTTCTTATGCCCCCCGCTGTCTCGATGAAGGTCCATCCAGGTTGGCACCTGCATCTCGGTCAGCCGCTTCGCTATACCAACTGACGATAATCGCTTGCCTGTCTCATCCCCCTCTGTGTACCACTGAAACACCAGACGCACAATACGGGCCTCAGGCCCGCTCTCGACCAACGTCGTGCCATCATCCGAAAGCTGATAGCCATAAGGAGCTTCGTTTCCATGCAACATGATTTGGCCTCGCCTGACCATATCGCGCCGCCCTCTCGTATTGCGCTCAACGATCTTCTCACGCTCAAACTCAGCGATGGTCGCTCTGACGTGCTTCATCAGATTGCCCTCTGGCGTATCTGGATATTCACCCAGGACGTATTCGATGTCCACCCCGGCGCGTTTGAGCTCTTGCTCCACGATCAACTGCTTGGCCAGATTGCGACTGAGACGATCCAACTCCCGGACGACCAACACTTCGAACTCGCCAGCATGGGCCATATCTCTAACTCGATTCAATTGAGGCAGGTCTATCTCAGCACCTGAAGCCCCCCGGTCATCCTCGGCAAGCTCGACCTTGATGATGTAGTCGCGCTCTTGGGCATACGCCCTACACATCTCCAACTGGCTGTCTAGGTTGCGTCCATCTGTGCCCCTGTCGTCACCAGAAACTCGGGCATACAACACAGCTTTCCTCATCATCCACCTCCCATTTGCCTCACCTGGAAACACACGCACCGCTATCCCTGCCATCCACGCAGCAGGAATAGGATAATCGAACGTAGAGATCAGTGCCCCACAGGGGTACACGCGAGGGAGACTGCTTGACCGGGATGACACCTGGCGCTAGCAGTGCCGAGGCCAGAACATCTCGCGAGCCTCGGACTACGCGGGTGCGGCACAGTCGGCGGGGAGCCGCCTGACCGCCCCGCAGCCAGGGTATCCCGGCTGAGGCGCTGAGGTTTGGGAAGCCATATCTCAAGCGCACGTCCAGTATAGTACGCCTGTTCCGCGCTGTCAAGGCACCCACCCACCGCCCCAGCTTCCTCCATGCCCTCCAAGAGCGTATCGCGTGCACCTGTTCATTCCTCCCTGTGGACTGATCCCACTCCTCTGGAGACCTTGAAAACGATCGCCGCGCGCGTTGGACGAGCGTCTTCCCCACCAGCGAAGCACCAGTCTCCAGATGCTGCCCCCTGGCGTCTGCCCCCCACGCCAGGCGTGAGGGGCAGACGATTGAGTAACATTGCCAGCGCGCTTCAGGGCGCCAGCGTATAGTACGTTCCTTTGTTGGCTCCATTCTTGATCAACAGCCCCTGGGCGACCAGACCGGCCAGGTCGAGACGAAGCGTCTCATCCGACCAGTGCGGACAGATCCGGCGGTAGGCATTCAAGTTGATCACACCGCGTTCTCGCACATGGGCCAGCGCCTTCACCTGGCGATCGTTTATCTCGAACGGGACTGCCGAGCGCGCTTCGAGCAATTCGGCCAGCGCCTGTTGACCCTGCGGACCCAGGACAACGGCGCGCTCCTCTTCGCCCAACCCCAGCGCTTCACAAACGTCTGAAAGCAGAAGGACAACCGGTGCTTCCAGGGCCGTCCACGGTTCGGGCTCTGTGTCCCGCACCAATCGCTGGCGGAGACACACCAGGCGGGCGACCGTGATTCGCTGATAGAATCTTCCATTCCACTGTCCCAGGCGTTCGCGCAAGCTGGGAGCGACCTTCACCAATCTCATTGTTTCAAGACCGCGCAGCAAACTCATTGTACTTGTACCCCCTGTGTGGTATACTAGGGGTGGAGGCCCCACTACTCCGACCAGAGGACGGAGCTTCCACCCGAGCCCTGGCTTTGCCAGGGCTCGCCTCTTGTTTGTCACCTCACCCTTGCCCCTTTGATCCCAGACACCACCTCCTTTCAACTCATTCAGCAACACAAAAGCGGCCTGCTTACGGGTTAACCCGCTGGCAGGCCGCACGTGTTGCGTCGGCTGTGTACTCGTGGTAGAATGCCACTCAGCCGTTCCGCTGCCTAGTTCAGCGGGGCGGTCAGGGCCGTGTGGGTGCCATCAACACCTGCACGGCCCGTGCGCTTCAATGAACGCTATTGCTTCTGTTCCAGACGTTCCTCCTCTGTCTCAGGCCCGGTCCCGGGTGGTTCAAGACTGACCTCGCCTGCTACCCACTTCTCCACAAGCCGATTGACCACAGCATTCAGGCTTCGCAACTCATACTCGACCTTGGCCTTGGCCCTGGCATGCAAATCGTCGTCCAACCTGATTGTCAATGCCTGCATGCTGTGCCACCTCTTATCTATGATACCACCTGGTATCATTGTATACCATTCCTCAGCCGATGTCAATACTGGGAAGCAGTGGAGAATCGAAGCAGCACCGAGGCTCTCTGGAGGTCCCTCGGAACTGTTCTACGGCGTGTGTGACAAATGCATCGAGACCAGCGGGCCGCCAGACGCGCCAGGGGCTCTGCAAGCATTCTCTGGCTATGTCGTGCTTCGAATCCCCGCAGCGCCAGGGGGCACGTAGATCGTGCTGGTGAACCTGATTTGACTGTCAAAGAGCGCTAACACCGGGGCCTGCCAGAGTTGTCGGCCGCTTCAACAGACAGATGCCAAAGTAGCCAGCCAGGAGATCCTCGAAGCTGTGGGTGAGAAATGGGCCCTGGACACTGTATCCCTGGCGATGAAGGGGCAATTGCAGGTCTTACAGTGCATCCTGGAC
>WJJV01000086.1 GCA_014729495.1 Candidatus Woesearchaeota archaeon
GGCTGTCATATGTCACTTTGACCACGCTCCCGCATATGAACACTTGAGCTCCTTCAATGCAGTACTGTGACGCAAAATCATCTGAAGCTGTCTCGAATGAATCATCGGTTTCAGGCTCTGCAGAGCTGTCTTGTGAATCCTCCATATCTGCAGCATTGCCTGCTTGATCTGCTGAATCACTGGTTTCTCCTGAATCCACATCATCATGGGCTTCTGCGCCCTGTTCCTGTTCTAACATTCCTTTGTTTGACACTTCTGAGCATCCCACCAAAGCCAGGGCTGTCATCAAAACCAATAATGCACATATTTCCTTCATTTTATCACCTTAATGCCAGACATTTATAAATAGTTTACCAAGACTTCAAACCAGATTGAAACCAAGCTAAGCAGGATTTACTTCTTTTTCTTTGACTTGCTGCTTTTTGACGCCTTTTTCTTATTGGCTTTACTGGTTTTAGCGCTCTTCTTTTTCTTGGCACTGCTTGCCGGCTTCTCCTCAACAGGCATGAGATCAACAGGTTCTTCTGTCAGCTTGTGCGCAAAGCTCTCAACACCAGTAAGGAACCTTGTTATCTTTACTGAAGAGAACAGCATAAGCCCCAGGCCTATTATGAAGCTCACATCGTGGATCACTTTTACAGAAGCAGCACCAAGGAAGTAGCCGAAGAAAGTCACATCAATCAGAGATAATGTCACAAAGAGCATACCAATAGAAAGATGTATCATAGGAGCCTCAAAGACCTCTCCCTTCAGCCTCCTGCTGTTCATGTATGTTATGATTGCTGCAATAAGACCTATTGCGATCGCGATCATCAGAAGAACAGATCCTGCAAATGACCCAGGACCCACCATTGCCATATCACTTAATGCCATATTATCACCTCATTTGATACCATATATTGTATAGTATGCAAAAGATTCCTTATTTATAAATATTGTCCAGAATGCGGGTCTGTCCGGAATCTCCTTTTTTCTGCGAAAAAAGTTCGGGTCAGCATCGGCTCAGCTCTTGATTATTTATATTAAAGGCCTGCGTCCCCGTAGGGGGCTTCCCCCCGCAACGGCCTTGATAATATGCATTATAGAGCTTCGCATATTGACGCTGACCTTAATTCCGGACAGACCCCCAGAATGCTCAGTATAAACATATACTACCTTATGCTCACTCAAATATCTTCTGCATCTGCTTTGAAGAAAGAAGCTTATATTCTCCAGGTTCAAGACTGCCAAGCCTGAGCTTTCCTATCATGATCCTCTTCAGCCTTTCCACCTTGTATCCAAGATGCTTGAAGATTCTCCTCACAATCCTGTTCTTTCCTTCATGGATTGTTATCTCCACTCTCTTTGGATTGATTGCATTTATCTTTGATTTGCTTGTCTTGCCGTCCTCAAGCCTGACTCCTGATTCAATCTTTTTTATGTCTGCTGAAGTTATTGGCTTGTCAATCTCAACCAGGTATGTTTTCTTGATTTCATACCTTGGATGCATGACCTTATTTGCAAAATCACCGTCATTTGTCAGAAGAAGCAGGCCTGTGGTATTATAGTCAAGCCTTCCGATAGGGAAAACCCTCTCCTTGACATCAATGCAACTCATGACTGTCTTATACCTGCTGTCTGTCAGGGCAGTCACGCATCCATGTGGCTTGTTGAGCATTAGATAGACCTTCTTCTCTGGACTTACAGGCTTGCCATCAACAGTGAGGTCATCATTCTCGCTTGCCTTGTCTCCGATAGAAATAGTCTCTCCATTAACTTTAACTCTTCCCTCTTCGATAAGCTTCTCAGCTTTTCTTCGCGAGCAATAGCCGTAATTGCTCAGGAGTTTCTGAACCCTATACTCAGCCATACTTGGATACTATCAGAGCTAGAATATAAATTTAATCTTCCGGAAAGATTTGGATTTTAAAGAAACTCTTTTAAAAAAGCAATGCCGGATCACATATGAATAGCCTCAGATTAGCAAAGGAATCCTGCCAAGGCATTCAAGCCAAAGATGACTTTTTTACATCTATAATGTACGAATTGGCTAAGAATTCAGGATTTGTTGTAAAGATTGCTTTAGTGATATTTCATTGCGATTAGGATTAATCTGTAAGAATCGAAGATTCTAATGAAAAATTATTGTATAGATAAACCTAAGAAGTATGATAAGAAAAGATAGCCCCGCACGGAGATGCGCGGGAGAGCCTTGTGTTTTCTGCTCAACCCGTTTCGAACCGTGGTCAACAGGTCCAGAGCCTGTTATCCTTGACCGCTAGACTACGGGGCTGTAATCCAGCAGGGAAACAGAGGGGTTTTTAAATATAACGGTCTGGGCAGGGAAATGCATCAGAAAGATTAATAAAAGATGGCTGAACTACCTGACATCATGGAATTACTGGCGCAGGGAGCTGAGGCAAAGCTGTTCAAAGAAGGAGGAAGCATCCTCAAGCAGAGGTTCAGCAAGTCATACAGGCATCCCCTTATAGACAACCTGTTGAGAAAGCAGAGGACAAGGCAGGAGGCAAGGATTCTTGAGAGGCTGGAGGCTGCTGATTTTCCCAGCCCCAGCGTAAGCGAGTTTGACGACAAGAGCATGGAGATAAGGATGCAGAACATAGACGGCAGCCTCATGAAGGATGTCCTGCACAGGAGGCAGGAGGACTTCAGCAGGGAGA
>WJJV01000087.1 GCA_014729495.1 Candidatus Woesearchaeota archaeon
GATAGACAAGCACAATGATCAGTACAGTCACATACCTGAATTCCTTGAGATAGAAGCTAAGGATGCAAAGACAATCTATAAGTATGCAGAAATGCTGGGATTCAACAGGGATGATTGCAAGCCGTGGACAATACTGGAGATAGATAATAACATTAAGAATACATAATGATTCTATCCTTTCATCACGCTTAATGGAACCACTCTCACAACAGGGTTTCCAATTCCAGCCTCATGACTCACTCTTATGACCTCATCAATGTCCTTATAGACTCCAGGAGCCTCTTCAGCAATGGACTTCCAGGATTTTGCCTTGACATCGATGCCTCTCTCAGCAAGATCCCTGCTCACGCTCTCTCCCTGGAATCTCTTAAGCGCTTCATGCCTTGAAGCCACCCTGCCAGCTCCATGAGGAGCAGAGCCGAATGACACCTCTTCTGCCTTGCTTGTTCCCACAAGCACATAACTTGCTGTGCCCATGGAACCTGGTATGAGGACCGGCTGGCCGACTGAACGGTATGCCTCTGGAATCTCATCCCTGCCAGGCCCAAAACTTCTTGTGGCACCTTTCCTGTGAACACACAACTCCTTCATAGATCCATCAAGCTTATGCTTCTCTATCTTTGCAATGTTATGGCAGACTTCATAGACAGTACTGATTTCAGTATCACCAAATACCTTATTGAAGGATTCTCTCACCCAATGAGTTATCATCTGCTTGTTAGCAAAAGCGAAATTAGCAGCTGCCCCCATTGCCTTGAGGTATTGCTGTCCAAGATCAGAGTTTATTGGAGCATTGATGAGCTCCCTGTCAGGCAGTCCTTCATGCCCATACTTGTCCTCCATTGCCTTTATATAATCTGATGCTACCTGATGCCCTAAACCACGGGAACCGCAGTGTATCATGACAGTTACATTGTCAGTATTGTCAAGCCTGAATGCCTTTGCTATGCTGTCATCAAATATCCTGTCTATCTTCTGTATCTCAAGGAAATGATTGCCTGCTCCAAGGCTTCCTAACTGGGGAAGGCCTCTCTTCATTGCCCTGTCAGAGATAAGAGACGGATCAGCATCAAGTTTTCCATACTCTTCTGTATGCTCATAATCATCTTTCACACCATATCCTGATGAGACAGCCCATCTTGCTCCTTTCTGGAGCGCCTCCCTGAGTTCATCCCTGCTGACATCTATCTTTCCTCCTTTGCCCACACCTGCAGGAACATTAGAGAACAATTCCTCAATGAGCTCTTTCCTCTTTTTCATGAATTCATCCACAGAAAGTTCTGTCCTGAGAAGCCTCACACTGCAGTCTATGTCATAGCCTACTCCGCCAGGGCTGATTATGCCTTCATCAAGATCAAAGGCAGCTACGCCTCCTATAGGGAAACCATATCCCTGATGGGCATCAGGCATTACGTATGATGCTCTCTGGATCCCTTTGAGACATGCTACATTTGAGGCTTGTTCCACTGTTTTGTCCTGCTTAATCTTCTCAAGCAGCTTTTCAGAGGCATAGATTATACCATTTACTTTCATTGCTCCTGATTTAGGTATTTCCCATGTATTCTGGTCTATTTTTTTCAATTCCATACTGTTTCTATTGATTCTGTCTATTTATATATTTTTCCATATACCACTGGACATTTGTGGCCGTCAGGTATTTAAATATAATAAGAGTTATTGAAAATGGCTCTCTCGCACTAAAGTGAGGGGTATTTAACCCAATGAAATGGCTTGGTGCCATTTTCAATAAAAAAGATAATCTCTTTGTAATAAAAGATTTTCTAATAACTCTTAATGTAAATTCTATTGTTTCAAATAAAAGATATAACAGCATAGGAAATGCATATTATGGATTATCCATTAACAAGAAGAAAGATGTGGATAAAGTAAGAAAGCTGATATTATAATAAAATTTTTAAATAAAATCCTCCTAATACTTATTATGTGGCCTTTTGACAGGATATTCAATAAAAAGAGAAAGCCTGACTACAGCAAGCTGGAATCCAAGAAGCTTCCTTCAGAAAAGGAGATAGACAAACTTGACTCTGAGTTCAGGGAAGAATCAGGATTCATAATAACTAAGACTCTTAGGAAAAGAAAGAAATTATAGAAAGCACAATTAAGCTTCTCATAGAAATCATATAGGATAAAAGAAAAGATAATAAAAAAATATTTCAGATTCTCTTTGCAGCCAAAGATCTAATTGTTCCTGCCTCTTCCCTGTGATCCAGGAACAGTCTGCTCTTCTTCGCTGTCTTCTGACTCATCAGAATCCTCTTCAACATCTTCAGATTCATCTTCTGCGTCTTCAGACTCGCCTGAGACTTCAGCTTGAACATTTGCCTTTGCTTTTCCCACACCCTTTGAGGCTGTCTTGGCTTTCACATAGGCCTTTATCCTATTCTCAAGCTCATCCACTTCTTCAGCAGACTTTCCGGTCTTGGCCTGAACTTTTACTTTTATCTTGTTCTTCTTTGCCTCAACCTTTGCTTTGGCATTGCCCACATTCTCCTTTAGAGAATTAACAAGCCCATCAATATTTGCCTGCTCCTCTTCTGTGAGCTGAAGCTTTTCCTTGACTCTGGCCCTGATCTGCTCCATCACCTGCTCCTGCTCCTGAAGCTGCTCTTCAATCTCTAGCTGGTCCTCAAGCTGGTCCTCTGGCTCTTCACCATTCATGCCTTCAACAGCTTCCTCAACATCTTCAAGGGTTTTCTTATGAAGCTGCTGTGCTTTCTCAGCTTTATCCATCTTCTTTGCCTGGATCATTGCCTGCACTTCCATGATCCTCTCCTGAGCATGTGCAAGACCTTTCTGGGCTTTAGCTGACTTACCGAATGTAAGAGCAAGGCTTATCCTTTCAAGAGCCCTGTCAAGACCATAAATAGGGCTGTCTGGTGTTATTCCAGCATCATCATCTGCATCATCTTCCTCAGTCTCTTCCTTATCCTCATCCTCTTCTGGCTCTTCTGTCTCATTCACACCATCATCTGACTCTTCTTCATCTTCTGCTTCGTCGTCTTCAGACTCATCTTCTGTCTCATCTGACACATCATCTGAGTCATCATCCTCTGGAACGTCTGTCTCATTTGTTCCATCAGAAACTGTCTCGTTCGCGTCCTGCGCAAATGCTATTGAAACAACGCTCATAAGCATAAGCATGGCCACAAACACACTCATTATCTTTTTCATTTTCTTTACCTCCAAACCTTCTATCATAATATATGGATGAGAGGAATGTCACCCATATATCCTATTTGCGAATGATTTATCAATTTTTTCATGGAATTCCAGCATATTGAACCTTATTTCCAGGCATTTGGCGAGGTTGTGAATCATATGCTGAAAGACTTTCTTGGATCATATGCCTCCTGTATTCAAGGTTCTTCACCAAAGCTGTTGCCACATCAGCCAGAGTCACATATCTTGGTTTACCTGATTCACCTGAATCAACCATCTTCCTGTTCAGGGATATGTTCCTTAGATCAGACTGATGGGAAGGATACCACTTCATAAGGTCATCATGGTTAAAGTCAAAATGACTCAGGATACCTCTTGCAGTATCAGGCTTTCCTGCTGAGTATGCCATCTGCTCTGCCTTCTCCATAAGGAACTCAAGATGGCCTAAAGATTTAAGGTAGTGAGCAGATCCGTTCAGGCTTGGCATTATCTGTTCTGAATGATCCTTGAATCCGTTTGCAGTGAATATCCTGCTTAGGTATCCTGGATTCTGTTTCTCTTGATTTGATGCTTTGTGTTTCATTGCAATCTCCTGTCATTTCTTTCTGTATAATCCAGTTTGATCCGGATTTTGATTCTTACAAGCAAGGGCCATGAGAGGGCTGGTAAAGTGGTTCTCAGACATGGCCCAAGCTTGAGATATTATACAATGGGCTACATAGATACTTAATTTCTGTGGTCAGAACTCATGCCCATTAAGCTTTAGAACATCAATATTAGGGTATTCAAGGTTCATATATGTTCATTTATTGTTCTCTTAGGAAAACAAGGTTCTTCTTGCCTCTCTTTTCCTTGTGGACTATTTTCCGGTCTTCCAGCTCCTTAAGAAGCCCTGATAGCTTTGCTTTTGAGAATCCTGTGATTACCCTCAGAGTTCCCTGCTCGCACTTGCTTTCTCTCTGCTTCAGGATATTGACTATCTGCTCTTCGTCTTCCTTGAGGTGCTTCTCAAAACTGGGTTTCTCGTTCTCTGGCTTATCAGCTGTCTCTTCAGGCTTGTCATCATGCTTCTCTGTTATATTCTCAACTTCTTTTATCTTTGGTTTCCTGAGGATTATATAAACAGCAAGTAATGCTATGATCATCACAAGAGATATTATGATTAAGAAAGAATAAATGTGTTCAGCCTGTTTCCTGTACCTCACAAGAAAGCTTGCCTGATCCCCCTTTCTCATGTCCTTAAAATGCCACTTAAGGGTTATTGACCTGCCGTCAGTCTCTGCTGAATCAGGCTTTGGGTAGACAGAACCTGATCCCAGATTTGACTCTGATATGGGCTTGACAAGAACAGCATTCTCAGGCAGGGTGACCTTTAGCATGAAGCTGGATATATTATAAGGAGCCTCGAATGATGCAATAAAGTCTGTCCTCTCAAGGAGATCGCTTGATACATAGCTCAGCTCCAGCACTTCAGCAGATGAGAGCATTATGTTCAGAATACCTCCTTCAACTGTGTATTCCGGTGAATCACTGCCAGTATTTACAGAAAGGCCTTCATGGTTTTCAGGTATTTCAAGGATTATATTTCCGCTGACAGGATTGTCAAAACGCATCCTCTCTTTTACCACAGCATTGTTGTAGGCTATGCTGACAGAAAGATTATAAGATTCCATATTCTGAGCATTAGCTCCTGTTACAGCTGCCAGCATTATGATGGATACTGCGACCAGCATTAAGCATCTCATAATACCATTCCTTGAGTGATTTTCCATGCTCTTTAAATGTAAGAGAGGATATTTAAATCTATCGAAAAGGCATATAATGATATACAAGAGTGATGCTTTGAGATATAATAAAAGATAAAATAGGAATAAGATATAAAATTAGGATAAGGAATAGAATAGATATATTCTTTTTCATAAACTGTCTCAGAGAGAATATCTAACCTATGTGTATGTTGACATTCTCTCCGCTTTCCTTTGCTGCCTGGGCCTGGGCAATCATGTCATAAGGATCCTGTGTAGTGACTGGCTCCTCATCATCCCTTACCCTTACATCTACATGCTCTCCTTCCACAATATCTCCCTCTTCAACAATCTCCTCTTCTGCAGCACCTTCTGCAACAGCCTCTTCAGGGGTCTCATCAGATCCAGCAACTTCTGGGTCAGGAGAGCATGCTATAACAAGGATGCACAAGAATAATATTCCAGCCAGTGCAATGATTCTCATATAATGGGTGTAACAAGAAAAAATATATAAAGCTATCTGAATGGAAACATATTATGGACATGATACAGATTGATGGAAGCTATCTTGAAGGAGGAGGCCAGATAGTAAGGACTGCTCTGGCTCTTTCAGTATTGACAGGGAAACCATTTGAGGTTGAAGGCATAAGGAAAGGAAGGAAGAACTCAGGGTTGAAGAACCAGCACCTCTACTGCATAAGGTCACTGCAGAAACTGAGCAGATCAGAAGCAGAAGGAGCAGAGCTGGGTTCTGAAAGATTAAGGTTTTCTCCAGGAAAGTTCAGGGCATCAAACATAGATATTGATATAGAGACAGCTGGATCCATAACACTTCTGCTCCAGTCACTGCTTATTCCATGCATGCTGGGAGACAAACCAATTAAGCTCACAATACAAGGCGGCACTGACACCAAGTGGAGCATGCCTGCAGATTATTTCAGGGAGATCCTTATCCCTCAGCTCAGGAGATACGCTGATATCAAGTTCAGTATCAAGAGAAGGGGGTATTATCCAAAAGGAGGCGGCATTGTAGACATCAGGATAAGCCCGAGATTCTCTTTCAGCCAGCTCAAGGATGCTCCAAGGATAGAACTTACAGAACAGGGAAACCTGATGCAGATAAAGGGTGTCAGTCACTGCTCAATGTCACTGGAGAATGCCAGGGTTGCTGACAGGCAGGCTGAGTCTGCAAAATCTGCATTGAAGGACTTTGAATGCCCTGTTGATATAAGGAATGAATACTCAGAATCCCTTTCAGATGGTTCTGGGATTGTGCTGTGGGCTATATTCTCAGAACACGATGATGATATAGATGACAAGAATCCTATAAGGATAGGTTCAGACTCCCTCGGAGAGAGGGGCAAGAGAGCAGAGATTGTAGGAAAAGAGGCTGCAGAGAGATTGAAGAAGCAGATGAGCTCAAATGTTCCTGTTGATGAATATCTTGCTGATAATCTAATACCTCTGCTTGGACTGTTCGGCGGAAGCATCAGAGTAGCCAAGATAAGCAAGCATACCCTTACAAACATCTATGTTGTTGAGAAGTTTCTTGATGTGAAGTTTGATGTGGATGAAGAAAAAAAGCTGATTTCTGTAGATAATAAATAGAATAGAACAGAGGAATTGATGATCATCCAAGCATTCCAAGCTCAATGTCTGTCTTGAGCTCCATTATCTCATAATAGACCTTCTTCTTGTCCTCTATATCAAGCAGCTGTGAGTACAGCTTCTGTATCCTTGAGTACATGTTTTTTGCTTCATCATAATTGTTCTCTGATATGAGATTCCTTGCCTGCTCAATGAGGTTGTATATGGTAAGTGTTGAAGACTTCTCTGCCTTTGAGGCCTCTTCCACAACCCCTGATGTGCCTTTCATCTCAAGCTCGCTGACAGGCACCCTGTAAGCCTTTTTCTTTAGCATGCCTTCCTCTTTCTTAAGCTCTTCTATGCCTTTCTCAAGCATCTCCTCCTTCTTGTCAAGCATGTCCTGCTTCTCCTTGAGCTTATTCTCCTTATCCTCCATCTCCTTGATTTCAGATAGCTGGTCTGCCCTTCTCTTAATCTCATTCTCAAGGGACTTGATCTCGTTTTCCATGTCTTTCTTTATCTTAATCCTTGATGACTTGAGTGATTTTATGCTGGCCTTGAGCTCTTTTGCTTCGCTTGCTTTCTTGAGCTTCTTTTCTGCTTCCTGAACCTTTTTCTTCCACTCTTTCTCAAGAGCCTCTACACTCTTCTCTCTTCCATGCAGTGTCTTCTCTTTGGAATTTATCTCTTTCTCTTTCTCCTCAAGCTTGTCTATAGCATTTAGTATCTTCTCTTCTCTCTCCTCAAGATCCTTCTTGTCCTTCTCCATATGATTCACTAAAGACCGGACTTCATCCTCTTTTGTCTTAAGATCAGAAATATCCTGCTCAAGATCCCTTACTTTCTCTATGACCTCTGTTTCCTTGTCATTAAGCTCTTTCTCTTTCTGTTCAAGGTCGCTGACATAATTGGACTTGTCCTCAATATCTTTCTTTAACTTCTCTTTCTTGTTCTGGAGATCAAGTATGTCCTTGTCTATGCTCTGGATGGTCTTCTTTGCTGACTTCTCCATCCTCTTTATCTCTTTCTCCTTGTCAGAGAGCTCTGCTTCTTTCTTATTGAGCTTTGTCTCCTTGTCAAGGAGGTATTTCTGCTTCTCATCAAGCTTCTGCCTGAACTGGTCATTCAGTTCCTTGTTATTGATTATCTTCTCCTCTCTTTCAGCAAGCTCTCTCTGCTTCTCCTGTATCAGCATTCTCTCTCTTCTGAGGAACCGGACTGACTCTTTCATTATTGACCTGTTCTTCTCTACATCTTCCTCAAGCTTCTTCTTCTGCAGCTTAAGCGCCTCGACTTCTTTTGCAATAGAATTCTTCTGTTTCTGTGATGAGCTTATCTCTTTCTTTGATCTTGAGTATGTCTTGTTGAATTCTTTCTCCCTCTGATCAAGCTCAGCTGACCTTTTCTCAAGCTCTTCCTCCTTGGACATGAGATGGTTCTCTTTCTTGTTGAGCTTATCTTCCTTATCCTTTAGCTTGTCTGAAAGTTTTATGAGAAGCTTCTGCTTGTTTGAAAGCGCTTTCTCTTTCTTAGGAACCTCTTTTTTTATCTGTTTGTGCTCCTTCTCCAGGTCACTGAGCTGCGCCTCTCTTTTGGATATCTCTTCCTTTATTTCCTCAAGTTTCTTCTGCAATGATTCCAGCTCTTTCTGGTATTCCTTCTTGTTCTTTGGGGATTCTGATATCTTCCTTAGTGATTCTTCCTTCTTCTCGAGCTCCTTTGATTTCTTTATGAGCTCCTCTTCTTTCCTGACAAGCTGATTCCTTTTCTTGTCTATCTCTTCAGACAATTCCTTGAGAAGCTTCTCCTTGTTCTTTATATCCTTTTCAGAAGAAACAGGCTTTGAGGGTTCAGACAGATCTTCACCTGAAGTTTTGTTCTCTGAATCCTTTGATGACACTGATCTTGAGGATTCTGGTTTATCATCTGCATTTTTCTCAGACTCCTTGTCCTTAGGATTTTTCTTAAGCAGTCTGGAAAAGAAGCCTTCCCTGCCTTCGTCTGGCAAAGGAGGCGGGCCAAGCACATCATCATCTTTATTGCTGCTAGCGTCTGCCATGTAAACTACCCCCAAGGCATTAAATTGCATTGCCTTTTATATAATTTTGTAACGATTAGAAAATGAGAACAAAAACATTTATAAACCACCCCAAAAACCCTGTTATTATGGACAAATGCAGCTCATGTAAAAAGAATGTGGCTAACAAAAAAGGCGTGGCCAGATTCATGTGCCCTAAGTGCGGCAAGCAGGAGATAATAAGATGCCCTGAATGCAGGAAGATAGCAGCAAAATACAAATGCCCTGAATGCAATTTCACAGGGCCTAACTAGGTGATTCTATGGCAACAGTTGTGATTACTATGAGGATAATGCCTGAGTCAGTTGATATTGACCTTGCAAAAGTGGAAGAGAAAGCAAATTCGCTTATCAGCGAGTTTGGCGGAAATGCAGGCAAGAGCGAACAGAACCCTATTGCTTTCGGACTCAAGGCTCTTGACATCTACTTCACATTGCCTGAAGAGAAAGGATCAACAGATGACCTTGAGAAGTCAGTCTCTGAGCTAGAAGGAGTCCAGTCAGCTGAAGTGACTGATGTAAGAAGGGCTGTTGGTTGAACAGTTCTATTATCCTGTATTCTATTTGTTGTTTAACTTCTGAATTCTGGATATTTCTTTAATAGAATAATAATAATAATTTGAGATACAAGCGTGTCTTTTTCAGGCTCGGTTCATACAGCAGCCATAATGCCCAAAGCAATCCCTATGACAAATGCAAGAATTCCAACTATCATGCCTATGACAAAACCTATGACCATCATCAGTCCGAACCATACAAGTCCCACAAGCAGTCCTTTCTTCCATTCAAGATCAAAGAAAAGCTTGGGAAGAACAAGATAAAGGACAGCAGATACAAGAAAACCAACACTGCCTATCACAAGTGCAATAAGTATATCATCATAGAACCATTGAGGTATTGTTATCACAAATCCTGCAAAGGCCAGAATCAAAGCAGGCAAGAGTGCCCTGACATAGGTTATCCTTCTGATCTTGAATATGTTTGCGCTTATCCACAGCCCAAGAGCAGATAAAGGTATCATCAGCACAAGAGTAATTACAGAAATAATTATCCTCAACGCCATTGGAACCGCAGCCACTGAAGTCATTGCCATATTATTATAGATTATTTTTGATTTGAATCCATCATCCTATTGAATGATTGAATGAATCAAAGTAAGTTATCTTCATATCTCACTTGATATCCTCACCTGATATAATCACAGGAGATTCCTTATCTTGTCTATGTTATCTGCAACTTCTGTTCCTTTCTTTGTGAGGGAAAGAAGCTTGAGCCTTCCCTGCTTGTTGAAGTTTATCAGGCCTGATTTCTCCATCTGCTGGAGAATCTTGACAACATGAGAATATGTGCAGTCAATCTGCTTTGCAAGGTTTGATGCATAGACTTCGCTCTTGGCATTCCTAAGATTTATCAGCATAAGCGCTGGTTTTTCCCTGAAGAAAACCCCAAAAATCTCTTTATTCTTCATCAATAACCCCCACTCCATTTATCAACTTGATAATATATTTTACTAAATAAATGTTAAAAGAGCTTATTTATAAATATTGTGTTTTTTATATGACATGAGGTCAAAACAGAAAAAGTTTTAAACCCGAGCAGAAAAAACTTAGACATGAGTAAGGATTTTCTTTTCCCCTACGATAATATCAGGAGAATCCAGGCGGATATGCTGGCTGATGTATCTGAAGCTGTAGGATCAGGCAAGAATATGATAGCGCATGCACCCACAGGTCTGGGAAAGACAGCAGCTTCCATAGGACCTGCGCTAAAATACGCTCTGGACAATGATCTTACAGTATTCTTTCTCACATCAAGGCACACTCAGCATCTTATAGCAATAGAGACCCTTACAGAGATTAAGAAGAAGCATGGAATAGACCTGAATGTGGCTGACATAATCGGAAAGCGATGGATGTGCGCAATGGAAGGCGTGCAGCTGCTGTCATCAAAAGACTTCTCAGAGTACTGCAAGTCCATGAGAGAAGAGGGAAAATGCGAGTTCTACTCAAGGACAAGGAAAGGCAATTCACCTACTCCTGAAGCCAAGAAAACTCTTGCTGAGATCAAGGAGACAAACTCCTGGAAGACAGAGAGCATGATAGAATTATGCAAGCAGAACAAGCTATGCCCTTATGAGATGGCTATGATGCTTGCTGCAGAAGCCAATGTGGTTATAGCTGATTACTTCTACATATTTGATTCTGGAATAAGAGACACTTTCATGAGAAAGACAAGCAATGATCTCTCAAAATCAATAATAATAGTTGATGAAGGCCATAATCTCCCTTCAAGGATCAGGGATCTTGCTACAGCAAAACTCTCATCATTCATACTGAAGAACGCAATCAAGGAAGCGAAGAAATACGGCTATAAGGAGACAGTGGCTGATATATCTCAGCTGCAGGACATAATGAACCGGCTCGGAGACGGATTGAAGACGTATGGAGAGAAGCTTGTGAAAAAAGAGGAGTTCATGGCAGCTGCAAACCGGATAAAGGATTATGACCAGCTGGTCGCGGATCTTGCATTTATCGGAGATGCAATACGGGAGCAGCAGAGGAAAAGCTATGTGGGATCGCTTTCATTCTTTCTTGAGCTATGGCCAGGCACTGACCACGGCAAGACAAGGATACTGAAGATGTCACAGTTCAAGAACCAGCCCCAGCTCACCTTAACATACAGATGCCTTGATCCTTCAGTGTTCACAAAAGAGATCATAGAGAATGCGCATTCGACAATAATCATGAGCGGAACCCTTAATCCCACATCAATGTACAAGGATCTTCTGGGTTTTCCTGAGGATACAATCGAAAGGACATATGACAGCCCTTTTTTTGAACAGAACAAACTAACAATAATAGTTCCAGAGACCACCACAAAGTTCTCGCAGAGGAATGACATGCAGTTCAGGAGGATAGCTGAGATATCATCAGAAATAGTGAATAATGTGCCTGGCAACAGCGCGGTATTCTTTCCAAGTTACGGACTGAGGGATCAGGTCTACAGGCATTTCTATGACATGTGCGCAAAGACCACTTTCCTTGAACAGCCAGGCATGACAAAAGAGGAGAAAGGGGATTTTCTTGAGAGGTTCAAAGGCTATCAGAAGACAGGAGCAGTTCTGCTTGGAGCATCAACAGGATCATATGGTGAGGGAATAGACCTGCCAGGAGACTTTCTCAAAGCAGTGGTCGTAGTGGGTCTTCCTCTTGAGCATCCAGATCTTGAGACAAAGGAGCTCATAAGGTATTTTGACACAAAGTTCAGCAAGGGATGGGATTATGGTTATATCTTCCCTGCCTTCAACAGGACAATGCAGAATGCCGGAAGGTGCATACGATCAGAGGAAGACAGGGGTGTTGTGGTGTTCCTTGATGAAAGATACCTCTGGCCTATGTACAGAAGATGCTTCAACCAGGAAGAAGATATAAAGGTGAGCAGGCATTACAAGGAATTGATTGAAGAATTCTTTGATCCAAAGCAGAGGAAGCTTATCTGATGCTTTTTTCTTAGTCCATAAAGCAGATACAGTAATACAGAAAGATATATAGAGATATACAAGTCATTCAGTATACATTATACTATACTGTTCTTTAAAAACATAACATTTATATACTAGTCTACTATACCTCACTTGATAACCATGGTTATACTGTTTGACAAGTTTAACCTGCCGCAGAATGTGTATGAAGTCATATTCGCCACAGAGCAGCAGGCGCTTGTTGCAAAACTCCTGATAAAGGAGCTGAAAGACAATGGAGGAGAGATGGGCAAGGCAGAGATGTCCCTGTTCGCCAACAAGCTCCATGATGGAACTCTTGTAGAGCCTCCAGAAAGCAGAGGACCTGCTGTGATAAGGCCAAAGCCTGTGAAGCTGTCCTATAACAAGAGGCAGTTTTATGATCGTATACTCACTCCAATGAAGGGCATGGGAATGATTGACTATGACCTTTACAACAAGAAATACAGGATATCTGACTCATTCAACAGAGCCCTGACCAAGATAGGCATAATGTGGAGCCAGGAGGTCCATAAACAATAATCATAATCACAAAACATAACAGAATCGCATTCATAGGCCCCCTAGACTGGTTCTGTTTTCTCAACCACCCCCCAACAATCCTTTTCCAGGGGGCCTATCCCACTTATATATCAAGGCCCAGAATACAAAAAGTATATAGCATTTCGTGCAATTCAATGCAATTGAGTTGCACAAGATTCGCGTGTCAACAGAGCGAGCCGTTGCAGTTGGGGCTTATCCTACTTACAATGGGCTAACAAATATTGACAGAGCAGCGTGTGCAACATCTGTTGCACAGCTTCTCTTGTCTTCTGTTCTTTTGATCATGTTTAATGACACATTAATGCGATATTTTAATCACTTCTTAGTAGTATAAAATAGAAAGCTTTATATAATAGTTCTATATCTCATATATCACTTTTTATTATTGTAAAGGGGTGAAATCATAAAAATCCGAGCAATCGCCTACCTGAAACCTAAAGGTTTCAGTTTGACGGCGATTGTATCTAATATCAGATTTTTAGGATGCGGAAAACCAAAGGTTTTCAGCACCGTCAGAAATGCATAAGCATTTCTGAGGTTTCCAAAAGCCTTCATCTGAAACATAAATGTTTCAGTTTTCGGCTTTGTGGAAATAACAAAAAAGGTTGAGAATGGAAGCAGCAGCTGTAAAAGAGGCAAGAATACCTGAATTCCAAGAGCATAGGCTTTATGATATCCAGAATGATCTGTGGTATGCTCTGCATGACATAATTACTCCTAGTTCTGACAGTCCCAATTCAATAGATCTAGTTGGAATGATGGGATTCAGCACACCAGAGGGATTTCTTGGACATTATATTGAGGATACTGGAGGATTACACATTGCTCATGAACTTGTAGAGCTCAAGCAGCATCATGAGCCATCATACAATCATTCTCTTAGGACAGGCCTTTTTTCATGGGCTGGTATGAGATACCTTTCTGATCAGGATAAGCTTGACCTTAGAGAAAAAAAACCCCTTTTCTGCCTCTCAGGTCTTGGACATGATATTCTCAAGCTCGGAGTTCCAGCAGAAGTGCTGGACAAGCCAGGAGCATTGACAGATGATGAGAGGATTATAATGGACAGCCATGTGAGTCCTGATTCTGTTGAATTCATTGTAAGAGATCACTATATGAAAGGTGATGGATTTGACAAAAAGCAGATGGATTACATGACTGATCTCATAGCAGGACACCATCCAGGCAAGGGGCTCAAGTCAATAAACGGGCATGCAGAGCTCATCACAATAGCTGATCATATGGATGCTGCCATGTTCAGAGGAGGATACCAAAAAAAGGTAAGTCCTGAAGTGTTCCTGGAGTACATTGGAAGACAGCTTTCTGAGGGCGCATTCAAGGACAAGTATGCAGAGCCATTCAGGTTGATGCTTGAAGAGTACAGCAGAGGAGGTGCTGAAGATGGGAATCAGTGAGGATCTCTCTGTTGATGATATAGTGGAGTCAGTGTTCTCGAGGTTTAACTCTGAACTGCAGGATATGTCATATGGTTTCTCAAGACAGATAGTCACAAGAAGGGATATAACCTCTGCTGAACCAACAACACCTGCAAGAGATATATCTTATAAGGATCATCTCAAAGACTTGATGGAGTATTCTCAGATAATAGGATCTGCTGAGAATATAATAAAATCATACTGCGAATCGCTGGTTGAACTGGATCTGATGCCAAGAGGCAAATTCCTTGATGTAAAGAGAGGATTTGTTGATAAGACACTTGATGAGTACTTTGACAGGTCAATAGGGAATCCTATTATGCCTGAAAATTTTGAGACAGAAGAAGGGAAGCATAGAGCGATGGTGCTTCATGATTATGTCAAGAGCATTAAGGAGCAGAGGATGGTGAGCCTGCTTGGAGCTGTGAAGAATTCCAAGATAAAACAGCTCAAAGAGGGATCTGTAAAGGACGGCCTGACAGGCATTCACAACAGGAGATATCTGAATGAAAGGATATCTGATGAGGTAGAGAGAGCCAAAAGAAAAGGGGATGACTCTTATGTCTCATTGATAATGTTTGACATTGATGATTTCACTGCATTCAATACCCAGTATGGACATCTTGTCGGTGACAAGGTACTGAAGTATGCTGCTGAGGCACTCTATGCAGAAAACAGGAAGACAGATACAGCAGCAAGATACGGCGGAGAGGAGTTTGCCCTATTGCTTCCTGAGACAGATGAAAAAGGAGCTGAAGATGTGGCTCTGCAGAAGCTTCAGTCAATGAGAAGCTATGTTATCAGAAAGCTAAGGGAAGAGGACAAGGTATACATAGATGATATAACCTTCAGCGCAGGTGTGTCAACATTCGGAGAAGGAGCCCCTGATCCTGACAGCATGATAACCAATGCTGATGATGCTCTTTATCTAGCAAAGAACGAAGGAAAGAACAGGGTAGAGATGTTTAAACCGTCTAAAAGAAGCCAATACACAAAAGCAAGAAAAGAATACAAGGCAAAAAAATGAACACATCTAGACTAAGAGAAGAGCAGCTGAAGCTTGCAGAGAAGGTCATGACAATTGACCAGTTTGAACAGGCAAGATACATAGCTGGCTGCGACCAGGCATACAAAGACAACAACAAGATAATTTCAGTAGTAGTTGTCATGGACTCAAAGACCCAGAAGATAGTTGACAGGGCAGAGTCAGAACAGTTCTGCCGAACACCATACTTATCTGGATACCTGTTCTATAGGGAGGCGCCTTCAGTCATAGAAGCATTCTCAAAACTGAATGTAAAGCCTGATGTCCTGCTTGTCGACGCAAACGGCATCCTTCATCCAAGAAGGATAGGCATGGCATCCCAGCTAGGCCTTGCTCTTGATGTGCCTACAATAGGCATAGCCAAGAGTCTTGCATTCGGAAAGCCGAGGGAAGGTAAGATAGAGCTGGATAAGGAGATAGTGGCAGAAGAAGTGATAACCAAAGAATTTGCCAATCCTTTGTATGTGTCTCCTGGCCATAAGGTAAGCCTCAGGACAAGCATTGACATAGTCAAGAGCCTGATAATGCATCCTCACAAGCTTCCAGAACCGCTTCATCTTGCGCATAGGTTTGCGAAGAAAGCATCCAAGACTAAGAATAAAGATGAGAGCTCTGATAAGGAAAAAGAGATGGATTCTTATGATGGTTTCAGTAATATGAATCCAGCTTCTTAGATTGAGAAATTTTATATAATCCATCGTTCTTCAGTACAGCATGGAAATGTTTTTGATTGTGCTTATGATTACAGTGTTCTTCCAGCTTGCTGGATTCATAATACCATGGATTGCGCTTAAACATCTAGAGAAGCACCTGAACAAGGTCATACTTGTTGAAGTCATATTCATGATAATCATCAGCCTTGAGCTGGTCTATTTCGGGACAAAAGTCACTTATCTTGCTCTTGGCGGACTGATTCTTGGAATCCTATCTGTTTTTGTGCTTAACAGTCTTGTGCCGCACAGGCATGAGGCTCCATTGCAGAGGCTTAGCTATCTTGTTTTCATCGCCATGTGCCTTCATGAGCTTCCTGAGGGGATGGCATTTGGATCATCATATATAATAGACAGGAATGTCGGAATTCTCACAGCAGTGCTTGTTGGCCTGCATAACATCCCTGAAGGCAGCATAGTAGCATTCCCTCTTCTGCTCAAGAAGAAAGCCAGAAGGGCTATTGAGCTGGTGGGCGTGACCCAGCTGATATACGCTGCCGGAGCTGTAATCACATATGTCCTGCTTTTCTCTATGAATGAAATTGTCCAGACAGTGCTGATGTGCTTTGCAGCAGGAGCTATGCTGTTTATAGCATTTGAAGAGCTGAAATTCCTCAAGAGATGATCAAAGAGAGGATCTGATCTTTTCAGAGCATTTCTGGCAGAGTGTCCTGTTCTTCAGGTCTATGTCCTCAACAGAATTAGGGCTTGACATTACGCACTTTGGATTATCGCAGTGGCTCATGCCAAGGCATCTTCCCAGTTCATGCTTTGCCTCTTTAGATAGCCTGTTCAGGAAGAAATCTCCCTTAAGGCGGCTTGAGGATATGATGCTAGAGTTGCCTGAGGCAAATCCAAAAAGATACTTTGCATGAGGATTATTGAAGTCATAAAGATCATGCTTTGTAATCCCTACAGCATAGTCTGCTCCGGCTGCAGCAGCTGCTTCCATAAGGAAAGGTATGAAGTCATTTGCGCAGGCCTGTTCTTCACGCCATCTCAGATTAGGTAGTTCTGTCTTCTCTGATAGTATTATCTCAGCCTGGGTCATTGAGGATATCTCATGAGCAAGCCTATCCAAAGCATCCTGTCCTGCATCCTCAAAAGGCACCAATATTATCCTCATTCTCTTATTTCCCCTATTGATTCCGGTTTTTTAAATATTTATCTGCTCTCTCCAGCACATCCTTTGAATTATTGTAGGTTATCCTTTGCATTGCGCTACCATAATCAAGCCACTCATAGCCTACATGCTCATCTGACAGAGAAATCTTTTCTTCTTCTGTCTCTGCAAGGTAGAACACGGCCTGCTTGGATATCTTTCTGCCCTGCCTGGTGTAGAAATAATATATAGTCTCCCTGAAATCCTGCAGGAAAGTGATGTCTGTTATACCTGTCTCTTCCTGCGTCTCTCTTATTACAGTATCTTTCTCTTCTTCTCCCTGCTCTATATTGCCCTTGACAAAATCCCAATGGCCTGACTCATAATGCAGCAGCAGGTAAAGCCTTTCTCCATCCGCTTTCATGAATATCACTGCTCCTGCAGATGATTCTGTTGCCATAGGATTACATCTTACCTCTTCTTGATCTTGTCTTGATGTTGACAGATGATTATGTCTGCATAATCACTTGAGCATGTCCTTCCTGAATTCTTCAGACTTCCTTCTCCTGCAGGCTGTGCATACTCCTGTAGAGTCTATGTGGTCCTCGCACACTACCCTTCCGCAGATAGCGCACGTCCTGTTGGCAGGCTTTGCTCCGCAGATCATGCATATTGTGGGTTTTTGCATAAAATATGATAAGAGAACATAGATTATAAAGATTTTGGTAGATTAAGCAGGATCAGGATGTTTGTCAAAGATTCTCTTACTTACAAAAGCTTTGTATTTGCAACAAGAACATTGGACTCATATACAGCCAAAGAGGGAAGTTTATGATTTATATGGCAGCAGCAATATTGGATTCGTACACGGTCAGGAAGGAAAGTTTAAGGC
>WJJV01000088.1 GCA_014729495.1 Candidatus Woesearchaeota archaeon
AGTGTAGAGGGAAAACCAGTTACGTAAGTTCTGGTTTTCCCTTTACGAGTAGGACAAATTGCGAAGCAATTTGGCCGTATATGAGTCCACCGTTGTTGTTGCTGCAATATAAGTTAAAAACTCTCTTTCTTGACCGTGTACGAATCCATTGTTGTTGTTACAAATGCGAAGCTTTTGTAACTAAGAAAATCTTAGATTTTCTGTTGCTGCCGTATAAGTTATAGGATCTCCTTTTTGGCTGTCTGCTGCCATTATAATAAACATATCTCAACCCCCTTATTGCTGCTGTATAAATCATAAACTTCCATATGATACCAGAAAAGTTATAAACAAGCTGGCCAAACCAGAAATCATGGCAAGATGTCTTGTTACAGGAGGCGCTGGATTCATAGGAAGCCACATAGTTGATGCTCTTCTGGCCAGAGAGGATGAAGTTGTGGTGATTGACAATTTCTTTGACAGCAAAAGAGAGAACCTTGACCATGTAAAAGACAGGATTGAACTTGTTGAGGGAGACATAAGGGATAAGGAGCTCATGGACAGGCTCTGCAGAGGCACTGATTTCATATTCCATGAAGCAGCAAGAAGGTCTGTGCCTGCTTCACTAAAAGATCCTTTTGAATATAATGATGTGAACATAAACGGAACCCTGAACATACTTGAGGCTGCAAGAAAGAATGATGTCAAGAGAGTGATATCTGCTTCCAGCTCTTCAGTTAATGGTGATGCAGAGGTGTTCCCTCAGAAAGAGGATGTCAATCCTGATCCAAGATCCCCTTATGCACTGACAAAACTTGCTGCAGAGAAGTATCTGAGGATATACTGGAAACTCTACGGGCTTGAGACTGTCTCTCTAAGGTATTTCAATGTGTTCGGACCAAGGCAGGATCCTAATAGCCAGTATGCTGTTGTCATTCCCCTGTTCATAAAGGCAATATCAGATGGCAAGCCTCCAGTAATATTTGGGGATGGAAGCCAGAGCAGGGATTACACATATGTCGCCAATGTTGTTGAAGGCAACATACTTGCCTCACAGGCCCCTAAAGAAAAGGCTGCTGGAGAGGTCTTCAACATAGCTGACGGAAACTCAATAAGCGTGAATGAGCTTGCTGAGAGGATCAACAAGATGCTAGGAAAGGACATAAAACCAGAGCATACTGAAGAGCGGCCAGGAGATGTGCAAAAGACCCAGGCAGACAACAGCAAGGCAAAGGAGCTTCTGGGCTATGAGGGCAAGGTGAGCTTTGAGCAGGGACTGAAGAATACTGTTGAATGGTTCAGGAAGGAATTATCTAAATAATGGATTACAGAGATCTCATAAGATAAATCTGAGCAGGCCTGGCTTCGCAAGCAGGACATCAAAGATGAATCTTTTTGGAAAGTCCATATCGCCTTTTTTCCTCAATACTTTCTTGACATCAGAATCATTCAGTGTTCTCAGCAGGGATTCCTTCATATTATCATCCATTGAGTTCAGCTTTTTCCTGAGCCTCAGATGAAGCCAGAGATTCCTTCTTATGAACCCTATCCTTTTCTCATAGTCCATATCTCCTGACTTGATTGCTTTGAGAAGTTCTTTTGCAGCAAGCATCCCGTTCACGACGCCTCCGCCGGACGTCGCCTTTACCTGCATTGCAGCATCTCCGATGAGGAAGGTATTCTTTGCCTTGTTCTGCACAGGAATCTTCCTGTAGACTGGAATTATTCCTGCGCTTCTATCCTTCACTTCATGATCATGGAACTTTTCCTTAAGCAGTCTTCTCAGGTAACCAGCAGGATTGGTATAGGATGCGAGCCCGACCTTTGCATGATCCTCATCAAGAGGGACTGTCCATGCAAAGAATCCATCTGAATACCTCCTGTCAAGGAAGACATACACTCTGTCTTTCTCAAAGAAAGGCTTCTTTGTCCTGAGGATCACCTGGGTTCCTGTCCAGAAAATCCTCTTCCCATACAGTCCGGACTGCCTGGCCACAGATGAGTGAGGCCCGTCAGCTCCTACCAGGGAAGATGCCTGCATGATCTTCTCAGAATTCCCTGAAGATAATTTTACATTTATGTTATCTCCTGCCTTATGGCTGATGTATTTCTTTCCGAGCATGATCCTGCAGCCAGCTTTGTCTGCTCTCTCTGCGACTGCCTGGTCAAACAATGTCCTGTCAAACACATAGGCCTTTGGCTGTCCTGCAGATATCTCAAATGAGGACTTTCCGCAGCTTATCACAGCCCCATTGACACTGTTCTGTATTGACTTCTTTACCCAGGATATTGGGATCAGCTCTTCCAGATTCCTGCTTATGAGTCCTGTGCATTGCTCTGGGATACCTATTTCTCTCTTCTGCTCGATTATCCTGCATGGAATATTGTTCTTTGAAAGAAGATAGCCCAGATATGATCCTGCTGGCCCTGCTCCGATTATTGATATCATAATATTTTCCTCTGAAGTGCTTTGTCATATTCCTCTTTTGTCCCTATGCTGCACAATCTATGGCCAGAATCAAAACCATAAAGTCTTCCCTTGGATGCAAGCAGAGGAAAAACATCCTTCTCAAGCATTATCTTTTTCATTTGAGGCATCAAAGACAGTATCTCAGGCTCAAAAAGATAGTTTCCTGTGCTGATAATATTGCTTGGTGCATATGTTGGATCAGGTTTTTCGACAAATCTGATGATCCGGTTATGTCTGATGTCAACCACACCCTTGCCCCTGACATCTCCTGTCCCGGTGAGCGCTATTGATACGCCTGCCTTGTTATCCTTATGCTGCCTGTAGAAATCCTCAAGCCCTTTCCTTCCCATCCTAAGGATATCATCGCAGTTCACCACCATGAATGTGTCCTGGAAATCATCCTTAGCTGCAAGATTCATCCATCCGCCTGTTCCCAATGGCTCTTTCTCTACAATATACTCTATCCTTATGCCAGGATTAGGTCTGTCTCTGAAATAGTCCATTATCTGGGAGGCATGATGGCCTATGGAGAGGTATATCTCCTCAATACCCATATCTTTCAGGTTATCTATCACATACTCTGTTATTGTCCTGCCATGAATCTTTACTAGAGCCTTGGGAATCCTGCTTTTAGTCACCTGCCTGATCCTTGTTCCCAGGCCTCCTGCAAGAACAACAGCCTTTTTTACCCCCATGACAGTTATTTCATATTAGAGATATAAATATTTAGCGGTTAGAAAAAACAGAGAGAAAAGAGAAAAATAAAAGATATAAAAAAGAGATAAAGATCAGTAGTAGGTCTGGCTTGCGCTATCGTCAAACTCGTCCTCTTCGTCCTCATCATCAGTTCCTTTCATCTTGTTGAAAGCTATGATAAGTCCGAGGATTACCAAGAGCACTATAAGCACTACTAGCCCTACAAGCAGTCCTTTCTTGACGCTGTCCCATCCGCCTTCTTCGCTTCCAGGCTCGCCTTCAACAACATTGACATTCAGAGGGAATTCCTTGAGTGTCTCGTCATTGCTGCTTACCTTGACTCCGAAGGTGTGTGAACCTAGTGTTGAATCCTCATTTGCTGACACATAGACATAGAATGTCTCTGTAGCTCCTGATTCAACAACTGAAAGTGTGCTTGGGCTTACTTTGACTGTGCCGAATGACTCTACACCGCTGACTGCAACAGAGAAGCTCTTTGCATCAGATCCTGTGTTGGTGACTGAGACTGGATAGATCACTCCGCCCTGGCCCCTTGCTGTATCCTGTGTCTGAGGACCTGCAGTTATCTGGACCTTTCCTGGCTGGTTGTCTCCATCTCCGCTTCCTGAATCACCTGTTCCGGACTGTGAGTCTTCATCTCCAACAACATAGATGTTGTATCTCTCTTCTGTCTCCTTATAGCCGTCATCATACTCAACTGTAACCATAACCTCATAGTCTCCTGTATTAGCTGTTGAAGGGATTCTCATGTACATCTCTTCTGAGGAGACTGAATCGTCTGATTCCAGCTCATCTATATAATCGACTGCATAAAGATTCAGTTCAGGGATCTCGACCTTGACCTTTACACTGTCCTGGTCGTCTGTTCCGATATTCTTTACCCTGACAACGCCCAGCAGTGCTCTTCCTGCCTTGACTTCATTGCTTGGGTTGAATGTCACATCCCTGATTGATACTGCATTCTTCTTAGCATCTATGTATAGTGGATAATTGTAGGTCTTTACAGCTCCTGTCCTTCCTGCGACAGTGACCCTGAGATCATATGCATCCATATCCATTGATGATGGAAGCTCAAGATCAAGCTCTTTTATGTAGAGCCTTCCTTCCCTGATATCAAATGTCTCAGAATCGTCTGAAAGCCTGTTGTGATCATCTCCATAAACTCTTGCTTCGATAGTGACATCATCAAAGTCCTCATTGCCCATTATCTCGACCTTGACCTCAACTTCCTGGTCCCTTTCAAGATTGAGCCTTACCTCATCACCATTCTCCACAATATCTCCGTCAATCTTTACCCAGATGACGTCAAGCTCAGGCAGATCTCCCTGATTAAGGACATCTTCCTGATCATTCCTTGTAAAGTTGCCTTCTGTCCTGTTCTCATACTCGACAGCAAACGCAGTGCTTGAAAGCAGCAGCATTGCGACAAGCGAAAACAAAACAAACGCTGTCTTCATTTTCTTACCAAACATTTTTAATTACCTCCAATCAGCTAATTATGAATGAGACTGTATATGAAACCACACCCCAAAATGCTCTTTTTTCTTTGATGGTAAAATGGCACTGATATTTAAATGTTTCGTTTGATTTAGCATATTAGAGTAGTTAATCTTTTTATTTATTGTTTAGTGACTAAACAACACCCTAACAACACTATGTCCAAAACCAGATCAGTGCTGATTTATCCCACCTTATTTTTGCATTAAAAAAGTGATAGCCCTTACAAACACTCATACAATAGTGAACATCCTGTACTTTGTCCTGCTTATGCAGTCATTATGGGCTGATATCTGGATATCATAATAGCCAGGCTCAGCATCCTCAGGGATGTCTATCCTTACTGTCCTTGATGTATCCTGCCCCTGGTCAAGGTCAAACCTGACGCTGTTTGAGAGCCCAAGATCAAGTATCAAAGCCCTGTATCTGACATCCTCCAGGTCCAGATCGCCTGTGTTGTCAAAATGGACGTTCACAAACAGCTCTCCGCCTGCCTCAACATAGTTATCACCATATTCATCTGAATCAGAGTACATGAATACTCTGCCTATGTAAAGGTCGCACTGCTCTGCGTCCTCTTCATTATCATCGTCCTCATCACCCTCATCATCCTCATCTCCTGAGTCTGTTACATCAATTGTCACTGAATCTGAAGCAGTATCTCCATCTGCATCTGTTATAGTGAGAGTCGCTGTATATACTCCATCATTATCATATGTATGGAATGGATTTGCTCCTGTTGATGTGCTTCCATCTCCGAAATCCCAGGAGTAAATTATAGGAGCATTTCCTGAGACACTTGAATGGAACTGGACATTAAGGTCCTCGACACCGCTTGAAGGAGTTGCTGTGATGCTTACCTCAGCAGGCACATCCACATATCCTGAAGTATCCACTGTGAAGGTGAAATTATCCGGGGCGAATGCTGAGTTGAAACCGTCGCTGCATTCAACATTCCAGGTGTATGTTCCATCAGGCACACCTGAGTAGTTGAAGAAGCCTACATAGTTATTGGCTGTCATCTGGCTGTCATAAGCCTCAAACTCTCCAGTTATGTCAGTATACAACGTGCACTCAAGCAGAGGAGTGTTGTCATCAACAACACCATATATGAATGTTATCTGGCTTGTCTGGAATGAAGCTCCGTCTTCTGGAAACAGAAGAGCTACCTGAGGAACATCTCCTCCATTATCTTCATCCTCGCTGTCATCATCGCTGCTGCTGCAGTCTGGATCGTCCATGTCAACAAGGCCATCACCATCATTATCAATGCCATCAGAGCACTCTGGAAGTGTGACTGGATCAGTCTCATCATCATCTTCCCCATCCTCACAGCCAGGATCATCAAGATCAACAAGACCATCACCATCATTATCAAAATTATCAGAGCATGCAGGAAAAGTATCCTCCTCACTGTCATCCTCAGGATCATAAACACCTGAATCATAGCAGCCAGGATCATCCTCATCAACAAGACCATCACCATCATTATCCAAGCCATCAGAGCATGCGTAAGACTGTGCTGAATAGTCCACTTCAAGGAAGAACCGGAAGTCATCTGCCTGTATGCATGCTTCCTCATCAATTCCAAAAGCTGTTACGCTTAGGTTGTATGTACCTTCAGGAAGTGATGCAGGGATGCTGAAATCCTGGCCTTCAACAACAGTTGAGTCAGGAGCTACATTAGGCATGACAGACGTGTCCTCTGATGCAATGAATCCTTCAAGAGTCATAAGTGTAGTGTAATTCTCCCCGAATATGTGAAGGTCTCCTGTGTTTGTGAAATAATAGTCAAAAGGTATGCTGCCTGAGCTGATCAATGCGCTGGAAAGCAGGTATGTGTTTCCCTCTTGTATATCAATTCCTGACAGTTCTACAGCAGAGATATCAAAATGCTCTGTGCAGAAGAAATCTGTCTCATCATTATCCCCTGGGCTGAGGCATCCTGGATCATCCATGTCAACAAGGCCATCACCATCATTATCAATGCCATCAGAGCACTCTGGAAGTGTGACTGGATCAGTCTCATCATCATCTTCCCCATCCTCACAGCCAGGATCATCAAGATCAACAAGACCATCATCATCATTATCAAAATTATCAGAGCATGCAGGAAGAGTATCCTCCTCACTGTCATCCTCAGGATCATAAACACCTGAATCATAGCAGCCAGGATCATCCTCATCAACAAGACCATCACCATCATTATCCAAGCCATCAGAGCACTCTGGCTCAGGCACTGAGGAATCCACTTCTACTGATACATAATCTGTTCCGGTCATGCCTATTCTGTCTTCTACAGAGCAGCTCACCTCATATATCCCTTCTGAAAAGACCCTGTTTATTGATAATGTTGAGGATGAGATTGTGCTCTCAAGCACTAACTGGCCGTCCTCATAGAATGAATATGAATAAGGTGCCTGGCCATTTGACACAGAGCATGTGATCTCAGATTCAAGGAGCTCTTCTCCAGAGAGCGGGTCAGCTGTGACTGACACATCAAGGTCGTAGACCTGGTCTTCTACCTCAAATCCTGTACTTCTTGTCTGTTCAACATCAGAAAGGCACTGATCGTCTGTAACATGTGTTGTGGCAACAGCAGTGTACTTTCCTGGCTCAAATTCACCAATATTAAAGACTGGATTGTAGGTCCTGTCCATCATTATATTCCTTGTTATGGTCCTGGTCCTTACATGATTATTATACTCATCAAATACATCAAGAGTTATGTCCATAGCTGAAGAGTAATAATCCTCATAGCCTGAGAGTATATGGTTAACATCAGGATTTGTGTCTGTGAATGCGCTCTGAACATCAGCCTGCACTTCCCATCTCTGATCCTGCTCATCATAATAAGCTCTTAATCCGGTTATGCTTGCCTTGCATTCAGATACCTTATTGAAAGGGATGCTGTATGATGTTGTCAGTGTACCCCACCAGTCTGCCTTGTATTCCTGAGGAGCATATCCTTCCCTGAAATAGTATACTGCATAGCCATGAGAAGTCACAAGATTGGTGGGAAATACAAGTGTGTGCCTGACTGATGAGCCTGAGTTTCCGCTTCCCTGCACAGGATTCCAGAGCTGCAGATTGCTGCATGAAGCATCATTGCATGGGTACGCCAAAGCATCAACATGATTCACTGGACTGTTTGTATGCACATCATAGAAATCATATGTGACAGACACTGCTGCTGATACACTAAAAGCTAGTAGTATGAATATTAATATGTAAGCTGATATCACTTTTTTCATTTTTAGCGCTAAACCTCTCAATAAACAAAAACTCTTTATACACGCTTTTGGACAAGCTTGTATTGACAATACTGTCAGGAGTTTCTTGTATGTAAGAACCATCTCTTTTTATTACCATGCGTAAGTAACAACTAATATATAAATGTTTTGATTTTTAGTACTAC
>WJJV01000089.1 GCA_014729495.1 Candidatus Woesearchaeota archaeon
AATTGTGGATAGGGTGGCCAGAAGAAACCACATAGGATTCAAGATAAAAGACTCGCCCCAGGGCTGTTACCTTTTCTCACAGAATGACATTGAAGACCTGAGAAAAGGCTACAAGAGAGGAGACCATAATAATACTCACAAAGAATACTGATCAGGATTTTATTCTTTCAAGCAGAGGCTCAAGCAAGAGAGGGGTCAGCAATATGGTCACCAGGATGAGCATGAATGTGCTGCCAAGCAGAATATCCTCTACAACTCCCAATTCCTTTCCGATGATAAGCACTGAGAGGGCTACCTCACCCCTGGCCATTCTAGCTATTCCTAGCGCAGTCTTCTCCTTCAGGCTCATCTTTGCTATCCAGCCGCTTATGAGCGCAGCGATAATCTTTCCCAGCACAGCAAAGACAATGAAGATGACCACAAACCATCCCACAAGACCTGCATCAAATTTCAGCTGCATACCCACCCAGGCAAAGAAGAATGGTATGAAAAAACCCATTGAAACAGCCTCAAACTTCTCAATCTCTATCTTCTCCCTGAGCATCCCTATCCTGCCAAGTATTATTCCTGCAAGAAATGCGCCGATTATTGATGAGAAGCCCAGCATCTCAGAGAGGAAAGCAAGGAAGAGTATGAATGATATTGACAATGATATCTCTATCTCCTCTGCTCTCAGCTTGAAGAGCTGCTTGAATATATAAGGAACAATATAGAAGAACAGCAGGGCACACAAAGCAAAAAGGATTATCTTTGCCATTAGCAGTCCTGTCTCTGCTACACTGATGCTCTTTGTTGTTACATAACTTACCACAAATATTAGCAGGAAAAGCCCTATTATGTCATCAATTATGCTTGATGTCAGCACATACCTGCCAAGCTTTGTGTTGATCTTCTTAGCATCAATCAGGGTACCCACAGATATTGAGACTGAAGTGGCAGCAAATATGCACCCTATAAAAAGAGATTTCTCTGTTGGCATTCCGAACAGATACCCGAGAAGCCATCCCAGAAGGAAAGGAATCAGACCTCCAAGCAGTCCTGTAGAGAGTATGCCTGCCTTCTCTTTCAGGATATCATGTATCTTGAATTCAAATCCTGCCAGGAACAGGACTAGCATAAGGCCTATCTTTCCAAAAGGCTCTATGTTCTCAATGTCAACAATATGGAATACAGGACCGAGAATTGCTCCTGCGATAATGGCTCCGAGAAGCTCCACCAGCTTGAGCTTATGGGCTATGCCTCCCAGTATCTTTGCAAGAAGCAGCACAAGTATGACATCGATTATTATGTTCATCTTTTCATCTCTTTCAGTATCCTGCCCATGATGTCGTCTACCATCACGATTCCCACAAGCTTGTTCTTTCTCACAACAGGGCAGCTGCGCACGCTGTTCCTCAGCATCCTCCAGGCAACATCTTTGACAGTATCATCCTCTCTTACAAACACTGCATGCTTCTCCATGAGGTCCTTTGCCTTCTTTGCAAAGAATCCCATGTCAACAGAGTATCCCATCTCTATTATCTCCTCTTGAGGGATCTTATCCACATCAATTATGAGCTTGAGCAGATTCATCTTCCTTATCTCTCCAGCAAATGTCCTGCCTGAGAAAACCGGGAGTATGCTGACATTATGCCTGTAGAATTTCTTTATCACTGATTTCAGAGAGTCGCCTGACTTGACCTTAGGGAATCTCTTCCTCATGACCTCTTTTACTGTGATATCACCAGTCTTAGGCATAATCTGAAGTATATTATGATGATTTATATATTTATTGCTGATATCAAAGATAACAGCGATGAGATGATAATCGATGTGTATCAAACATACAATGATATCAGGTATGCTGCTGCGAACACAACGGGCAGATGCAGAAAGTATATAAGGAAAGCATGCCTGCCCATGTACTGCACTGGTCTTGAGATATTCTTTATCTTAAGGCTTATTATCTTAAGACTGAATGCTCTGTTTCCTTTGGGATAAAGCATCTTTCCTGCAAACATGCCCAGAAAAACAAGACCTATCCAGGGCAGCAGAGGATAGAGGTCAAGTGTGGAAACAGGATGCCTGAATCCCAGCCATACAAGCCATGGAAAACTAAAGATAAACTTCTCAAGATAGATTCCTGCTGCAATTGACAGGGTCCCTATCAGCAGATTAAAGTAAGTGAACCTCACAAACAGAGCTGCGATGATTATTGACAGTCCAATGAAGTGAAGTATTCCGAAGAACACAAAAGCATCTGGACTAAAGGCAAGGGATCCTGCTGTTATGACAAGTCCGCCTGCGAATATCTTCAGACCCCTTATCAAAAAGTAGCGATACCTTCTTTTCTTGAGATTATAGCTCAGCACAAGACTCACACCAACAATGAATATGAACAGGCCTGCAGTCAGTGTCTGGAATATGTTGAAGAATCCTGATGATACGCTGGCATCAATGACATCAAGATACCACAGGTCCCACATAAAGTGGTAGAAAACCATCATCAGTATTGCTATGCCTCGCAGGAAGTCAACCTCAGGAATCCTTGATCTCATGAAAGTCCATTAGCCAGAAGATTTTAAATAATTTGTGAAAGACAAATATTTTAGAAAGCTTTATATACCTTAGATGCATTATTGGGACTATAACTGTTTCTGCAATGATTGATGGCCGGTGTCAACTTTATATTATAGAGAAAACTCTAAGAAATTTACAATAAGGAGGTTGAAAACATGGCAAAGAAGAAAGCAGCAAAGTCCCCTGCCAAGAAGGCAGTCAAGGCTCCTTCCAAGAAGGCGGCTAAGGCACCAGCTAAAAAGAAGAAATAAAGAGGTCCTAAAATGGAGGATTTCTACTTGAGAATGGCCTCAGATGATGAGGACTATGGCGGATATGACGAAGATGATGAAGATGACAAGGATTACTGAGCATATTTTTGTTTTTTTATTTTTCATTTTTAATTCTTTTTCTTAAAGCACAGAAAACCTTTTAAAGAATGTTTGGCGCTTTTTCTATTATGAAAATCGAGGTATATGGAAATGAGGTCAAGCCGCAGATAGCTGAAAGCATAATAAAGAAGATAAAGCAGAGAAAAGGTCTTGAGAATGCTGATGATGAGCTTGTTTCTGAGAAAATAGCTGAATTCCTGAAGAAGGACAGCAAAGCGCTGAAGAGGATCTCATCAGCAGAGGATTTCAATAGCATTGCAAGATCAAAAGAGGTTGAGGCTGTTATCAAGCATGTCCGTGCTGAACTTAGACATGTGTATGGGCTTTTCATAGCAGAGAACCTGGAAGATCTGAAAGAGATTATATCATCTGGAGCGTCTGAGATAAGGGACATTCTTATGCGCCATGTGTCGTCAAAAGAGAGGATATCATTCTGCGAGGAATTCTACAGGAGAATATTTGATATCACTGGAAAGCCAGACTCAATAATTGACATTGCCTGCGGACTCAATCCATTGTCATTTGAGTTCATGGACCTGCCGAAGAAGACAAGATACTATGCTCTTGAGCTCAACCAGAATGATGCTGATGCAATAAATGAGTTCTTCAGCAGATGGGGGATAGACGGCAAGGCTTTTAAGCATGATATCACAAAGAAGCCTATAAGGTACAAAGCAGACATTGCCTTTGCTTTCAAGATATTTGATATCATTGACAATAAGATTACAGAAAGGATCTTAAAAGAGCTTGATGTGAAATGGATTGCAGCAAGCTTCTCGACAAAGACAGTGGGAAAAAAGGATATGATGTTCAGGAGAAGGGCAGGATTCCAGAAGATGCTGAGAAGGCTGGAGATGGAATACCAGACAATAGAGTTTCCTAATGAGATTGTTTAT
>WJJV01000090.1 GCA_014729495.1 Candidatus Woesearchaeota archaeon
ATGGAGAGCATGCCTTATCATAAGGATGTAAAAGAATTTGCTGATAGGATTGCTGAACACAGCAGCTACAGGATAATCGACGAGCAGCCAGAGAGCAGGGTTGTGCTGATGATGAAAAAGGATACTGCTGATAGGGTGATTGGCTTTGGAAGGAACATATGATGTGCAGGCTAATACAGGTTTTGTATCCTTATTGGAGTATCACAGTGGTCTTGTGAACAAGAAGATGGTGCTCAATGACGAGTTTTCTGAATCTTCTCCAAGGGATCTTGTGCATCTGCTTGAATCTTTGGTGGTGGATGGTTTTGGAAGCATGGAAACTGATCAGGCAGTGAGATTGTACAAACTGGTATCAAGAGACTATCCTGGACATGAGATCAAACCAATAAGCAGTGTACTAAAAGAAGGGATGTTCTGGGATATGGAGGAACAGCTTAGCGATGCTGAATCAAGGATTCCTTTTTTTCTTGTTGCAGACCATATAATGAGGAATCATTTCAATACCTCAGGCAAATCGATGCATGTCAAGCAGGAAGGTCTTCTAAATCAGGTGATATATGATGGTCTTGAGGAATGCTATTCTCTTGATTATGTCTCTTTGATTGATGATTATGATTTTCTGTATGATCTGAGCACATCGGCATCTAAAGAAAGAAGCAGCATGTTCAAGGGTTCGCTTTCTGCATGGTATAATGCAGTCGGTGATTATTCTGTTGCGCTCTTTAGGATGAAGAAAGCTTCTGAACTGAACTCAAGATGCATAGCTGCGGTTAATGACAGGAATATGCAGACCCTAAAGAATAATCTCCTAAGACTTGATAAAACACTCAATGTGACTGATAATGTTCTTATCAGCTGGATGCTCATGAAATCGGTTCATATCTCATAAACCTTTCCGAATGGCCCTGGATTCACGACTTTTGTTCCTTTGATCTTGTCTTCTGCTCCTGCTGTCTCATGTATATGGCCTGATATGGCAAGAACAATGTCCACTTTCTCTATGAACTTCCTTATTGACTTGTTTCCAGTGTAAGAGTCAAGTATCCTGTCAAGCTTTGTCTTGTGGGGAGGCGCATGTGTTATGAGGACAACCTTGTCCTTCTTCTTCAGCTGGTCTTTTATCCGCTTTCCCCATCTCTCAAACTCAGGATCCTTGTGTGCAAACCCATCACCTTCAAATCCTATGAACACATGGTCCTTCAGCCTGAGCATTCCCTTGTGCAGGTAAACCATGTTCTTTGACTTTTCGCAGGCCTTCTTCATGGCTTTCTCTGATTCATGATTGCCTGGGATGATCAGCACAGGCTTTCCTATCTTGTCAAGCTTCTTGATTATCTTGTCAAGGTCCTGCTCAAAGATGGACACATCTCCTGCGCATGCAAGGATGTCTACCTTCTCTTTCTTTGCTTTCTGGATAACCTTCTTTATAGCATCAGAACTTCCGTGAGTGTCAACAAATGCAAGTATTTTCATGACACTCCAGAAAAAACATTAGTTTTTAAATATTTGGGTGAGAATTCATATTCATGTTATAGTTGTGTTCCTGCATGGTTGGGGTTATGCAAGAATCTTTTCTACTGCCACGATCTTATCACACTCATCGCAGTAATATACTTCATGTCCTATCTTGCGCAGGTAATCCCCGCATTCAAGGCATCTTGGTTCATCCATAACTTCACCCCCTTTGAAGCTATATAATGCTATTATATGATGTATTATATCCTTTTAAGTATATAAATGTTTGGTATATGCTGCATATGTGCCTGTTTTTTATTATCAAGTGGTAAAAAGACAAAGATTTAAAAATAATATTGGAATTCTGTTCTTATGGCAACACAGATTGAGAATACACTGTTAGAAATGCTGGTGCATGCTCCAAAATTTGTAGGGTCATACAGATCCAAAGTTAATAAACAAAGAAGAGTATCCTTGCAGTCTAAATTATACCAAAACTTATCGCAATTCAACAAGTCCTATGAGTACCCTGAAAATGAGATCATTATTCTGAATCCAGAAGGCAGCAGGGCATATTCTTTTATATCATCGCAATTGTTGAAAGAGATGCCTCTAAGTGATGATCTTCTGGATGAGTTTACCAGAAAGAATAATCAAAGAATATATCATCCAAAACTGATGCCCTGCCCTCTTTATGATGCTGCAGCAAATCTTTTTCAGGCTCATACCCCCTCTGATATGAGCACTTCTTTCTTCTCTTCACCTGAAAAACTGAAGATAGATGGACAAGGAAGGATACTGCTGCCATCCAAGAAAGAGTATGATAGCATAGCATCAGGCTACATAAATTTTGTAGGGGTAGGACCCACTATAGACTTAATATCAGAACAATCTGGTTAAAAATTCTCACGCAACAGAATAATAATCCTCAAGAACCAATTTATCCATGTTCTCAAGATTCTTTATTGAGTAGAGCCTTCCTTTGCCTATCTCTATTATCTTTCTTGCAAGCTCTTCTCCCTTTTTGTTGAGGTTTATGCCGACCAATGAGATTGTTATATCAGCATTAGCTGCAATGCCTGCTGCTTCAAGAGTCTCTTTCTCAGGCATCTCTCCTGCAGTGGGCATGGCATCAGTAAGGAGTATCAGATGCTTTGTGGCATCATTGTCAGGGAATATCTCCACAGCCCTCTCTATTGTCTTCACAAGGTCTGTCTTCTTTGATGCTTTTATTCTCACAATCTCTTTGAGCAGTCTTGTGAAATCCATTGTAGGCTCAACCTGTGATTTTATGTCCTCGCCGAACACTATCAGCCCTACTTTGTCCTTATTGGAGACCGCCTTATAAGCGAGAGCGATGCCTGCTTTCTTGCACGAGCCTATCTTTCTTCCTTTCATTGAGCCTGAAGAGTCAAGCGCATATATTATATTGACCTGGCCTCTGCTCTGGCGCTCAAATGTCTTTAGGTCTTTGTCATGGATATCCTTGTGGCCTCTTCTTATCGCTGTCTTTATGCTTTTCCTAAGCGCAATATCCTTGTATCTGTCGCCTCTCCTGAAGTCCTTTACATCCTCTTTTCCGCCGTAATGTGACTGCTTCTTATGCATCCTCTGTCCTGCGAATCCTTTTGGGATTATGTTGTCCAGCTCTTCTGTGTACATCACAAGTGATGCCAGCTCTATGCCTTTCTCTGTTATGTTGAATTTCCTGTCTATAATGCCATCATCAGAAAGCTCTTTCAGGTTCTTCTTTAGGCTGTTCTTGAGCTGCCTCTGGAACTCAGGTATCCTTACATTCTTCTCTATATAATCAGGCTCTTCTCCGAACAGCTCCCTGAGTATGGACTCTCCATAGATCTGCTCTGCAAGCTTGAAGTTATTCACGACCTGCTCAAACATGAGGTCTGGAGAGAATGAGTTGATTCCCATGTCAAACGCTGACTCAACAAGCTTGCCCTTGTCTATTGTGTCCTTGTCAGACTCAAGCACAGAGCGCATCATCTTGTCGTCTATATTCTGCATCTTGAGCTTTCCTGAAGCCTCTTCTGCTTCTTCTAATTGAGAATAATTCTGCTGTATGCTACGGGCCACCACCCTTTTCAGTTTTCTGCACCTGCGATTCTCCAAGACGGTTCTCTTTGGAAAATTTCTTCAGCTCTTCCCTTATGAAATCCTCAGGCGACTTGAGATACTGTATTGATGGCTTTAGCTTAATCCTGTGGCTCAGCACAGATATTATGGCATCCTCTGCATCGCTCCATTCAGCTTTATCCTTTCCTTTCAATGCAGCGTTTGACTGGGATCTCTCAAAAAGACCTAGACTGGCCCTGACTCCTGGTTTCTTCTCAAGGTCCTTGCTCTCCCTGAGAACTCTCACAAAAAGCACCATCAGCTGGCTCAGCTGATCATCAACCTGAACATCCATCCTGTTTGCCTTGCCTGTGACAATGCCTGTCTCAATCTCAACACTGTCAGGGTAGTCCATGTAGAGCACATCAAACCTGTCAAGAAGGACATCTGAAAGCTTTTCAGTTGATGAATCCTCTGGATTCATAGTGGCAATAAAGATGAAGTCTGCGTCAAAGTCAACATCATATCCTCCAAGAGTGACTTTCCTTTCCTCCAATACCTGAAGCAGGGCATTCTGAAGTTTCTCAGGACACCTGTTGAGCTCGTCAAAGAACAGGACTCCCTTGTCTGCCTTGAATATCTTTCCAGGTGTGAAAGCCTCTTTGCTCGTGGGCCCGAATTTCAGAGCCTTTACAGGGTCGATATCTCCCATGAGGTCCTCGACAGTCAGGTCAGGACTGCCCTGTACTCTCACAAAATTGCTGGTCTGTCCTTTTCCAGCAGTCTTGCCTGATCCTGGCAGCAGCTTTGCGATATTCTTAGCAAGAGTTGTCTTCCCGACTCCAGCAGGCCCGACTATTATCACATTCCTTCTCATGAGCAGGGCTGATCTTAGGCCGTTCTTTACATCCTGCTGTCCGAGGATGTCAGTGAATGGATCATCATTTTTGAGCAGTATATTCTTGATTTTCTCATGGATCATCTTTTGTCCTCCGATAATCATGTCTATATATGATTATATGCCTGTATCCACAACAAATAATGGTTTATAAATTTTTGGTAAAAATATTTTTATAATGGTTATGCAAAAACTCTCCATATGCTCTATGATCACAACAAGATGCTTCGGGTTGAGTATGCTGAAAAGAACTGTTTTGTAAGGAAAAATCACAAATCTTTTGAGATAGATATCTGATGTCCAGTCAGGCTAGTGATGTTTTGTGTTTAAGAAAAATAGAAAGAGCAATAATGCTCTTCTACAGGATTATCCTATCAATATC
>WJJV01000014.1 GCA_014729495.1 Candidatus Woesearchaeota archaeon
ACCGCTAACTTTATATAATTCCTATAACTATTTTACATAAAAAAAGGTGGTTTGATGAAGAAATACATGAAATATGCATTCCTTATATTCTTTATCATACTTGCTATCCTGTCATTCCTTATAATACAACCGTTCCTGACAGCAATACTGGCAAGCATAATTGTGGCTTACATATTCTATCCATTGCACAAGCTGCTGAAGAAAAAGGTTAAGAACAGAAATTTAAGTGCGCTTCTTTTGATGATTCTCATAGTAATTCTTCTTGCCATCATTACCGGATTCATCGGCAGAGAGCTTTATTCTGAGGTCAATACCCTGATAACCAAAGGGAATTTTGAAGATACCTTTGAGCAGATAAACATGAGGTGCGATCAGGCTGATTCACTGACATGTCAGAGTATAGATTACATTGTTGAGGTGCTTGAGGATCCTCAGACAAAATCAAGCATAATCTCTGCTATCTCCAGATTCTCAAAGTCACTTATAGTATCTATTCCATCCCTTATTCTGAGTCTTGTCATCTTCATCTTTACCACTTTCTTTCTTTTCAGGGACGGAGATGATATCATAAAGTATGTGAACAATCTGCTTCCCCTAAAAAAAGGTTTCAAGAAATCTCTTAAGAAGCAGACCAAGGATCTCTTCTACTCAACGCTTTATGGTACTCTTGTAGTGGCTATAATCCAGGGCATTGTGGGAATAATAGCATTTATGATATTTGATTCTACAGACTCTCCTTTCTTCTGGGGTGCGATAATGGCTGTAGGTGCATTGATACCTTTTGTAGGTACTGGAATTGTCTGGCTGCCTATGTCAATAATACAGATATTGACAGGTTATTTCAGCGAGACTCCATCTGTTATATGGAAAGGGGTTGGGCTCCTTGCTGTAGGCGCAGTGATAATCTCCAGTATAGATAATGTCATAAAGCCAAAGATAATAGGCGACAAATCAGGACTTCATCCTCTCCTCGTTATGCTCGGTGCATTCGGAGGAATAGCACTTATGGGATTCATAGGGGTTTTTGTGGGGCCGATGATACTGGCCTTTTTCATATCTTTCCTGAGAGTCTATCATGAAGAGAAGAATGAGATATTTGAGGGATGTTAGGTGATATTTAGGTGATATCTTGAAGTTTATTGTTAAAGACATGGATGTTGCAACAGGAGGCACTCTTGTCGCAGTGATGAATGAGAATGATGCCCTTATGCTTGATCTCCATCTAGCTGACAGGATAAGGCTGAAGAAAGGCAGGAGAGAGACTATAGTTGTAGTAGACTTTGCTCAGTCTGAGAAAGCAGTCCCTCAGGGCAGCTTAGGCCTGTTCGAAGAAGTGCTTGAAAAACTGAATGCTGAGGATGGCGACAGCGTCAAGATAAGGATAGAAAGAAAACCAGATTCCTTAAGGTTCATCAAGAAGAAGCTTGACGGCAAGGAACTGAAATATAATGAGGTAAAGAAGATAATTGATGATACTGTCAGCAATGCCATAACCACAATAGAACTCACTTATTATGTGGCTGCCAATTATATGAGGGGCATGAGCATGAAAGAGACAGTGGCTCTGACAAGATCCATGATAGATGCTGGCGACAAGCTTGATTTTGGCAGGGAATATGTTGTTGACAAGCACTGCATTGGAGGGGTTCCAGGAAACAGGACAACAATGGTCATAGTGCCGATACTTGCTGCTGCAGGACTTACAATCCCAAAAACAAGCTCAAGATCCATCACATCTCCAGCAGGAACCGCTGACACCATGGAAGTGCTGAGCGAGGTATCCCTTCCAATAAATGACATCTATCGAGTTGTAAGGAAAGCAGGAGGATGCATGGTATGGGGAGGTGCTGTAGATCTTGCTCCTGCTGATGATACCATAATAAATGTTGAGCATCCTCTCAGCATTGATGCTGAAGGACAGCTTCTTGCTTCAATCATGGCAAAGAAAGGATCAGTATCCGCAACCCATGTAATAATAGACATTCCTGTGGGAAGGGACGCAAAGATAGAGTCTGTCAAGGAAGCAAAGCATCTCAAGATGCAGTTTGAGAGGGTTGCCAGAGAGATAGGCATGATTGTCAAGGTAATCATAACAGACGGCTCCCAGCCCATAGGCAAGGGTATTGGTCCTGCGCTTGAGGCAAGGGATGTACTGTGGCTCTTGAAAGGAGACAAGAGAACACCTGATGATCTGAGGCAAAAATCCCTGAGGATGGCCGGCCTGGTGCTGGAGATGACAGGCAATGCAAAGAAAGGTAAAGGGAGGCAGAAAGCGCGCGACATCCTTGATTCAGGCGAGGCATACCAGAAGTTCATTGAGATAATAAGACTCCAGGGAGCAAGAGTGACAGATGAGAGGAAGATAATTCTCGGCAAGCACAAGCTTAGAGTCAAGGCAAAGAAGAACGGAACAGTAAAACACATCAGCAATAAGTCAATGGCAAGGATAGCAAGACTTGCAGGATGTCCAAAAGACAAGGGAGCTGGAATCATGCTCTGGAAGAAGAAAGGAGATAAGGTAAAGAAAGGAGAGAAGATATTCACAGTCTTTGCAGAGAACAGGCACAAGATGGGTTATGTAAGGGAATTCCTTGATGAGATAGACGGATTTGTGGTTGGTTGAACAGGCTCATGCGATTTAGTCACCAAACAGATATTACCATTTCTATTATAGTCTTTTAAGTAGATAAATCTATTTAAAAAATGCTTCAATACATTTAAGCATGGCAAGGGGAGTGTTGCTTGATGGCGGAGCGCAGCTAGAGAAGGTCATAATGCGAAGATGCATTGAGCTGGGACATGATATCACAAAACAGCCTTTTGATATTCCTGCTGACAGGCTCTCAGATGCAGATTTCATAATAGGAAGCGGCGGTCCGCGCAGTGTGAATGACGATGATGCTCTGCTTATGGATCCAGAAGTTTACAGGCTTGGGATTCCCCAGTTCCATATCTGTTATTCTATGCAGGCAGTTGCGCACCAGCTTGGAGGCAGGGTTGAGAAAGGAGTGAGAGGGCAGTATGGAAGAAATTATATAAGCATAAAAAAGAAAGAAGGGCCTTTCACTGGATTGTCTGATAATGAAAGGGTTCTGATGAGCCATTTTGATACTGTTGTAAAAGTTCCTCCAGGATTTGAGGTCTATGCTGTCAGTGAGAACATGATTGCAGCAATGGGCAATAAGGACAAGAGAATATATGCTGTGCAGTTCCATCCTGAATTGATTCCAGTTACAAAAAATGGGGATAAGATGTTTGAGAATTTCTTCAGGCATGTCTGCAGATTTCCTGATGCCCAGAGAAGGACAATTGAACAGGAGATTGCTGAGGCAGAAAAGCTTATACAGGAAGCCACTTCTCCTGATTTCCATGTACTCCAGTATCTTTCAGGAGGAGTTGATTCTGACTTGCAGTCAGCTCTTCTTAAAAGAGCTATTGAACCAGAAAGGCTGCATTTCAGGACACTTGATACAGGCACAATGAGGATTGGAGAGATTGATGAGGTCAGGCAGATAGCGGATCACCTTGGCCTTCCTGACTTTGATGTGCTTGATGTAAAACATAGATTCTATGATGCTATGAGAGAGGTTGAGGCAGGCAAGGGTGCTGACAATAGAAAGGTTCTTGCAGGTCCTTTATGTTATACTATTGATCCAGAAATTAAAAGGAAGATATTCGGCACTGAATATGCGGTTATTGCCCTGCAGGAGATGTCCCGCATAGCTTACAATCTTGGCATTCCAATTGACAGGATGAAGCTTGGCCAGGGATCATTAAGGCCTGACCTTATTGAAAGCGCTGACTCAAGGGCTACATCAGGCGGCGCTGACACAATAAAGACACATCACAATGCAGTTGATGCACTTAAGGATATTCCAAAGGTAGAGGGACTGGTTGAGATGTTCAAGGACATTGTCAGGGAATCAGCCATGCACCTCGGGCTGGGCGAAAGGATAGCATACAGGCAGCCATTTCCTGGTCCAGGAGGTTACTGCAGGATGATCGGCTGCGCAGACACCCAAGTGGATCAGTATTATGTTGATCTTGACAAGAGGATCAATGACATGGCAGGATCATATGGTTTTCATGCCCATATACTTCCTGTGAGGACAGTTGGAGTCCAGGGAGATGAGAGAAGCTACAAGCCCCCTGTCATTGTGTCTGGTGATATAAGCTGGAAAGAGTTTGCAAAGTTTGCTTTGGACTTCCCTAATGAACTGCGTGAAGTAAACAGAGTATTATATACCCCTGGAAAGCCTTTGACACAGGATGATGTCATGTCACTCACAAAAACATTGATGACACAGGATACAATAGAACAATGGTCCCAGGGAGATCATATCATGAGGCAGGTAGCTGATCAGTATGGGTTCAATGACTCAAGAAAATGCTCTCAGATGCCGGGGATTATCATTCCATGTAATTTCAGCGAGCCTGGACAAAGGTCTTTTGTGATTAGGCCATGTTACACTCATGATTTTATGGCAATAATCGGCATGATGCCATACAAAGATGTTCCTTCAGAAAATTCAGAAGAATTCTTTCCAGGTGATATGTTCATGCAGATGGCAGAGGAGATTCCCTGTAAAGTTGATGGAATCTCAAGGGTTATCCTTGATCCGACAGACAAGCCCCCTGGATCTACAGAGTGGGAATAATAATAATCTGTTCATATCCTGATTCAGACCTCAAACTCCTCTCTTTTCAGCTCTTCTACAATATAATATTCTTTCTTTATCCTGCCGCCGCAGTCTGATACTGCCTCTGTGAAATCTGCCATGTCCTTCATTGACCTGAATATCACATCAGCAAGGTACAACCCTCCTTCAATCCTGTGCAGGGAGTTGATATTCTCATGGGATCTCAGGAATTCAAGAACATTGCCATCATTCTCATCTTTTCCTTCTATGATGAATGCATTGCGTATTGAATGCCCAATCTGACGGTAGTCAACCAATGAGACATATCTTATTTCAAGATCTTTCTCAATGGATTCCATGATTGTTGAGACAGAAGATATCTTGATTCCAATTGCAGATGCAATCTCTGATTTCTTCAGTCTTGAGTTCTTTCTGAGCATGTTCAGCAGCAGCCTGCTTTTCTCTGTCAGGGATTCTTTCATGAGATAATGGCTGTTTTCTGTATTTTTAAGCTTTGCTGTGCAAAATCCGGATAATTTCTAAGGATTCAGGAAAACCTAGGATACCTCAGGATATCCTATAGGATTTTCTATCCTACAGTGAACATAAAATATTATAAGTGAAAATCATATACTTAGCAATAATGATAACAAAAGAGCTTATTGATTATGTCAGATCAGCCAAAGCAAGCGGGATGTCTCCTAATGATGTACGGAAAGCCCTTTCAGAACAGGGATGGCCTCAAGAGGATATTGACGAGGCAATAAAGACTATTGGGGGAACAAAGGCAGATTCTGCTGCAAAACCAGCTATGCCTGAGCAGAAGACCAGATCAGAGCCCATGACTTCAAAAGAATCCACAGCTCAGCCTTCTGCAAGTCCAGCAGGAGGAGTTCCTGTACAGCCAGGAGGCATAAAGAAGAGGAATCCAATCCTTGTTCTCATATTCTCTCTCATAACCTTTGGAATCTATTTCCTGTACTGGCTTGTTAAGACCACTAAAGAATTGAGAGGCAATACCCCTGCAGCACCTAATCCATGGATCATTATCCTTTTCTTAATACCTTTTGTGAATCTAATTGCAGGATTATACTATTATTGGAAATACAGCAAAGCAATAAATGAGATAACAGGATTCAATGCCATCCTGCTTTTTGTGCTGTGGATATTGTTCTTTCCAGCAGCCCAGATCATCTCACAGATGCAGCTCAACAAGAAAGCTGCATAAGAATCTTTCTTGAGCTCTCTTCTTAATCTCTCTTAATGTTTGTCCCTTATTATTATTCTTCAGATATCAATTCTATACCATCTTAGGGCCTCCAGAGCAAAAAATTTAAAAATGAACACTATATTAAAGCTTTCAATGGCTAAGAAATGCATAATCTGCGGTGATGAGGCTGATCTTTCTATAAAAGGCTCTTCAGAGAATTACTGCAAGGAATGCGCAGAAGAGCATTTTGCTGACACAAATCTTCTTGTCAAGGTAGAGGAAGAAGCCAAGAAGATCAAGGATCTTGTAGAGCACAAGGCAGCACAGGAGCTTGGAGATGAGGCTGATGCGCCTGTTGTACCTGATGAGTCTGAAGAGAAACCTGATTCTGAATAAGTTTAAGAATATGGAGATAATCTGTCAATATATCTATTCTTAAGTGTTTTTAGGAGTCTCAGAAGCCTTTTATTATTTTTCCAAAGCTCTCTGCGTCAAGGCTTGCTCCGCCCACCAGTGCCCCGTTTATATCTTTCTGTGACATCAGTTCCTTGACATTATCTGGTTTTACTGAGCCCCCATACAGTATTCTTATAGAATCTGCAGTCTTCTGGTCAAAGATTACAGAAAGCCTGTCTCTTATGAAAGCATGCATCTCCTGCGCCTGCTCAGGCGTAGCTGTCTGTCCTGTTCCAATTGCCCAGATAGGCTCATAAGCGACAGCCAGCATCTTTGCATCTGATGAACTTATGTTCTTAAGCCCATCCTCAAGCTCTTTCTCAACAAAGTCTCTGTGTTTTGCCTGATCTCTCATCTCCTCTGTCTCTCCGACACAGAGTATAACCTTGAGCTCATCTGCAAAGCTTGCCCTTATCTTCTTATTGACTGTCTCATCTGTCTCATTGAAGTATTTCCTTCGCTCAGAATGCCCTATTATGACATACTCACAGCCTACATTCTTCAGCATCTCAGGGCTTACCTCGCCTGTGAATGCCCCTTCCTCTTCCCAGAACACATCCTGGGCTCCGAGCATTATGTTTGTGCCCTCAATGACATGATATATCTCTTCAAGAGCTGTGAATGGAGGGCATACAAGGATATCCCTGTCATTGACTCCCTCAATGATTATCTTAAGCCTTGCAGCAGTCTCTACTGACTCTTCTACAGTCTTGTGCAGTTTCCAGTTAGCTGCTATGAAAGGCCTCATCTTAGATAATTTACCTCTTTTATAGTTATTCTTTTCTAATTTTTCTTCTCTGATTATCTTTCTTTTCTTATTCTTTTCTCATTCTTTCTGAAACCGCCAATATAAAGTTTTTGTATTTCACAACCATCACATATAGGGCAACAGCAAAGAATGCAATGCTCAGCAACTGACCCATTGTGAATAATGATGATGAATCAAGTGTCTGATACTCCTTGAAGAATTCAACAAAGAACCTGAGTATTGAGTAGATAACTACAAAACTCCAGAACATAAATCCTTCAGGAATCTTTTTAAGCTTCCTTATTGACAGAAGAAGCGCGAAAACAATGAAATTCATCATAGCCTCATAGATCTGGCTTGGATGCCTTACCTTCTCATCATAGTTCTCAAAGACCATTCCCCAGGGCATGCTTGTCTCTCTTCCCACAATCTCTCCATTTATGAGATTGCCTATCCTTACAAGTATTGAGCCGAATGCTATTGGAATGACTGCAATATCAGCGATCCTGTAGAATCTCATCCTGTGCACTCTGCAGAAGATCATAGTTGCGAGTATGCCTCCTATGAAAGCCCCATGGCTTGAGAGTCCGCCCTGCCATACAGCTATTATTCTCCAGGGCTCTGCAAGATAATATGACCATGGGCCATAGAATAACACCTCTCCAAGCCTTGCTCCTATTAGTATGCCAAGGAATATGTAAAGGAAATAGCTGTCAATCTCATCCCGCTTTATGCCTTCCTCATCAGCCAGTCTCCTGAGCATGAAATATCCAGCTAAGAAAGCGACAGCCATGAGCAGTCCATACCACCGTATCTCAAATATGCTTACAGTACCTAATACTGGATCCAATATGCTCATACAGTATCCCTCACAGCCTCAGCAACTTTCTCAGCAACGCTCTTGTCAAGAGGGCTGGGTATTATCATATCCTCTGAAGGATCATCAACACACCCAGCTATCGCTTCAGCAGCAGCCAGCTTCATCTCTTCTGTGATATCTCTTGCTCTTGAATCAAGCGCTCCTCTGAATACTCCTGGAAATGCAAGGACATTGTTTATCTGATTCGGAAAATCACTCCTTCCTGTTGCAATGATCCTTGCACCTGCATTCCTGGCTTCATCAGGCATTATCTCTGGCACTGGATTTGCCATTGCGAATATTATTGGATCATTATTCATGGATCTGACCATCTCATCTGTAACAGCCCCTTCAACACTCACACCTACAAAGACATCAGCTCCTTTCATTGCTTCAGCCAAGGTCCTTGCTTCTGTGTCAACAGCAAACTCTTCCTTGTGGGTGTTCATGCCTTGTTTTCTTCCTTTATAGATAACACCTTTTGAATCGCACATGATAATATCTTTTATCCCATAGCTTCTGAATATCTTTGCTACTGCTATACCAGCAGCGCCTGCTCCATTGAACACAGCCCTGACAGCAGCCGGGCTTTTGCCGGTTATCTTCAGCGCATTGATCAGTCCAGCCAGTGTGACTATAGCTGTTCCATGCTGGTCATCATGGAATACAGGAATTCTTAGCTCTTTCTTGAGCCTTTCCTCTATCTCAAAGCATCTTGGAGCAGATATGTCCTCAAGGTTTATTCCTCCGAAAACTGGTGAGATCATCTTAACTGCATTGATTATCTCTTCTGTATCCTGTGTTGCCAGGCAGATAGGGAATGCATCAACATCAGCGAACTCCTTGAAGAGTATGGCTTTGCCTTCCATCACAGGCAGGGCTGCCTCAGGACCTATGTTACCCAGTCCTAGAACAGCGCTTCCATCTGTGACAACAGCAACCATATTTGACTTGGAAGTGTAATCATAGACCTTTGATATGTCCTTTGCTATCTCCCTGCATGGCTCAGCCACACCAGGTGTGTAAGCAATGCTGAGATCATCCTTGGTCTTTAGGGGCCCAAATTTATTAGATATAGAGATCTTGCCTCTGCTAGCCTTATGCAGTCTAAGAGCCTCTTTATTGTAATCCATATCATGCTTTCTTTTTGCTGCATATATAAATTTTGCCTAACATGAACCTCAGGTTACTTCACTACTTGTTGTTAGTTACAAATTCAAAAGGTTTATATATGACTGCTGTTTTTGATATATTAATTTTATGATATGATCCATGAAGATGAAACTAAAAAAACTGGCCCAGAAAGCTGCAAGAAAACTGTATCATGGAAAGATAGGCAGTACTCTGAGGAATCTTTCCAAAAGCACTGTTGAACAGCACGACAGCCTGAATAAAGACTATTTTGAAGGCTATGAAAGGCCATTATCAGGCATTGACAGGCTTATAATGAAAGCAGACCTGAAATTCTCTGACATTGCTGCAGGAGACAGCAAGCTGCTTGAATCAGCAGATGACCTCAAGCACCTCTCCAGGATGGCTTATATGCTTCATGGTGACGACAAGTCTTCAGCAGGAAGGGAATACTCTAATCTGATGAACATAAGCCTCACTAACACAGAATATGACCAGCTCTGCAAAAAAATATCATACAGGCCCCCTTCTGGCTCATTTGCAGCACCTGATGTATACTTTGCTACACTTCTCAGCAGGCCGGGCAAGACAGAGCTTCCTGCAAGCGTAGGAGACAGCCGCACAATAGACAGGGCTGTGGAGACAATGAGCGAACACATGGGAGTATCCCATGATTATGCAGGCTCAAAGAATCTTGATGATTATATGGGAGAGCAAAGAGCAGCATTCAGGCATGAGATAAAAGACCAGCTTGTCAGCCACTGGCTTTTTGATGACTGCTACAGGGAGCTTGGAGAGTGGGTCAGGAATAAAGGAAAACATCTCGGCAAGACAGATGAACAGATAGACGCATGGATGGGCATCAAGGTCAATAAGATGGTCAATGATATTGTGGAATCTTATCTTGCAAGAAGGAAAGATGAGCATGCCTCATCAATGTCAATGCATTGCACTAACTATGGCATGAGCAATGACAACAGGTTCGGCATACATCTCACTGCTTCAGAGATTGAATCCAGTTTCAGGAAAGCGATGGCTCCAGAGAATGCAGCACAGGAGAGTACTCTTAAACAGAGATCTTCAGTGTTATGGGGGACTTATAACACAATAATTAATCTGCCGACCATTGTCTCTGATATAGTCAAACATGGCCCTTCATATCATGGCCAGGTAAAAGGCAGGATGAGTATTCCTAAAGCATATCATAAGTAAGAACAATATAAATGATGCATACTGAGCGTGTATGAATATATTCACATCCTCTCAACATATTCTATTCCGAGAAGGTCAAGCCCGTTTGCTATGACCTGCCTGACTGCATTCAGAAGCACAAGCCTTGATTTCATAAGCTTCTCATCCTCTGCATTGAGCACAGGAACATTCTGGTAGAAAGCATTGAAGCTTTGGCAGAGCCTGATAAGATAGTTTGTCATGAGATGAGGCCTGAGATGTTCAGCAGAATCTCTTACTGTATCATGGAATCCATAGAGGATCTTGACAATCTCTTCTTCTTTCCTGTCCCTGAGAAGATTGAAGTCTGCTTTTGCATCCATCCTTTTGCTGTACTTTGCGATTATTGAGCATATTCTTGCATATGTGTACTGGACATAGGGTCCTGTCTCTCCTTCAAAGCTTATTGACTCTTCTGGATCATAAGTCATGTCTTTTGCAGCATCTGTCTTTGCAAAGTAGAACTTAAGGGCTCCAAGGCCGATTATCTTTGACCTTTTCTCAAGCTCAGCTTTCTTTATCTTCCTGTCCCTCTTCTTTATCTCTTTTGCAGCCACTTTCTGCATCTCTTCAATAAGATCATCAGCATCAACTACAGTGCCTTCTCTTGATTTCATCCTGCCATGGGGAAGATATACCATGCCATAGCTGAGATGCACAAGCCTGTTCTCTTTAGCCCACTTGTAGCCAAGGATCTCCAGTATCCTGAACAATTGCCTGAAATGCATGTTCTGCTCGTTTCCTACAACATGTATTGACCTGCTCAGCTTGTAATCCCTGAATTTCTGCACTGCAAGATATATGTCCTGTGTCATGTATATTGATGTGCCATCCTCCCTGAGAAGGACCTTGTCAGGCAGCCCATACTGCTTGAGTTCAGCTATCACAGACTGACCTTCACCTTGCTTGAATAAGCCCTTTTTAAGGCCTTTCAGCACTATATCCTTGCCTTTGTTGTAGAAAGCAGACTCATAATAATACTTGTCAAAATACACTCCTAAGGCCTCATATGTCTCTTCAAAGCCCTCATAAGCCCATGCATTCATGAGCTTCCAGAGCTTGATGACCTCTTTATCCCCCTGCTCCCACTTCTGGAGCATTTCCTTTGCATCTTCCTCAAGCTCTGGTTTCTTCTTTGCCTCCTGATTGAACCTGACATAGAAATCCCCTACAAAGTGGTCAGGCTTCTTCTTTGCCTGGAACGGCTTCTTTCCTCTGCCAAACCTCTTATACGCAAGCATTGACTTGCAGATATGTACTCCTCTGTCATTGTTGAGATTTGCCCGGATGACCTTATCACCAAGGAAATTAAAGACCTTTGCCATGGAATCACCTATGACAATGTTCCTTATGTGGCCGAGATGCAGAGGCTTGTTTGTGTTGGGCGAGGGAAACTCAATCATCACAGTCTCCTTTCCCTTCTTCTTTGTCTTCCCAAATCTTGATTTCTCCGTAAGTATATCTGATATGACCGACTCTGCCATCTTCTGCTTGTTGACAAAGAAATTAAGATAAGGGCCTTTTACCTCAATCTTTATTATGGGCTGCTTGAGCTGCAGTTTTCTCACCAGATCCTGCGCAATATCATGCGGACTCATCTTCATCTGTTTCGCGAGAGTGAAGCATGGAAGAGAATAATCTCCGAGCTCTGGCTGAGGAGGCACTTCAAGCGCAGAATCATCTATCTTTATATCCTTCATCTCTTTCTTGACCAGCTTTATTATCTCTTTCCTGAAGTCCATGGAATCACTTCTTTGTCTTGGTCTCTGCAGAATTATGTTTTGATGTCCTGGATTGCTTTTTCTTTGCTCTGCTCTTGTCTGAGGATATCTTAACTTTTCCTGAGCTCTTACTCTTGCCTGACAGATTCTGCATCGAACTGTCCAGGGCATCAACCTTGTCCTCAATCCTCTGTATTGCATTATTCATTGAGCTGAAATCTCTTTTCATCTTCTTGAAGAGCTTCCTGTTGCGCTTGTATGTGTATATCCTGAAGAAGAACAGGAATACATAAAGCCCGAATATGCCTCCTATGAAGACACTGACTGTCTTCATGAGTGTCTGCATAGTGTTAGCAAAAGGCACTAATGCTCCCGGAACAGTAGAGTTTAGGTCCATAGAGTTATGATAAACAACAATGGTTTATAAAATTAATGAAAAAATAATAAAAGAAAAGATAAGACAAAAAGGATAAAACAAGAAGGATAAAAAAGGATGTTATCAGATTCAGTCAAAGAAATCTCCAGAGCAGTCATAGCTGTCAAAGTCCTCAACATCAAAATCATCCCTCTCCCAGTCATCAATAATGTCCTGGACATCATCAAGATCGCTCTCATCAATGTCGCACTCTCCTGCATCTCCTTCCTTGTCATCAAGGTCATCATTGTCATCCTCCTCAAGGTCGTCAATCTCGTCTTCTGTGTGATTATAAGGATCATCTCCCAATGTGTTCCTATAGCTGTCAGTGTATTCAAGAACAATGCTGTCAAACTCAAATGCAATCTCGCATATCTCATTGCTATCATCCCATTCCAGGATCTCAGCAAGCACAATTATATCCATCTCTGCTGTTGAATTATCCACATCCATGTCAAGGGTCAGCTGAGCCAGAGTGCAGTTGGAGAGGGCATCAATGAAACAGTCCTCATCTGTTCCGCAGTCCAGTACATTGCTTTCGCAGTCATTGTCCTCTGTGTAATCGCAGTCAGAAGGGCAGTATCCGTCATCATCATTGCAGTCTGTTATTGAGAAGTGTATGCATTCATTAGGTTCACCATCAATGCATATGTCTTCTGTAGAATCATCATTATCATCACAGTCAGAATCATCATCACATACTTCCAGTTCAGTATATGAGCACTCAGCAGATTTAGTGCCTGGAAACTTGCACATGTCCATTGTAGAATCATCATTATCATCGCAGTCTTCATCATCACAGCATTCTATGTCAATGCATTCATGATCATCTATATAAGAGCAGTCTCTGCAGAGCAGTTCATTGCATTCATGATCTGAGCATTCCTCATCTGCACTGCAGTCATCATCTTCACAGCATTCGTAATCTACACATTCATGCGCATCCTCATCATAATACCCGCATTCCCCGCACTCAGGGCTGATGCATGTGTTGTTTATGCATTCCTCGCTTCCAGGGCATCCTGCATCAGCACAACATGTTGCTGAGGTCTCGCCTTCCTCAAGGATCTGGTTTCCGCATACAGGCTGTCTGCAGCCTGAAGCCAGGATAATGATAGAAAGAGCTAATATGCCTGTAATCATCATGAAATGCATTCTTCTCACATATATCACCTTATTCTACTGTAAGATAAAACTTATTTGGTCTTTCATCAGGATAATCCTGCCAGTTTGTTGTTCCTGTATCTCTTGTATAAAAATAGACATTGAAAGAGTACTTTCCTGGGATTGAATCCTTCTCAGCACTGACAAGTATAGGAAGAGTATTGCTCTCTCCTGGATCAAGACTGAAGAAATCCTCATCAGGAAGCCACTTTATTGAATCAAGCACATGGTCATGTTCACCAATATTGCTGTCAGAAGAGCTGTATATCATGTTGTTGTCCCTGTCATGGCCTCTGGCAAGCTCCACTCTCACCCTAAAATCAAGCTCATCAGGAAGTTCATTCTTGACAGTCACAGGAAACACCGCAACCTCATCCCTTTCTATCTGCTTGTTGTTCTCGCTTATGCAGACACTCTCTCCTCTGGAGCATGTCAGGCTGCCTATCTGCTGGTCAATCCTGTCGTAGGTATCCTCACTGAGTTCAGTGCCTCCTTCCATCACCATC
>WJJV01000091.1 GCA_014729495.1 Candidatus Woesearchaeota archaeon
ACCATGATATGGGAGATAACATACTCTGCGAGTGGATCCAGTACAGCATAATGAAAAATCAGTTTGAGTTGCTTGATGAAATTGAGCTGAAACGCAGGAAGATGATAAGGTTTGACAGGAAAGAACAGGCATCCAGACTGCATAATTGCAGCAGGGAAGATGAAGATATAATCATGATACTTGAGGCATTAGAAAGTGGCTGAATATCACATTGCAAAGAACATAAATGTGGGGCTTGATTTTGACGGAGTGCTTGCTCATGGAATCAATGCAAAGGTCAGATATGCCAAAGAATGGTTTGGAGTTGGTCTAAAAGACTATCAGACAAAGAAAGCTGCATTCAATGAGCTGATGAAAAAGCTGGGAAAGGATGTGAATTATAAGCATTTTATGGACAGGCTTAATGAAGAGCACATAATGGAATACGAAGTGCCGAAAGGATGCATAGATATCCTTAAGAAGCTTTATTCAGAGGGTTTCAGGTTTGCAATAGTAACCTCAAGGAATAAGCATGATTACCCTTATGCAAAGATATTTGTAGAACATTATTTCAAGGGCATCATAAGATATATGCACAATACAAGGGACGAACCAAAAGATGTTTTTGTTAGAAGGCTAAGAATAAGGGCTTATGTGGATGATGATATCAGCAAACTGATCCAGCTTGAGGATACACCATCTCAACTCATTTATTACAGGCAGAGAGAGAACAAAGATGTTAATATTCCTTTTTCCAAGAAGTTAAGCATATTCAGATCCACAAGGTATCATGAGGTAAAAGACTGGAATGAATTTTATGAGGTATTGCGCCAGCTAAAAGAGATGCATGAAGCAGTATGCTGGAAATATGACATTAAGAATGATTCATTCCATCTGAAAGAGATAGATGATTACTGCAGAGAACTGAGCAGTAGAAGAATCAAAGGAATAATAGAAGAGTATAAGAGAAAAGCAAGATGGCATTAGCGACATATTATCTAACCCTGGCCATCTCTTAAGATGAGTCATTTAGGATTACAGTCCATAAGCCTTCACAAACTGAGGGTCTGCCATGAATGCCTCTTTCTTGATCTCCTCAAGCACATAGAACTCAGAGGGAGACTTCACCTTGAACTTCTCAAGCCCTTCAACAAAGTCATGGACCTCCTTTATGTTCCTGAAATAGGCCTCTACCATGAAGTCATAGCCATTGTTTATCCTGAACACAGAGTTTATATTGATATCCTTGAGCAGATGCTCCCTGAGCGCATCCCTGTTGTCCCTGGGAACCTTGAGCACGATATGCACCTTGACCTCATAGCCGAGCTTTGAGAAGTCCAGCAGAGCTGTATGCTTCATTATAAGATATCCCTCATACTTCCTTATCTTGTCAAATATTGTGGATACAGGCATTCCTGTCTCTCTGCTTATGTTGGTCAGATTCTTCCTGGCGTTCTTACGCAGATGGGCCAGCAAGATTAATTCTTTTTGCGGTATCATTTTGGTTTACCTCCTTATCCCCTCACACCCTCTATTATACACTCTGCATCAACCTCACTTCCAGCTACACTTCCCATATCATGGTTTCTCCTGTGGAAATCAGTCCCATAAGTCATGAAAAGACCATAATTGTTTGCTATCTCAGCAAGTTGTTCTCTCTGTCCAACAGAATTCTTTGGTGAATAGACTTCAATCCCTTTGAGTCCAGCATCAGCAAGCTTTCCTACAAAGTCATTGATATCATATCTCTTCATGAGCTTTCCTGGGTGCGCAAGAACTGCCTTGCCCCCATATGATGTGATCATTTCAACAGCTTCTTCAGGAGTAACCACCCATTCAGGAGAGTAAGGCACATCATACCTGCTGCTTTCAAGAAGAGCTAATCCTTCTTTATCATCCTTGACATGTCCTTTATTTACAAGAACATCAACAATAGCGTTCTTAGGAGTATACACTCCTTTTCTGCAGGAATCCACCTCTTCTCTGCTTATATCATAGCCATCCTGATTAAGCAATTCAATCTGATGGTATGTTCTCTGGGTCCTTCCATTCTGTGTCTTCTCAAGATAATCCTCTACCCCTGATAAGTCTGCAGGGGTCTTGCCAGGAAAATAGCCAAGGATATGCACAGAACTGCCGTTTCTTGCTGATATCTCAACACCTGGAATGACATCAACACCAATCTCCTTGCCTCTTTGCATAGCTTCTTCAAGCCCAGACACAGTGTCATGATCTGTTATAGCTATTGTATCGACACCGCTGTCATAAGCTCTTTCAACAGCTTCTGAAGGAGATAAGTATCCATCTGACACATAAGTATGCACATGAAGGTCTATGCCCCTTTTCTGCCCCTGATCTTGATGTTTTTGTTCCATTTTTCATACTCACCGTAATACATACAATAATGTCGAAAGATTTATATATAACTTATGTCTATTTAATATATAACAGAATATAAATATATAACATTAACAGATGTATATAAAATGAAGAGAAAACTGGTAAAACAAGGAAGAAACGCTCTGACAATCACTCTGCCTTCAAAATGGCTCTCCCAACAGAACCTTAAGGCAGGAGACGAGCTTAATATTGATGAACAAGAGAATTCTATTCTGATATCAGGAAGCGGAATACCAGAAATAACTAAGAAGAGCGTAGATGTAACCGGCAAAGATCCGATGATCAAGAGGATTCTTGGAGCTGTGTACAAGGCAGGATATGATGAGGTTGAAGTCCAGTTCGAGACACCAAATGAACTGGAAACCATTCAGGAAGTCATAAGAGAAGAATTTATAGGCTTTGAGACAGTGAGCCATGGAAAGTCAAACCTGGTATTCAAGAAAGTATCAACCATAGACCCTAGCGAATACAATACAATGATAAGGAGGATGTTCCTGATAATAAAATCAATGGGAGATGACTGCATTGAAGCAATAAAGAATAAGGATAAGAATCTGTTCAGAATAATAGTGCTGAGGGACAAAGACATAAACAAAATCGCGGATTTCTGCAGAAGATGCCTGAACAAGTTTACAGAATCAATAGAAGGCAGAACTCCTCCAAACTATTTCATCGCAGAACAGCTGGAGAAGGTTGGAGATATATACAGGGATATCTGCAAGTTGCTTGCAGAAAGCAATATTGAAATAAGCGATGAAATTTTAGTTCTCTTCAGAGATGCCCATAATTTCTTTGATCAATTCTATAATCTATATTTCAACTTTGACTTTGAAAAGATGGCAGAATTCGGGAAAAAGAGATATGAACTGCTGGACAAATCAAAGAATCTTCTGCAGTCATCCTCAAAAAAAGATTTTGAGATGCTCTTTTATATAAAATCCATAATCGAGCAGACATTTGACATGAACGGACCTTTGATGGCTGCAAGGTTATAGACTCGGCTCAAGACATTTCTCAGAATAATGCATGAATGAATCTCTCATATCATGCAGACCCATATCCTCCATTATACTCTTAGTAAGCGCGATGTAATGCTTGGCTGACTCAGGATCCCCATGATGCAGCCTGCTTCCAGAAAGGCAGAAAGAGTAGAAAGGAAGATGAGCATAGAATGATCTCCTTGTTTGATCTATAGTTATGCTGTGTCCAGAAGAATCGCAAAGGTACTCAGTATAAGGGCTTATCATAGTCTCTCCCTGACTCAAGTCAGTGCTGAGGCAAAATAATGAGAAATCCAGCACAGGATCTCCATTGGCGGATCTTTCAAGATCAAGAATCTTTCCTGATGCAAGAGCATTTGTCGAATAAAAATCACCCTGAATAAAGAAAGGCATACCTATCTTATTATCATGTATATTACTTATGAGGGTCTTTGCCAGATTATCAGAATGCTCATTATTTCCGAATCTGCTAAGAATCCTCTTGTTGATCTCTTTAAAATAATCAAACTGTCCAAGCTGAACCCTATGAGATCTTATTCCGTCAGATACATCTATATAAGAAGCTCCCTTCAATTCTCTTGTCATAAAACCCTGCAAAGAAGCCAGATTCATGACAACTTTTGGAATGCTTGAAGCCCATTCTTCTCTTGGAGTAGAAGCTATGTCAGGGCTGTCCTCCAGCTTAAGGATACTGTACAATTGGTCATTGCTGTAGTAAATGTCTAATGGCTCAGGAACTATTATCAAGCCCTGCTCTCTGAGCACCCCCTCTAACTTTACATTAATGAAATAGTCTTTGAGTATTGACTCTCCATCATTGCCTCTCTTCAATGCAAGAAGATCAGAGATGAATGTCCTGTCTCTAGGCTTATAGATCAAAACCTCATTGCTGCTTTCGCCAAGCCTCTGGAATTCATTCTCAGGCATCTCCAGTATCTTCTCTACAACATCTCCCCAGGCTGATCTCACCCTCTCTTCCCTGTCCGGACCAGAGCAGAACTTGCTGTGCGCTATAGCATTCAAGGCCATGACATCAGTTTCTCCACTCCTGCCTGCGTACTTGTCAAGCTTATTCAGGAATTTGCCTGGCTTTTCAGGAAGATAGTCAAATATCTTTGCTATATCATGTGATGACCTGAAAACAAACTCAATAGCTCTGACAAAAGGAGCAGACATTAAATCAACAAAGCCTCTCTTCTCCATTATGTCAAAATTCTCTATCTCACTCTTGAAGAGCTCCATCGCATCCTCATACCTTCCGACATTAACCAGGCCAGAAGCCATCTGCGTCCTTATCTTCCTCATCTCTGGCCTGAATTTGCTGGTGAATCCTGCTATTGAACCAACTGCCTGCTCTCTCTTTCTCACAAGAGAATAATATGCTCCGTCAGCTGCATTGCATATCATGTCATAGAAGTTCCTGACCTTTGGCTTGTCAAGAAAAGGCATGTAACCCATAAGATAATTAGACAGAAAGAAAGTGCCGACTCCAAACTGGAAGCTGGTTATGGAAAGCTCAAGCATCTCCTGAGGATCAAGTGATTCAAGAGAACCCCCAATATAATGCGCTGCCCAGGGTGACAATCCTGCAGCAAGCCCCAATCCAAAGGTCTTGAGGTTCCTCTTGGCATCAGAATGGCTGTCAACAGCCCCATCATGAACTTCCTTCAATCTATTGATCTGCTCTTCGATCTCTTCATCACCAATATCCCTTCCAAGCCTGTGCAAAGCATAGTAAGCTGCAAAAGAGACAAGCATGAAATGCAGTGTATCTGATCTTATTGATTCAAAAGTATGGTTGATTAATGCCGAAGCATCTGCTTCATCAAAGTTCTGAAGAATATCCAGGTAATACGAGAAAGTATTTATGTCAGATCTGATATTATCCTGCATGGACACAGCAGTCACACCAGCAGTAATCTTTCCCCTGTGGCCATAGAGCCTCTGCTTCCAGGTCTTCTCAACAGCATCTCCAAGATCCCCCATACAGATTAAAATGCAGGTTTCCTATTTAAACATTCCTTTGTCACTGTTTGTTGAATAATGGCTTTCTTCCTATGGAATACATGAAGAAATTGAGGTCATCTTTTGTAACGAGCCCAAGTGTAAAAACAAGAGCAATGTATACAAGAGAAGCTGCACCAACAGAGATTATAAGCTCAATCCATATATTCATCACAAGCCATGTCTTAAGCAAGTGGATTACAAGCACAAAGAATCCTCCTGCTGCAAAACTCTTTGCCCATGCCCAGACAGGAGTACTTGCCATAACATACTTGTTGATCTTGATTGATGTCAGCACAAGGATTATTATCCAGCAGAGCAGTGTTGATACAGCAGCTCCGATAATGCCATACATTGGGATCAGTATTAGATTGAGTACAAGATTGAATAACGCTGCCCCAAGCAAAATTCTTGTGTTCTGGCCAGGCATCCCTATGCCTGAGAGAACATTCCCGTTTATGTGGCCAACAGTATAAAATATAGTTCCAAAGGCAAGTATCTGCATGACAAGACCTGCCTCAATATAATCTGGACCAAATAGTATCTTCAGAATAAGCTGAGGAAACATGAGCATTAGCAAAGCCACTGGTATCACTGCAAGGAATGAATACTTGTACATAAGCTCCATGCCTATTCTAAGATTCTCCTTTTTTCCCTTTGCCCAAAGCTCTGAAGACAGGGGAAGAAAAACAGCAGCAAGAGCATAACCAAGATAAAGCGTGAGCCTTGCTGTCGGTGAGGCAACCTGATAAAGAGCAACCTCTTTCAAGCTCCAGAAATAGCTTATTATTATTGTGTCAGTATAAGTCATTAAAATAAAGCCGAATGATCCTGCAACAAGAGGCAGCCCAAATCTCAGAAGCTTTTTAATAAGCTTCTTAGTGACCTTTGTTTCTGCTGTGATAAACTGCGGAAATTCTCTGAGGAAAAAAGGTATGAAAAGTAAAGGCACTATTATGTACGCAAGTAAATATGCAATTACGGGGGCTTTGATTCCCATTCCGGTACTGAGAAGATATGAAACAAGCATAAGTATGACAAGTATCCTCATGAATCCAACTCCGGCATAATAGAGCATCTTTTGGAATCCCTGGAAAGAGTACATTATCACATCCTCAAAAGGCATGAGCAGAAACATAAGAGCAAGAAGCTTTATTACAAATGAAGCTGATTGTGTGTGAAAAAAATGCTCTGCTATCTGGTCTGCAAAGATTATTGTGACAGCAGCAATAACAACAGAGATCAAGGTCTGTATTGAGAATACAGATATTAGTGTATTCTTTATTGATGAATAGTCATTCTTATGCAAGAACTCCGGAAGGAACTTTGATACTGCCTGGTTCAACCCGAGATCCCTGAAAAGCACAAGCAGCGCAAAGAAAGAGAATACTGCATAAAAAAGGCCGTATTCTTCTTTTGTCAGGCCTCTTGCAAGAACAAGCCTCACAAGATACCCTAAAAAAGCAGAGAGTATAGAAAACACAAATATTATGAGTGTTCCTTTTAATGCTTTCTTTGCATAACTCATCTTGAACCTCTTTATGATTTTCTTGGAGATCTTTCTATGGCTGCCTTCTCAATCTTTTTATTAAGTTTATGTACCTTGTACTCAGATATGCATCTTCCATCACAAGGGCCGCATAATGGCATCGCCCCAAATCTTCCATTTATATGATTTTTCCTCATCTTAAAGTATGTTTTGCTGTTCCAGACCTGCTTTATTGTATGATTCCTTATGTCCCCTACCTTCAGTTTGTTCTCAAAGTCAATGCAGCATGCAGTGACATCTCCGTTCCAGCTTATTGACATCGTGCCCCAAAGAAGATGGCATGGCTCTCTACTAGTGAAGTATTTTCTTAGGCTTGGATGTATTTTGTGAGGTGAATATCCTGCTTGGTTTGCTTCAACAGAGAACTTTACCAGGTCAACCATTGGCTTCCAGAATCTGTAGAATTTTTTGGCATAGTTTATGTCTTCTTTTATCAGAACTGAGTTTATCTCCATCCAAGGCTTATTTTTTTTCATGCTTTTCCTTATCGCTTTAAAATCCCTTAGGTTCTTGACAAGTCTGTCAAAGTTCCCTCCAACCCTTATGCTTTCGTACAACTTCTTTTCATATCCTTCAAGAGAAAACCTTATCATGTCAAGTCTGCTTGATATAAGTTCCTTTGATTTCTCAGGTGTAAGCAACTGACCGTTTGTGCTTATCATTACATACAGCCCTTTCTTCTTTGCTATCCTTATCATATCAACAATATTCCTGTGCATCAATGGCTCTCCTACAGTGTGTAGAGCAATGTGCCTTACTCCAGAGTCTGCAGCGTCATCTATTATTCTCCTATACATATCCATGCTCATGCTGCCCTTCTTCCTCTTAGAGTCTTTTGTACTGCACATAGTACATCTAAGATTACATGTGTTGCTGGTCTCTATCATAAGAGAATGAGGAACCTTAGAAACAAGGCAGAACCGGTATCTAAAGTAATCTTTTACAGCACTAGCTAGATAAAAGGCAGACGGAAACTTATTTTTCATTAACCTGACAAACTCGTATCCTATAACCATATTCCATAACTCCAGTGTTTAATCATTAATTTCAGTCATTGTCCTGCTTCTTTATGAACCACTCAGAAGTCATTCTAATCCCATCTTCAATACCTATCTCAGGCCCCCATCCCAGCTCCTGCTTCGCGAGATCGCATTTGAGGCTTATCCTCCTGACCTCGCCTGGAACAGCTGCTATGTGCGCTGCAGAAAGGTCTGTGCCAGTGCTCTGCTTTATCATCTCAAAAAGCTGGTTCACTGATGTCTCCTTTCCAGTGCCTATATTGAATGCCCTGCTCTGGGTCTGATTCTCCAGAGCGAGCAGGTTAGCCCTTGCGACATCCTTAACAAATACATAATCTCTTGTCTGGTTTCCATCACCGAATATGTGGGGTCGCTCATTGTTCTTTATCTTGTCAAGGAATATGGATATCACTCCTGCCTCTCCTTTAGGATCCTGCCTTGGGCCGTAGACATTGGAGTATCTCAGCACTATGTAATCCATATCATAAAGGTGCTTATAAAGAAAAAGGTAATGCTCTGCTGAATACTTTGAAACACCATAATGGCTCACTGGATTTGCAGGATGCTTCTCATCGCACGGAAGGTACTGAGGCTCTCCATAGCATGCGCCTCCTGAACCTGCATAGATCATCTTCTTCACCTTGTAGTCCCTGCAGAGCTCCAGGATCTCTATCGTGCCTATTATATTCTGGATGGCATCGTAGACCGGCTGCGCCAGCGACTGCCTGACATTGATCTGGGCTGCATGATGCACCACAAAATCAGGCTTCTCTTTCTCAAAGACTTTTGCCATTCTCTCATGGGTTATGTCAACCTGATAGAACCTCGCTTTTGCATTAAGATTATCTTTGCTGCCTGTTACAAGATTATCCACCACCACTACATCATATTCATTATCTATAAGAGCATCAACTATGTGGCTTCCTATGAAGCCAGCGCCTCCTGTTACAATGACTTTTCCTTTCATTTTATGCCGTTAACCCCCTTGAAATATTCAATTGTCCTCTTAAGGCCTTCATCAATGCCTATCTTTGGCTCCCAATCCAGCTTCTCTTTGGCCTTTGTTATGTCAGGCCTCCTTACTTTAGGGTCGTGCTCAGGCAAAGGCTTGAAGACTATCTCGCTGCTGCTGCTGGTTACATCTATTATCTTCTTCGCAAAATCAAGTATTGATATCTCATGAGGATTTCCTATGTTCACTGGATATTTCTCATCTGACATGAGCAGCCTGTAGAATCCTTCTATCTCATCATCCACAAAGCAGAAGCTTCTTGTCTGCTTGCCCTCTCCAAAGACAGTTATTGGCTCATCATGAAGGGCCTGATTGATGAATGCAGGGACCGCTCTTCCGTCCATCCTCCTCATCCTCGGACCATATGTGTTGAATATCCTCGCTATCCTCACATCAACGCCGTAAGCGCGGTGGTAGGCCATTATGAGGGATTCTGCAAAACGCTTGCTCTCATCATAGCAGCTTCTGATTCCTGTAGTGTTCACATTGCCGTTGTATGTCTCTGGCTGGGGATTCACCTCAGGATCTCCGTAGCATTCTGATGTAGAGGCGAACATCATGACAGCATTCTTCTTCCTGGCAAGATCAAGCATATTGAGTGTTCCGACAGAGTTAGTCATTGCTATCTCAACAGGCATCTTGTCAAAATCAACTGGTGATGCAGGAGAGGCAAAATGGAGTATGTAATCTATATCTCCATTCAGATTATCAGAATCTATTCTCTTTGAGACATCATGATTTAAGAATCTGAATCTGTTTTTCTTCATCAAGTGGGAGATGTTCTCTTCTCTTCCTGTGACAAGATTGTCCATGCATATCACATTGTAATCCTTATTCATGAAATAATCGCATAGATGACTGCCAAGAAATCCTGCTCCTCCTGTTATCAGAACTGTCTTCATCTGCCTTTACCTTCATCTGCTCTCAATTGGAAATAAGCGTTCGCTTTCTCAAGATCATCTATTGTGCCAAGGTCAAACCTTATCTTCTCATGCATAGGATAAACATAGATGCGTATCTTATTATACAGCAAGAGAGGTATGTTGCCTATCAGATCCTTCTTGTCTTCATCAAACCTCATCTCTTTTATTAATCTTATGGTATCATGGTCATAAATGTAGATGGCAGGGCATATCCATTCTGACTTAGGTTCTGAAGGCTTTTCCTCAAAGCCTATGACAAGGTTCTGCTCGTCAAAACTCACGCAGGCGCTTCTCTTTATCTTCTCCAGGTCACTCTCAGGATAAACCATAAGGGTCGTTGCATCCTTCTTTTCGAAAAAGGATATCATGTCATTCAGGTCGAATTTCAGCAGATTGTCTCCTGCAATCACGAGCACATCATCATCAATATCTTTCTCTTTGAGCACAAGTATCAGATCATTCACAGCTCCAAGACGGGTCTCATTGGTCTTTGTGTTGTCGTCTACCAGCCTTATTGGGATGCTTGAATCATATGCCCTCTTCCACTCATCAAACTGGTTGAAATAAAGATGGTTCGTCACAATGAATATCTCATCAACTGAGGTGTTCTCTATGTTCTCCACTATATGCTGGACAACAGGCTTTCCTGCAATCTCAACCATGGGCTTTGCCTTGCCTTCAACAGAATCCTTTATATCACTGAATCTTTCAGGATCCTCTTTCTTGAGGGACTCTATGCCTTTTCTCAGCCTCTCGCCATATCCTGCTGCGAGTATTACTGCCTTCATCACCTACCAACCCCTATATATGTGAATCCCAGGCCTCTCATCTCTTCCCTGCTGTAGATGTTCCTTCCGTCAAATATCACAGGCGACTTCATGAGGCCCTTCATCTTTATCCTGTCGAGATTCCTGAATTCATTCCATTCTGTGACTATCAGCAGAGCGTCGCTGCCCTCAATGCAATCATATGGATTGCCTGCATATGCAACATCATTGAGCATCTTCTTTGCAGAGCTCTCAGCTTCAGGGTCAAAAGCAACTACTGAAGCCCCCAGCTTCTGCAGTTCGCTTATCAGCACAAGCGAAGGCGCTTCTCTCATATCGTCTGTCTTTGGCTTGAAGGCCAGCCCCCATACAGCTATCCTCTTGCCTGAGAGATCCTCGCCGAGCTGTTCTATTATCCTGGGCATCATCCATCTCTTCTGCCCCTCATTCACCTCATCTACTGCCTGCAGTATCCTGAATTCTGTGCCATAATATTTCCCTGTTGAGATCAGTCCTCTGACATCCTTTGGAAAGCAGCTTCCGCCATAGCCCACTCCAGCCTGCAGGAATCTTGGGCCTATCCTTGTGTCAAGCCCCATGCCCTTGGATATCATCTTCACGTCAGCCCCGGTCTTCTCGCATAGCCTTGCTATCTCATTCATGAATGATATTCTTGTAGCGAGCATTGCATTGCTTGCGTACTTTATGAGCTCTGCGCTCTTTATGTCAGTGAAGAGTATGGGCTTGCCTGTCCTCTCAATGCCTTCATAGATATCCCTCATGATCTCTTTTGCCTTCTCGCTCTCAACACCTATGACTATCCTGTCAGGATTCATGAAATCCCTTATTGCTGAACCTTCCCTTAAGAACTCTGGATTGGAGACAAGATCAAAGTCATTCTTGCCGTCATGGTTTCCTGCTATTATGTCCCTGACATGATCTGCTGTTCCCACAGGAACAGTGCTCTTATCGACTATCACCTTGTATCCATTCATGTGCAGAGCTATTGTCTTTGCAGCTGACTCCACATAACTTAGGTCAACTGAGCCATCATCTGCAGAAGGCGTCCCGACTGCTATGAATATCACATCAGAATCCTGGATTGTCTTCTTGGAATCTGTTGTGAACAGCAGACGTTTCTCTCTCAGATTTCTCTTTATCAGATCGCTAAGCCCTGGCTCATAGATTGGTATGTCTCCCTTGTTGTACTGGTCTATCTTATCGCTATCTATGTCCAGGCATACCACATCATTTCCCAGGTCAGCCAGGCATGCTCCTGTCACACTGCCTACATATCCAGTGCCCATCACTGCTATCCTCATCAGCATCACCTTTATCTGTTATTTATCCTGTTATTTATCCTGTTATCTATTCGGTTATATGGATCTGTTATATGATGTCATTTGTTGGCTTCTATCACTTTCATGACTCTCATCTTCACTTCCTCAAGCTTATCGCAGTCATCTGCCTCAGCCCTTAGCCTTACCAATGGTTCTGTGTTTGACTTTCTCAGGTTGAACCACCAGTCTTCTCCCTGCACAGAGACTCCGTCAATATGCAGTATCTCCCTTTGTTTGTCTTCCTGTCTGAAAGCATCCTCCACTGCCTTTAGTATGTCATCGCCTTTCTCAGCACTGCCTATCTCTATGTTTATCTCTGGAGTATTGCAGTATACCTTAAGAGGCTCAACAAGCTCTGAAAGCTTCTTGCCTGACCCTGAGAGAAAGGACATGAGTTTCACTGCAGCGAAAAGGCCGTCATCAATATTATAATTGTCCTTGAACATGATATGCCCTGAGAACTCTCCTGCCAGAATGCCCCCTTCATTCACAAGAACCTCTTTGTAGAATGGATTGCCCACTTTCATTATCTGGGGCATGCCTCCATTCTTCTTGATTATATCCGGAACTATCCTGCTGAACCTCAGGTCAAAATATATCTTCTCTCCAGGACTCCTTGACAGCTCTGGTTCTGCAAGCAGGGCTATGTAAAGGTCTGGGAAAAGTATCTCTCCATTATCATCTATGATCAGGGACCTGTCAGCATCTCCGTCAAAGAATATTCCAAGGTCTGCCTTTTCCTCAATGACCTTTTTCCTGAGATCATCCATGTTCTTGACATCATGAGGATTCGCAGGATGGTTAGGGAAGCTGCCGTCTGGTTCTGGGTACATATGGACAGCATCAATGTCAAGCTTGTCAAGAAGGGGCTTTGCAGATACAGCGCCCATTCCATTGCCGTAATCGCACACGACTTTCAGTCCTTTAATCTTCTGTGCAAACTCCATGACATGGTTGATGTAGTCAGGCATTGGATTCTTTGTGCTGACCTTGGCCTTTGAGTCAGGAGCATCACGAGAAACAGAAGAATCAGGTCTCTTGAAATTGTCCTTAAGAACAAGCTCTTTTATCTCTTCCATGCCAGAACCCTTGCCTATCTGAAGCACAGGATTCCTTATGAGCTTGAATGCATTATACTGTCCAGGATTGTGGGATGCGCTGACAACAACACCTGCATCATAACCATAGTGTGAGACAGAGAAGCTCAGAAGAGGAGTGGGAAGCATGCCTATATCAATCACATCAGCACCCTGGTCTGTTATGCCTCTTATCAGATTCTCCTTGAGGCTTTCAGAACTGTTCCTCATATCAATGCAAACAGCGACATTAGAGCATCCCAGAAATGAGACAAGCGCCCTTCCTACCTTGTAGGCAAGTTCCTCATTTATCTGCTGTGGATACAGCCCCCTTATATCATATGCCTTGAATACTGAAATCTCAACCATCCTAAAACCCCCTTCTGAAGAGTTCTGACATTCTATTGCGCTAATACCGGCAAAAAAGCCATTATATCATATATCATATATTCTTGTATTATATATGCATCTGTCTGCATCTGAAATCAGGGCTATTTTTAAATATTTTGCATATTGTAATAGTAAACAAGAATAATCAATGCCAAAGCCACAAGACAACAAAAGATTTATATATGAGGCTCATAAAAGAAATGATAATTCATATACACTTCATATATAAAAAGGTGTATAAAAAGGGTGACCATCAGTTTGTATCAATCCCCCGACAGAAGGCGTTATAATGACCAAGATCAACAAACTTGTGATGGATGGCTTCAAGTCATTTGCGAAGCGGACAGAGCTTCTCTTCGGCAATGACTTCAACTGTGTTCTGGGCCCGAACGGCTCTGGCAAGTCAAACATTCTAGATGCATTATGCTTTGTGATGGGCAAAACATCAGCTAAAGCACTCAGAAGCGAGAAGTCAGCCAATCTCATATATAATGGAGGGAAGGCAAAGAAAGCCGGCAAGTCAGCAGAGGTATCCATCTATTTTGACAACCGCAACAGCATATTCCCCACTGAAGACAAAGAAGTCAAGATCACAAGAATAGTGAAGAAGACAGGCCAGAGTGTATACAAGATCAACAACGAGACCAGGACAAGACAGCAGATACTTGAGCTTCTTTCTATAGCAAGGATAAATCCTGATGCTTACAACATAATACTGCAGGGAGATATTGTGAGATTCGTGGAGATGCCTCTTGAGGAAAGGCGGCATCTTGTTGAGGAGATCTCAGGAATATCAGTATATGAGGACAAGAAGCAGAAGGCAGTCAATGAGCTCCAGAGGGTTGAGGACAGGATGAAAGAAGCTGAGATAGTCCTCATAGAGAGGAAGTCCAGGCTTTCAGAGCTGAGAAAGGAGCGCGATCAGGCAATAAAGTACAAGGATGTTAATGACAGGATCAAGAGAAGCAAGGCATCGCTTCTGTTCAGGAAGATAGAGAACAGGAAGAAGGAGATAGAGAAGTATGACTTAAGGATAGAGAAGCACCAGCAGCAGGTAGAGGACAAGAAGAAGGATGTAGCTGAACTTAAGCAGGGTATCACAGACAAGAAGGAGAGGATAAGCCAGATAAACAAGGATATCGAGACAAAGGGCGAGAAGGAGCAGGTTGATCTCAACAAAGAGATAGAAAAGCTCAAGGTTGACATAAGCTCTTCAAAGAACAGGCTGGAATCATTGAAGGCAGAGCTGCAGAAGATAAAGCAGAGAAAGGTCCAGCTTAATGAGAATGCTGAAGGCATAAGATCAAAGATAAAGAAGCTTGAGGAAGAGAAAGCTGATATCAAGAAGCAGATAGATAACAGAGAGAAGGAGATAAAGAACATCGAATCAAGGATGGATGAGTTCAGGAAGAAGAACAAGCTTGATGATGTCGAGGGCCTTGAGAAAGACATAGATCAGATAGACAAGGAAGCTGAGGACCTGCAGAAGAGCATACAATCCCTCAGAGAAGAGCAGCAGGAGCTGCTCAGGCAGAAGGATCAGGCTGAGTTCAGGGTCAATGCTATAGACGAGAAGATAGCAAAGGTGCTTGAGGTTGAGAAGGAGAACAAGGAGCAGATAGCAGAGCTCAAGACAAAGAAAGAGAAATTCAAGTCAGCTACACTTGATCTCAACAAGAGACTCAGCAGGGATTCAGAGCTTGCCGCCCAGCTCCAGAATGCGAGATCATCCCTTCTAAGAAATCAGGAAGACCTGTCAAAGCTCAATGCAAAGTCAATGTCCATACAGGAGAAGCTGGGAGAGAACAGCGCTCTCAGGAGCATACTCAAGCAGAAGAATAGCATATCTGGCATACACGGAACAGTATCAGATCTTGGAAAGGTTGACTCAAAATACTCTCTGGCTCTCGAGACTGCAGCAGGACCAAAGACAACATCAGTTGTTGTCAAGGATGACAAGGTAGCTGCTCAGTGCATAAAATATCTCAAGGACAACAAGCTGGGCATAGCCACATTCCTTCCAATGAACAAGATCAGGTCCATAGAAAAGAAGCCTGAGATCAAGAAACTGGCATCTTCTGAAGGGGTCCAGGGTTTTGCAATAGACCTGTTATCATTTGACCCAAAGTTCAGGAATGTATTCTCATATGTCTTCGGCAACACGCTAATTGTTGATTCTATAGACACAGCAAGGAGGATAGGCATAGGAAAATCCAGGATGGTGAGCCTGGAAGGAGACCTTGCAGAGATAAGCGGAGCAATGCAGGGAGGCTACAGATCCAAGAGAAGAGCAGGTCTGGGATTCGCTGAGAAAGACATTGAGAACGATATCAAGAAGTGCGAGAAGCAGCTTGCTGACAACGAAGCCCTTGTTGAGAGGCTGAGCAAGGACAAGAAAGAGAACGAGGATATGATCTCAAAGCTCAGGGAAGAGAAAGCCCATATTGAAGGAGACATAATAAAGCTGGAGAAGCTGCTGAACCTGCAGTCAGATGACACAGACGCCTCCAAGAAAGAGAGGAAAGAGCTCGAAGCCAGGATAAAGGAGCTTGACAAGAAGCTGGATGAAGTGGTTTCGAGGATATCTGAATGCAATAACATACTCGGGCAGAATAAGATAAAGAGACAGGAGATAAGGAACAGGATAAGCGAGCTGAGGAATCCTGCGCTCATAGCTGAACTCAATGCATTTGAGGAGAAGAAAACACAGCTTAAAGAGGAGCTTGTGGCCAGGAAAGGGGAAATGAGCAATATTGAGGCAAAAATCAGCAATGTGTTCAGGCCTGAGATAGATAACACAGAGAAGATAATAAAGCAGAACGAGAAAGAAGAGACAGACTTCAAGGAAGAGACAAAGGCCATAGAGGATAACCTGGCGCTGATGTCTGCTGATCTCAAGGACAAGGAAAAGAAGCAGGTAGAATTCCATTCAAAATTCAGGGGGCTGTTCACTGAGAAGTCAAAGATAGATGAGCAGATACGCAAGGATGAGCAGAAGCTTGAGAGCATAGACGAACAGTACAGGGGAGTTGAGCAGAAGATAAACCAGATAAATGTGGAGTCAGCCAAGATAAGGGCAGAGCTTCAGGGATATGAGGAAGAGTTCAAGGAATATGAGGGAGTTGAGCTCATCAAGACAAAGTCAGAGCAGGAGCTGAAGAAAGACATAGGCATAAGCGAGGGAATACTCACCAAGATAGGATCTGTCAACATGAAATCCCTGGAGATATTTGACCATGTGGAGAAAGAATACCAGGATCTGCTCAAGAAGAAGGAGAAGCTGATGCTGGAGAAGGAGGATGTTCTTGTCATGATGAATGAGATAGAGAGCAAGAAGAAAGACATGTTCATGAAGACATTTGAGGTCGTGAATAAGAATTTCCAGACAATATTCTCTGCATTATCCACAAAAGGAGAGGCCTCTCTTGTGCTTGAGAATGAGGAATCACCCTTTGAAGGCGGGATACTGATAAAGGTCAAGCTCTCAGGCAACAAGTTCATGGATATAAGAAGCCTGTCAGGCGGAGAGAAGACCATGACCGCACTCGCTTTCATATTCGCGATTCAGGAACATGATCCTGCATCATTCTACGTCCTTGATGAGGTGGATGCTGCACTTGACAAGAAGAACTCAGAGAAACTGTCCCACCTCGTGGGCAAGTATTCAGAAAGGGCCCAATACATTCTCATCAGCCATAATGATGGTGTCATCAGCCAGGCCAACACAATCTACGGCGTCAGCATGGATGAGCACGGCAGGAGCCAGGTTGTCAGCCTGAAGATATGAGAAACTTTAGAACATCATATCATTTATTGATTCTTAAAGTAATAGCACAGTCAGCCCAGCATATCGCTTAACTCTTTTATTGTCCTGTCCCAGCTGTACTTCTTTGATATCGTCTTCCTGGCAGCATTTCCCATAGAATTCCTTAGTGAAGGCCTGTCTATCAGGATCGATATCTTATTGGCAAGAACAGCAGGATCCTGCGGAGGGAAAAGGAAACCATTTCTGCCATTGTCTATATAATATGGTATGCATCCCACGCTTGTTGCTACAACAGGCAGTCCGCAGCTCATGGCCTCCATTGTCGCAAGAGAGGATGTCTCTGAAAGGCTCGGCATCACGAATATGTCCATTGCCTGCATGTATTTTGCCACCTTGCTTGTTGCCTTGATGTGGATAACATTCTCAAGGGACCTGAAAAGCCTCTTCAAAGGCAGTCCGCTTCCTACAACAAGAAGTCTTAGCACACCCCTGTACTTTCTCTGGAGAGCTGAGAATGCCTTGTCAAGTGTCGGCAGATCCTTCTCCCATCCTATCCTGCCCACGAAACCTATGACAATGTCAGTAGGCCTGAGCCTGATCCTCTTCTTTGCGCTGCCCTTGCTCTTAAGGGGCTTGAACTCTTTTGTGTCAACTCCCAAAGGTATGACTTTCTTCTGCGGTGTTATCCTGTTGTATATCAGGAGTTTCTCTATCTGTTCTGAAGGAACAAATATGAAGTCGCACTTGTTGTAGAAGTGCCTGGATATTGCGAGCGTTATTGCCCTTAACGCCTTCCTGAACCTGCCAGCCACCTTTGGATAAAGATCCCACTCTATTACATGGGAATATGCATATAATGGCTTCTTTAGCTTGTCAGCATACCTTGCTGCAAGCAGGCCTATGGGGCCAAGAGCCTGGATGAATACAATATCAGAATCTCTGACAAGCTTCTTGATTGTTCCTGGCTTGAACTTCGGAAGGTGCATGTCATCAACCGTGTAATTATAGCAGGGTATCTTGACTATGTCAACATTATTCATCCTCATTCCCCTTCCTTTGAAGTCAGGCACTGCAAGGGTTATGTCATACTTGGTGCTCAGTTTAGGGACTATCTGAAGAAGGAATCTTGTCACACCATCCCATCTTGGAAGGAAGGTGTCTGATGCTATGAGCAGTCTTTTCTTTTTCATTTTTCTTTTCTTTGAGATTATTTTGATGTAATAAGATTCATCTTATCTTCTGGAACACTTCTGCGAATCTGCAGTGCGCCTTGAAACCATTCCTTATCGCTCTCCAGTAGACGCTCCATAATAAGGCTATCATTGATGCCCACTGGCTCTCAAATGCTTTTAGGGCCTTTATTTTCTTGCGGAATGTATCTGTTATGTCAATGTACAGCTTTGGCATATTCCTCTCCTTTATCTTAAGAGGGGTCCATACATCGAATGTATACACATCCCCATCATACTTTATCTCATCGCAGAGTTCGAGGACAAATCTGTTCATGGCTGCATGGTCTGGCATGGGATCATCGCCTGCATGGGTGAATATCCTTTTGGGCCTGTACTTCTTTATCATACTGTTGATCCGGTTATGGATGTTCTTGTCGCTTATCTCCTGCTGAAATCTCCCCTCCTGGATGCCAAGGAATATTGTCTTGTCTATGCCTATTATCTTTGCTGCCTCATGGCTTTCATGGACCCTCATCTTGACAGTCACTTTTCTCTTCAGCCAGGGATGGCTCTTTTCTCCGTAGGAGAATATTACCACTATTATCCTCTTGCCTTCTTCAGCGAACTTCGCGAGAGTGCCTCCAAGCCCGAATACCTGGTCATCAGAATGAGCGCACAGGACCAGTATGCTCTCTTTTCTGCTCTTCTTGCCCTTATTGCTTGCGCTTGCAGCCTTTTTCCTGTCCTTGCTTCCAGGTTTCCTGCCGGAATCTGATTTAGGATCTCTTTTAGCCCTTCCACTGGAATATACTGAACCCATAAGAACAATCAGTTGAACTTAGTTTTTATATTTTGCCCTTCTGCCACTTGAACTTGTAGTCAATCTTCTTTTTCTTAAGATAAGCAAGAAAATCATCATAAGTGTTGAATGTAAGCTTCTCAGCATCGCCTTCTCCGTTCATCACGCACTCTTCAGATGAGTAATTCCTGCATATTGAAGGCCTTCTCTCGTGGTTTATGCACTTGCTGTCCTGCCTCCATTCGCAGGGAGCATAGAACTCAAGATACCATTCATCATCATGGTCAACAAAGACCTTAACATCCTTGTGCAGGAGGAACCATAATATCTCCTGGTAGTCCTTCTTGCAGGTAGGCTCATCTATCTCCATTGCCACATGATTGCAGCAGTTTCCGCAGTTCTTGCATCCAGCCATAATACCTAATTCCAGACAGGTCATTTATAATATTTTCTGTTAAGTGAATCTGAACCTAGAATCAAGGACTATACAGATCCAAAGCCCATAATAAAGAGATTATTCTGTGCTGTCGCTGCCTTCTTCAGGATTATCTTCGCTCTTTGGCATGTGCTCAAGAGCTTTCTGCATAAGAGGCATCACTGCTTCTGCCTCTTCTCTCAGCATCCTTCCGAGCTTTGCGAACTTATACTCCCCATTGTTCGGATCAAGGTTCTCTCTTGATATCTGCATCTTTGGTGTGCCGTCATTGTATGAGAACACTCCAACTGTTATCCTTGTTGTCTCAAACTGCACGCTTTCAGAGAACAGTTCCTTGTTAAGATTTGGGTCAAATGCCATTTTCTTTTATTGCCTCCGTTTTCTTAATCCACTGCATGTATAAATAATCCCGACTTCATCGGGATTATTAGACATTCAATAATGCAATTTTGCCGACTCGCAAGCTCGTCTGGCAAAATTGCATTATTGAATGCGCCGGCCGGGATTTGAACCCAGATAGTCGGCTTGGAAGGCCGAAGTCATAGCCATTAGACCACCGGCGCGCATTCTGCATGAAAAACAGGCCATTTATAAAGGTTTCCTTGAATAGACGTTTTCAGGCATCAAGAGCTTTCTTCAGCTGGCTTATGAACCTGTCATTGTCCTCTTTCTTGATCACAGCTCCGCAGGCATGCTCATGGCCGCCTCCAAATCCATCTATTCCATCCAGAGCCTTCTCAAGCAGAGGAGGAACATTCCTTTCAGCTGACCTTATGCTGTACTTGATCTCTCCAGACTTCTCCCTGCCTGCAAGTATTATCTTGGTGGGATAATCGTACAAGAGCTGATTTGCAAGCTCTGCAGAGAAACTGAACTTGACTCCTTTGTACTGGAATATGAATATGCTGTCCTTGGTTACGCTGTCCTTGGCTTTCTTTATAAGAGAGTCATAATGTTCCTTGATGTTCAGATATCTCTTGTATATGAATCTTCCTGCTGATGTCTTCTGGTCAAGAATCTCATAAGGATCCTTCACTCTTGTGAGTATCTTCATGCACTTGACAACCTCATCTGTCTTGCCCTTGAGCACAAAAGAGAATATTCGCACTAGCTCTCCTACCCTCTGGGCAAAAAGAGCCTCTTCTGGCCTAAAAACATTATCCTTCAGGAGATCCGGGTATTTTTTTATGAAATCCTCCCTGAATCCAGGCATCTGCCAGTCCCCTATAGAGCCGACCATAGCTATCCATATGTCCTGCTTGACAGCAGAATAGCAGAGCCTTGTGACGCATGTGTCATCCTTTATGTTCTTTATCCTTGGATTGAAATACAGTACATGGTCTCTCTTCAGAGGATTGTGATGATCTATCCAGACTACACTGAGCCCCATCTCATGCATATCATCAAGAAAATCCTGTTCTACCATGGCTATGTCAAGTATGAATACCTTGTCAGGCATGTATTCCTTGACCTTCCTTGTGTAATTGGCCCTGTCAATCCTGGGCGTGGTCTTGACTATCACACCCTTTCCCTCCCCCACATGCCTGTAGAAGAGAAGGAAAGAGCACAGGCCGTCTGCATCATCATGGAAGAAGTATATTGGTCTACTGCAGGAATCGAGCTCCTGCCTGATTCTTTCAGTGTGTCTTTTCTCTAGCATTTTCTCACCGACGCTGTATAAAAAAAACTAATAATATGAAGTATATAAGGAATAAAAGAAAAAGGCCATTTATAAAGTTATGCCTTTATCCTCTTGAGCCTGAAGATGTTCTCCCTCTCCATCTCCTCTAGCCTGAGCCTTATGAATCCAGCTGTCTCCTCCATCTGAGGTATGACAGCGAACTCAAGTGCATTGACCCTTCTCTTTGTCTTCTCTATCTCATTGAGGAGCTTCTTCATTGATGTCTCTATCTCTGCTGCGAGTATTATCTTCTCAACAACCTTTTCATAAGCTTCTGCTGCCTCATCAACAAGTGATGACCCTTCATAGAGACCATATCCCCGGTCTTCAGAATCGCTCTGTATTCCTGAGCTCTCTATCTTAGGAACCACGACACCCATTATGTTCTTTGTCTGGAGTGTTATCTCAGGATTCTGCGAGACAGCCATTGCAAGGGACTTGAGCTTGACATCACCCTCTACAGCCCTTGCTATGTTCATCTTGCTGATGGCTTTCTTGTACTCATCAATCAGCTCCTGCCTGAGTGTCTTGGCTTTCTTGAGTATCTCAAAGAAGTCAAGTATGAGGCCGTCCCTCTTCTTCTTGAGGAGGTTATGGCCTGACTTGGCCAGCTTTATCTTGTTCTTGAGCTTTATGAGCTCGCTTCTTGTGGGTTTTATGTCAAGTGCCATTGTCTGATCAGCTATTGTCAGCTATCCTGCTACATTACTTTTTCTTCTTTGCTTTCTTTGATGTCTTTTGACTTTTTGAAGCTTTCTCTGAAGTCTTTGAAGCTTTCTTTGGAGTCTTTTTTGGACTTGCCTTCTTCGCAGTCTTCTTTGAAGTCTTTTTGCCTGTCTTGTTTGTCTTCTTCTCTGTCTTTTTCTCTGTCTTTTCTGCAGCAGCTTTGCTATTGTCCTTGCTCACTTCCTCTGCATTCT
>WJJV01000092.1 GCA_014729495.1 Candidatus Woesearchaeota archaeon
AGCAAATCCTAACCCCACCCTAAAGGGTGTGGTGTCGACATCTAAAGGATGTCTTCCCCTTTGAGCAGAGCTCAAAGTATTAACAGATTTGCATTCTAGATGGTCAAATTTTTAGTCTTGAAAATGGCACCTCCCGCACTAAAGTGAGGGGTATTAAACCCAATGAAAATAGCTTGGTGCCATTTTCAATAAAAAAGAATATGCAAACACAAGAATTATTGCTTCTTGCCGCCCACTTTTGGAAGTGGTATAGGCGGAGGCAGGTTTAGCTCTTTGCTCATTATGAGCGCCTGGATGTTGCATTTCATAAGAACAGAGTTGACAACAGGTTCCATTATTGTCTTTGGAAGCTTCTTGTCCTTTTTCCAGCCTTTTGTTATCTCAGCCAGCTCTTTAGGGTCCTCTACATCAAGCACATGGCCTTCAAACAGTATCTCAGCAATGTCAGGCTGATACTCAGACTTGAATTCAAAGAATATCTTCAGGCCTTTCTGTTTTGCAGTGCCTAGTGAGAGGTCTGTCTCCTCAACATCCTGTATTGACACATTGTTGTTAATGTTTACCTTTCCTTTCACTTCGCTTTTCCTTTGGATAAGCATCTTTGTGAAACCGAATCCTACGATTGCCATTAATATCACCTGAGAGCGTGTATTAAGGGGTTGTTTTTAAAGATTGTGATGTTCTGTTAAATAAATTTATAAAGAAGATTGGTAGTATACTTGATTATGACCCTGTTTAACACACTTTTCAGAAGAAAAGGCAGTCTTGATTATATAAAAGATATAGATAAAGACCTGTATTTTGAAATACACCTCCTGATAAGATTAGGTGATTTCAGCAAAGAAAAGTTTAGGTTGATTAATGAGTTCATAGATACATGGGATAAAGGCAGACTAAAAAAGCTTCATTCCATAATAGAGAAAGCAGAAGATATTGTAAGTAAGGAATCAGACGCCCTAAGCTCTTTCTTAAAAAGATTGAATCAGGATGACAAAAACCTATCGGTTCTGTTAAATGAGAATTATACTGGAAAAACTAAAGAAGTTATGGAAAAATTAAAAAATATTGTTGCATTTTATAAATCCAACATTTCAAAGCAGAAAGAATTTTTTGATCAAACTATTGACAGATTGTGGGCAAAAAGAAGAGAAATAAAGGCATTTCTTGAACTTATGCACCAGGAAGCAATGCTCATAGAGGCAGCAAAAAAGGACATGGATGAACTGGAAGATAAACTAAGATACATACACCACATATCAAAACAGAGTATTGTGGATCTCTTGAATAAATATCATATTTTAACACCTACAGTAATCAAAGCACTTGATCAGGCCGAGATATCCCATAAGAATCAGCTAAGGGATGATGGTGCTGACTACCTCGAGGAGCATGTTTATGGAGTTGTCCATGAGATAGTTCTCTTCTGCAAAAGCAAAAAAGTCAGGCCTACAGAGAATCTGATTTGTGGAGCTCTTCTGCATGATGTACTGGAGGACGACCCTTCTGTTGATGAAGGAGCATTTATCAACAAATTCGGAAGAACCATCTATGAGATTGTAGCTCCCCTTACCAAACCTGACTGGCAGAAATTTCCCGGCAAAAACAAAGAAGAAAAAAAGATGAATATGAATAAAGCATATTTTGAGAGAATGAGCAAGGCCCGTTATGAGACAAAAATCATCAAACTGGCTGATAGGTTGAATAATCTGTCCTACATCATGCACTCAAATCCTGAAAAGATGGCATTCTACCTGAAAGAGACTGAGCTGTTTCATCTGCCTTTTGCCAGGCAAACATCTGCTTACTTCTACAAGAGAATCAAATCGCTGCATGAATCATTGGTACTGCTGGAAAAATAACTAAAACTTTATTTTAATCTCCCGATCATGCAGTTCGCTTCTTACATAAGAAAAAAGCTTCTGGGCTTTCCCTATCCAAGATTTATAATCAGCAGTTGAAGAATCCGCCAGAGAATCTATAATTTCTTTTGCTTCACCTGATCTTATAATCTTTTTAAGAGAGCTCAGATTCAAATTAATCTCAATAACCTCCTGTATAGAATAATCATCTCTTATATGTGGGCTTAAATTCAATATAATATATGTAGATGAAGGTTCATTCCTGTTTTTTGTTCTCAATTCAGTTCCGGTTATCTTATATTTTAAATTTTCAAACATGGTATACCTCTGATGGATTTCCTATATAAATATTATGGTTCAGCCTCCAAAACATACTCCTGCTGCAACTAGATGAGGAGGACATTCTGGCATTGGACATGGACTGCATTCCCCAAGCTCTTGTCTATGCAAAGCTTCTCCAACATCTGCAGCATAACTTTGAGCAGAGGGGTCTGTCTTGAATTCTCCTTTGTATATATAATCATGAGTCCAGTCCGCGAACTCTGTTTGGGCTGGTGTTCGTACTTGAATCTCTACAGGCATTCCATCTTGAATAACAACATAATGGACAGAATAATAACCATCTCCCCTATTGTCTGCGCCCAGAAAGTCTTTCCTCCTAATAATGTTATCTCCATAGGTTTCTTCAATCATTATGGCTACTTCTTGCTCTGCTTCAATAGAATCAACAGTGATTCTTGTGCCTGCAACATCCCTCATTGCAATATCCTCTGTAGGTGCAGCATCAATAACCATTCTTCTTGCTTCATCAAGAGTAGTACCTGGTGGGAATTCGCCAGCTACAAAATCTCTGTATATTTTCTCCTCTAGATTTCCTGCACCTTTTAATCTCCCGGTTACCTCAGCATCAGGAAACAAGTCCTTTAAGTTCCTAATTGCATCATCCAATGGTCCTTGATGGGAATCAATAAAAGTAGTGGTTTCTTCAGGAGCATTTCTGGCAAAGAATGCCAGATATTCTTCAAATCCTGCATCTTGAAGATTAGGAATATCTTCAACATTATATGCAGAGGGCCTAGTTTCTCTTGCCTCTCCTGCTGGCCTTCTATCAATCTCATACCTTGGCAAATCAAAATCTGTCTGAGCCGCTGCAACTTCTGTTGCCTCTTCAAAAGCCTGTTCTGCAGCAGCAAGTCTCCTTATTTCATAAGAATTAACAAATTCATCGCCCAGGGCTGATGGATCCATACTCTGCTCCAAAAAATACATCTCTCCATGATCTGTCTTTAGTCTTATAACTCCTGTGTCTGAAACTTCAACTTCTCCAAGGTCTCTCAGAGCATTGACATCGATTTCGCCATCATAACGATATACAGGGGAAGGATCTAATGAACAAGGAGAAGAACATGCTAAATGAACATGAGGGTCAACTATAAGATCAGTATTACCAAAGGCATTTCTGACTGATGCCTGAGCTGCATCAAAACCATCTGGTCCGCCAGTAAGAATCATTACAAAGTTCTCAGCTGCCGGACCCCCTACAACACCAGCACCATACTCAACAAATTCCTCTGTACCCATCCTGATAACGCTGCCTGCAAAGCCCCTTAATGCAGAACTTGACGAACCTGATACAACAGAAGGTGCAAGTTCCATCAAATTTCCTGTGACTGAAAGCACTCTTGCACCTCCTGGAATCCTCATAAGTCCTGACTGACCTAATTTACCAAGAGCACCAAAAGTCACCCATGCAGCTGGATTCACAACCTCAGCACTGATATCATACAAAGAAGATGCAGTAAGACTTTCATCTGCAAAATTGAACCATTCATCATAAGGATCAAGTATATCAACATAAAGTTCATTTGCTCTCTGTCTTGTAGCAGGATCATCAGATATTTCTTCCACCTGCTGAGCAATCATAGCAGCACCAAGGAAATTATTGTCTGCTCTGTACTGCTCAGCCACTTCCAGCAATGCCTCATCCCTCTCAGGACCATAAGGGATATCTGCTGTTGCTATTCCAGCTTGAATAGAGGGATCTGTCTGGACAAATCTCACATGCTCCTCTGTCAATCCATCAAAATAACCCTTCTCTTGGAGTTCCAGTATTAAAATTACGTCAAAATCAGGTATTACTCGAGGTTGTTCAGTAGGAGGGGGAGGAGTATAAGTATCTGAGCCTAGAACTCTTGGACTTCCATCATAACCCCCAGTATAAGGTGGTGCTACATCTTCTGGGCTTCCCAGCCTAACTCCAAACTCTAATATTGCTGCAGCTTCTTCAAGATTAGAGGCGTGCCCATCTTCTATTAATCTATTCATGATATCAAGGGATTGGGAACCCACCTCAAAATGATGTTCATTGTCATCAATAGCATAAGGACGATAGAAATCCCTTGCAATATTCAAAGGAGATAATGAAGAAAGACCTGCAAATGCATTCTCATACCAGCTGTTGCCATATAATGATTCATAGAACTCCATGCCCGCCTGAATAGATCTTGGCCTGTCGTCCCTGCCCATCTCCTGCTGATATTCCATCACAAGAAGCATCCTCGACATTGCCAGAGGGCCTTCTGTCTCAATAATCTCAATATTTTGGCTTGCCATGTTAGCAGCCTCTGAATCAGGATATTTCTCTACAATATTATTATAATACTCAGCTGCTCCATAGAAATTATTCTGCTGCAGCATTGCTTCTGCAACCTGCACATTGGCATGGACTATGACATCCTCTCCAAAACTCGAGTAATGAGACTCAACATTATCATACCATTCCCTATAATCCATGTCTGTTCCAAATCCTTTGCTCACATACACAGTCAATAAAGCAGCTTGAAGACCTTCTTCCTCGCCTCTGTTCTGTCTTTCATAATCCGACAGGCCTTGGATAGCTTCCTGAGGTTTTCTCTCAAATACTTCCATTCTTTGCTGCTGACTAGGAGGGCTTCCTCTAAAACTAAAATCACCTTGTATGTTTTCATCAACTCTTCCATCACCATCTGTATCTATTCCTATGAATCCAGTCTCTGGGTCAATGTAGATTATCTTACCCTTAACTGTCCTTGTCTGACCATCTTCAGCAGGAACATCTGCATTGATTCTGTCACCAGTCATCCATCCCTGTGCAGTGTACTGGCCTCTTGCTGCAAAAAGCGCATTTGCCATCATAAATGATTCTTTTTTCTCTCCAAGATAATCCTGAACACTGACCGGGTCAATCACGAATAGTGTGTTGCCGTCAGTTGGCTGATAAGCCATCCCAAAGTCAGTGCCGATTCCCATAGTATTGCAGCTGTTGGGCTGGTCGCAGTCATCTCCAAGCTGTATTATTGTGTCTCTTTCAACAAGCAGGAACTGTGTAGGGTCAACAAGCCTGTTTGCCATGTCAGCAAGCTCTGCCTGATTTGTATTTATCCTGATCTCTCCGCCTTCATTAACAATTGTCATTGGAATAGAGATCTCATCTCCAACAAATCCCTCTTCCTGTGTAAGATCGCCCAGATGGCCTTTGGTGCTCAGCCTGGCAACTTCTCCTTCTTCATCTCCAGTCACTCTTATGGCAAGAGTTCCTTCATCATTCACTAAGCTTGTTATCTCTGAAGAATCTGTCAAACCCTCATACTCAAGCTGAGGTGTCTCAAATTCCAGCTGTCCATTGGCAAGAGTAGTACCATCAAAAAGCTGGAAAGAGGAGTCTTCTGATTTTGACTGGACTGAGAGGCAAGTATATGCTCTTGGCCTTCTGTTTTCATCCCTGCATCTTCTTTCAACATCAACAGCGCCCTGTGTAACAAGATTTCCCATCCCATCTTCACCAAAATCCCCTAAGACTACAATATTATTGTAATCTGCAAATTCACCAGGAACAGGTGTTCCTTCTGGAACTATCACAACATTGAAACCAGATGGTTTTATCACAGTATTAGGGGTAAGAAAAGGCTCCATGTAAACACTATCACCTCCTGGATACTCCTCAAGAAGGACTGTCCTGCCAATCATAGTAAACTTTCCATAAAACATTCTTAATGTCCTACTATCTCCTCTGCGAGTGATCTTTACATTCGCTCCCTCACCAGACAAGTATCCTGAACTGTCAAAAGAAAGACTGCCATAGATTTGAACGTTTGCCTGCTCTCCATTTGGAAGAAGTATTGTTGCTCTGGCCTTACCACGCACAGTATATCCAGAAATATCATCTCCAGAAATCACTATATCAGACTCAGCTATCACCTCATTTCCTGCAGCATCCCTAAATACAGCTCCTGCAGAAAGATGTATTTCGCCTGAAGAAACAACAGCAGTCTGTCCTGCTCCAAGCTCAATCTGGGAACCATCTGGTAATGTGTTGTCTGCACTTATAGAGCCGTCAAGAATCTCTATTGAAGCTCCATTATCATATTTGAACACAAAACCCCCTCCAGGCAGAGCATCTACTCCAACTGCATTTGAAGGGATATCATTGAGATCAAGAAAACTATCCCCATTGGTAAGTGTGTTTCCACTATAGGTTATTCCAGCAGAGTTTCCAAGGCCAGTTATGGCAATTCCAGATCTCTGGGAAAAGTAGCTATCTGCTCTACCCCTAAAATGATTGAACTGGTTCTCAAAGAGCATCTCCTGGTGCTGAGAATCCAGCTGGCTCCAGTCTATCTGGTCCAGCTGATCAGGTGATGCTGTCTGAAGATTATCAGGAGTCCAGGTGCCTGGATCTTCTGGATTAAATCCATTTGCTGATACACCTGCAGCTAAAAGTAGAGAAATGATGAATCCTGTTGTAAAAATACATAATCTTCTCATATTATACAACCTTGAATTTTGTCTCTTCACAATCCTCTGCCATAGAATCATCTCTTACGCAGATCTTTACAGCATACTCTCCAGTATTAGAGGGTGTAAAGGACAGCATTCCTGTTACTGAATCTATGTTCATAAGATTGCTGTCAGTGAAATACTCGAGATTATCATCTTTGTTAAAATCGGTTGCATTTACATCATATATAAACTGGTTTCCTTTTGCAACAACAAAAAAAGGGATGAAATCAATCTTAGGGGGAGTATTAGCTTTCAGTCTAACAGCAAAATCTATTATAAGAGGAGAATCTCCAATGTATGATTCATTGTCAAATATTGAATATACAATGTTCTCATTGTCATAAGGAAGTGCATTGAAAAGTACATCCTGTTGTGATATCTTCTGAAAATCAATCTTGCCATCCTGGGTTATATCATCCAGAATCTGATTCTTTATGTCAATCATCTTACCAAAGCTTACTGGAACCTCTGCTATGAACTCAGACACAGTTATTGTTGAATCCTCCTCTTGGATTCTGATTGGGAAATCAACATCCACAACAACATTCTCATAAAGGATTTCAGAATCAACACTCATCTGGCCGAATCTGATCGTTTCATGGGAGAATGCATCTGTCTCAAAGATGCATCTCTTAACAGAGTCCTCAACAAAAGTTGACAGCTCTCTTTCCATGAAATCAATTGAAGGAGATGTATCTCTGCCATACTCAAGAT
>WJJV01000093.1 GCA_014729495.1 Candidatus Woesearchaeota archaeon
CCTGTATTGGGTGTGCTGATATATAGGCTTCCATTGCTCTTCAGTATCCTTCTCATTTCCTTGAGGAAAGCATCATCATCCTCTATATGTTCTATTATATAAAATGTGACAATGATGTCAAATTTGTTCTTCCTGAATCCTGTATGTAGAGCATCCCTCTTATATACCTTATTCTTCACCAGATCCTTTGTTTCCTGAACGCAGGAGGATTCTGAGTCAATGCTTGACCAGTCGCCGCCCATATACCTCAGATGATAGCTTATTACGCCTGTGCCGCATCCTATATCCAGGCATGTCTTTCTTTCCAGTCCTTCCATGATGGATATCAGCTCCCTGAACTTTGCCTTCTTTTTTATGGATCTTGAGAATAATTCCAGCTGCCAGGGCTTTCCTGCCTTCTTATGATTGTTTCTATGTCTGTCTTTGTCTGTCATGTCATCTGCCTCTTTTCTTCTTTAAGTCTTTGTAGATGCTCATTACCTGTTCTGCCCTCTTCTCCCAGGAATATTCCTTTGAGAGCTTTAATGAATCTTGTGCAAGTTTTTCCCTTCTTGGTTCATCTTTAAGGAGACTAAGGATCTTTCTTGCACTGTCAGCAGGATCTCCTGGCTTGGCGTACATCCCTGAATTCCCAAGAATCTCCCTATTGACAGGGATATCTGATACAACGCAGGGAAGTCCGCATGCGATGTAATTGAATATCTTTCCGTTCGCCTCTGTCTTTGAGATCTTGAAAGATACTGCAATATCTCCCTTGCAGAGCATCTCAGGAGCTTCATTGTAATCTATTTTTCCTGTGAACTTAGTGTATTGCAGCACTCCCAGCTTTTCTGCCATATTCCTGTACTTGTCCACATTTGGGAATCCCATTATCAGGAATTTCACATCAGGATACTTATCTATGACATGAGGGATTGATTTTATCAGCACATCAACACCCTGGTATGCATTAAGCAATCCAAGGAACACGATTGTCTTCTGCTTTTCTCTTTGTTTGGTCTTTTTATTCTTGCTCTTTTTATCTATTGTTTTGCACGGCCTGAACATGCCCTTGTCAACACCATCAGGTACAGGTATAGCTTTCTTCTTGAAGTCTTTCCTTATCATGCTGGCTGCATTGCCTGAACTGGTGATCACTGCATCAGCCATGCCTATTATGGCTTTTTCCAGGAGAATAAATGCTTTCCTTATTGCCCTGTTCTTCAGATAGCCGTGATCCATCATCTCTTTCACAAGAGAGCCCTGGATATCAGCTATAACCGGAGCTTTTCGCATAATCCTGAAAAGCTTAAGCAGCCATGCTATGAATATTCCCTCATGCAGATGCGCATGGATTATGTCATACTTCTGCCTGCGTGATATTGATATGCACTTGAAGAATAGGAGTATGTCAAGATATATCTTATGGTATGAAGGCCCTGCCTCTCTCTTCCTGTACCACGGCACTCTTAATGATCTTCTTATATCAAATCCTTTTATGTCCTTCCCTATATGGTATGTTGCTATGGTTATGCTGTTGCCTTTGCTCTTGAGGGCTTTGGCTTCTTCAAGTATTCTCACATGGCATCCTCTGTCAGAGAAGAATGGTGTGGGAGCGATGAAGAGTATCCTATTGCTCATTTTTCATCTTTTCCTTAACAAGCTGGGATGCCCTCAGCAGGGAGTTGAATGTACCTGCATCTGACCAGAATCCTCTGAGGAAAGCTGCCTGCATTGATCCATTCTTTATGTAAGCGTTGTTGACATCTGTTATCTCCAGCTCGCCTCTTGCAGAAGGCTTTAGAGAGCCAATTATATCAAATACCTCATTATCATACATGTAGACTCCGGATACAGCCCATCTTGACTTTGGATTCTTTGGTTTCTCCTCTATCTCAAGCACCTTCTGGCCTTCAACTGTTGCTACACCAAATCTTTCAGGATCTTCGACCTCCTTGAGGAATATCTTGGCTCCTTTGGTGAATGACTCTATATGCTCCTTAATGCTGTCCTCTATTATGTTGTCTCCCAGAATCACAGTTACAGGATCATAATCAGCGAAATCCTTTGCAAGTCCTAGAGCCTGGGCTATGCCTCCTGCCTCATCCTGTACCTCATATGTAAGATTTACTCCAAAATCTTTTCCAGAGCCCAGAAGGTTAAGGAAGTGGCCTGCGTGGCCCGGACCAGACACAATGAGTATGTCTTTGATACCTGCCTCTATAAGTTTTTCAAGAGGATAGTATATCATCGGCTTGTCATAAACAGGAAGAAGATGCTTGTTTGTAACTTTTGTGCAAGGCATAAGCCTTGATCCTGTTCCCCCTGCAAGTATTACTCCTTTCATATTTTTTACACCTCATGTATTTATTGATGCCTTAGATTGTGAGATGCTGTGTCTGAGGCATTATTTACTCATCTGCCCCTTCATTATCCTGAGGCCCTGCTCAAATGTATGCATATTAATACCTTCTTTTTTTAATTTTTCTGTGTCAAGGCTTGAATCCTTTGGTCTTTTTGCCTTTTGCTTAAGCTTATCGCTTGTGATTGGCTTGATGAGGTTCTTGTCAAATCCGAATACCTCTGCGAGCTTGACTGCCATCTCATACCTTGAGAGTCTTTCAGGCCCAGCCACATGGTATATCCCTTTGCTGTCCTTCTTTAGTAGCTTGCTTATCGCCTCTGCAATATCATCAATAAGTGTGGGTGTGTTGTACTGGTCATCCACCACATTTATATGGTTGCCTTTTTTCAGATTGTCATAAACCCATATTGTGAAGCTCCTCTCAGACCTGTTGCCATTGTATCCATAAAGCACCTCTGGTCTTATTATCAGATAATCTGAGCTTCTCTGCCTGACTATGTTCTCTGCCTCAAGCTTTGTCTTTGCATAGTATGACAGTGGATTTGGCTCGTCTTCCTCTTTATATCCTCCTCTGTCTCCTTCAAATATGAAGTCTGTGGATATGTAGACTATCGTTGACCCATATTGTTCGCAGGCATCAACAACATTGGATGCGCCTTCGACATTGATCTTTCTTGCCTTTTCCTTTTCTGTTTCAGATGCATCAACATCAGTCATAGCAGCGCAGTGTATCACAGCATCTGGCTTCTCTTTTCCAATTACAGATATCACTTCATTCCTGTCTGTTATATCCATGATCTGATAGCCTTCTTTTCCCTGCCTGTCAGTGCCTACAAGCTCAAGATCATTCTTAAGGGTTTGCATTATCTTTGTCCCCAGAAAACCTGCTGCTCCAGTCACAAGAACCTTCATTTTGCTATTTTACCTGTCCTTTCTTCAGCAAGGAATCTTTAAGGGGCTTCCACCATGCTGTATTGTTCTTGTACCATTCAATCGTCTCAACAAGAGCTGAATCAAAGCCGAATCTAGGTTTCCATCCTATCTTCTGCATCCTGCTGGTGTCAAGAGAGTACCTGAAGTCGTGGCCTGGCCTGTCTTCCACAAATTCTATCATTGAGTCATCCTTTTCCATCTTCTTGAGTATAGTCCTTGTTATCTCAATATTGGATTTCTCATTGCCCCCTCCTATATTATATGCTTCTCCATCTGCGCCTCTATTGGCAGCAAACTCAATGCCTTCACAGTTGTCCTTTACATATATCCAGTCCCTGACGTTTTCTCCGTTGCCGTACAGAGGCACTTTCTTTCCCTGCATAAGGTTTGTTATGAACAATGGGATAAGCTTCTCTGGGTACTGGTAAGGCCCGAAGTTGTTGGAGCTTCTTGTTATCACCACAGGAAGACCATAGGTCATATAGTATGATCTTGCCAGCAGGTCAGCTCCTGCCTTTGAGGATGAATAAGGGCTGTTTGGCCTGAAATGGCTCTCCTCTGTGAAAGATCCATCTCTTATGCTGCCATAGACTTCATCTGTTGATATGAACACAAATCTCGGCACATCGTTCTTCCTGGCTGACTCCAGCATCACATGGGTGCCTAGCACATTGGATCTTGTGAATATGAAAGGATCCCTTATTGACACATCCACATGACTCTCTGCAGCGAAATGGAATACCATGTCAGTGTCCTTCATCGCATTGTCAACAGCTTTCTCATCACAGCAGTCAGCCTTTGCAAATCTATATCTTCCAGGATAATCCCTCTCAACGTCCTTAAGGTTTTCAGAATTTCCTGCATAAGTGAGTGCATCAAGATTGAGTATGCTCCAATCAGGATTATTGGAGAGAGCTGACCTTATGAAATTAGATCCTATGAATCCGCTTCCCCCTGTAACAAGAATCTTTCTCATCTCCCCCATCATATCACCTTCAGACATTGAGATTCAGTAAATATTTAATCTTATCTATTCTCTTATTCTATACTGAACTCTGAATCATCATTATCCTCATGCCTTATCTCATCCACTTCCTCTTTCTTCCCTTTGCCTGCGTACAGCCTGTCAGGAAGGTTTATTGAGAGGCTTCCTGGTTCTGTTACTGATTTGTATCCATGGACCACTCCTGGTGGTATTATCACGCTGACCTTATTGCTCTCTCCCACAACCATCTGCATCTTCATTCCAAATGTATCTGAATCTTTCCGGTTATCCCATAGGTAGAGCTCAAAATCACCTGGTCCTATGAATATGAAGAAATCAGACTGTTCCTTGTGCTCATGAGGTCCTCTTACAATGCCGAAACCTGTGAAAGATACATATGCCATCTCAGGCCGTATGCTGTCCTTATCACTCCTGAATATCTCAGTAAGCCAGCCCCTGCTGTCCTCATTGCTATTGAGTTCCTTGATGATCACTCCACCTATGATATCATTATCCTGTGTCATTCTATCCTCTCTATGCTGTAAGGGACTGAATCCTTGTAGTAATTCTTTATAAGAATATCTGCTACAAGCCCGAAGATGAGGAGCTGCACACCAAGTATTGCCAGAAGCATGCCCAGCATAAGAAGAGGCCTGTTGCCTATCGGCACTCCTAAGAAAAGCCTGACTATTGCAAGATACAGCAATATTATGAATCCTGCAACACCGCTGAGTATCCCAAGGCCTCCAAAAAGATGTATCGGCCTTGTTGAGTACTTCTGCCAGAACAGGACAACAAAAAGATCAAGAGCTCCTTTAAGGATCCTGCTGATGCTGTACTTTGTCTTCCCATGTTTCCTGGGTCTGTGATTGACTTTCACTTCTCCAATCCTGAAGCCTCTCCATCTAAGGAGTGCAGGTATGAACCTGTGCATCTCTCCATAAAGATCAAGGCCTTTGAAGCATTCCTTTCTGTACGCCTTGAGCGAGCACCCGGAGTCATGTATAGTCTCTCCTGTAAAATGCTTCCTTATCACATTTGCTATGCGGGAGATAACCCTTTTTGAGAATGAGTCCTTTCTCTTCTGCCTCCATCCTGAGACCACTTCATACCCTTCATCTATTTTTCCAAGCAGATTAGGTATGTCTTTTGGGTCATTCTGGAGATCAGCATCCATTGCAACAATGACATTGCCATTTGCATTCTTGAAGCCAGCATCCATTGCAGCTGTCTGGCCGAAGTTCTTCCTGAACTTTATAATCTTTACATTGCTGTCCTTTTTCTTAAGATCAAGAAGGTCCTGGTATGTGCTGTCTGTGCTTCCATCATCAATAAAGATTATCTCATGCTTCTTTGTTATGCCGTCAACCACTGGCTTGAGCTCCCTGTAGAGAATACTGACATTTCCCTTTTCGTTGTATGCAGGTATTATAATACTAAGATCCATTTTAGTCCCCTGATATGCATTTATCACAGGAATTTAAAAAGCTTTTGGAGCTTATTCTATGTTAATCAGCGAAGAATAGATCTCATTTTATCTCTTCTCCCTGTTTTATTGAATAATTCCTGCTTTTTCCTTCATCTGGCTCCTTTCTTGACATGAACCATATGAAAGCGAAGAATAATGCTATGGCAAATATTATGGCTGCTATTGCCCCAACAAGAGCAAACAGCAATGATGCCCCTATAATCGCAGGAGATAGAAGAGCCAAAGCTATTATGCCTGTAAGAAGCAATACCAGGAACACCAATAATCCTATAAGGAATCTTATTATGTTTCTCATCTTAACCTTTCTTTGGCACGTATCTTGCTATCTTCTTTGCCAGGTTAGAGAAAGGCATGCTTTGAAGCCATATCTTTCCAGGGCCTTTCAGTGTTGCCAGGAAAAGGCCTTCTCCTCCGAAAAGCATGTTCTTGACTCCCTTCACTCTTGATATATCATATCCCACTGTAGGTTCAAAAGCTCCTATGTATCCTGGATCAACCTTAAGCATCTGGCCTTCCTGAAGATCATATTTTGTCACTTCTCCAGCTATCTCTAGGTATGCCTTGCCTGGTCCGGTGAGCTTCTGTAGAAAGAAGCCTTCTCCGCCAAAGAATCCTGCTCCAAGTTTTCTTGTGAATTCAGACTGCAATGTCGCGCTTGACTCTGCTGCCATGAAAGCGTCTCTCTGGCATATCATTGACTTTCCTTCTGCCAGATCAAGCTCTATTATTTTTCCAGGAAACTCGCTGCAGAATGATATCAGGCCCTTGCCTTCTGTGCAGGTGTATGTTGTCATGAAAAGGGATTCTCCAGACATCATCCTTCCCAATGCACTGCCAAGACCTCCTTTCATATTGGATTCCATGGAGATGTTTGGGCTCATCCATGCCATTCCGCCGCTTTCTGTATAGAATGATTCTCCCTTGTCAAGCTCAACATCAAGTATCTGAAGTGTTGTGCCTCTTATTGTCTCCTTTATCCTGAACACCCCCTGTCTTTATTATTCACTCTTCTGAATCCAGTTTTCCATTCCAGTCAACCTTCCAGGTGTATATCTCAAGGCCTGTGACATCTCTCTGGTAATCAAAGAAGTCAAAATGATCAAGTCCGACCCCGTCAAAATAGAACAGCCTTGTGAACATGCTCCCTGCAAGCTCAGGTGACATCATAATTCCTGTGATGCTGTCAGATTTTACTGCAAGAGCCACTGAATAAGGTATTGTGTTGTTCTCATATTCCCTTATGACAAACTCTTCCTGGCTGTTTATATAAGAGAATGTTTCTGGATATAGCCTTTTGTCATCTGCCTGTATGAATGCATCTTCCTTTGATGTGTTTATAGTCACAGGCAGCTGCTGTCCCTGAACATTGAAACCACAGTGTATTGTTGTGTTTGAGTATCTTGAGCAGGTGACAGTTGAAATATATCCTGGCCATGGGCTTATCCAGTTGTTGGCTTCCTGCTCATTTCTCAGGGATCTTATCTCATCATATATTGATTCTGCTCTCTCATCTGAATATCCAAACTCTTCTATCATTCCTTGCACTGCTTTGTCCTTGCTTCTTTTCCTGTAGTCCCTCCAGATCTTTGCCTTGTCAAAGCTCCATGAGCCGAAATGCGCCCACACACCTGCCTTTCCGACCATGTCTTCGCTTGTTATGAAGTAGTTTTCTGGTGGATCACAATGAGTATATATCAGAATCTCTTCTGCCTTCTCCTTTGACACGTGCTCTGAAAGCACTTGGATCGCTTCCTGCTTGTCAAGCATTATTATCTCATAGATTACATCAACTGACTTCTGGGCATTGTCCTTTTCATCATTTAGAAGATCGAATGCTTTGTTCCCTCCGCAGTCCAGCATCCTCAAGATACCTATTGCTTCTCCCTCATTAGATGTAAGCAGGGTCCTGCCTATCCAATGGGCTTGAGGACTGTTCTGGGATGCTCCGTCAAATGTGACTGCCCTGTCTGCTATTGCCTTGAACCAGTGGCCGAAATCCCACCATGAGTTTATTATCGCATCATCTTCTGAACTTTCCTTTATGTTGGTGAGTGTTGTATGCCACGCATCGTTCATGCTAGGCACTTCGCTGTGAGCTGTGGCTTTGGCTGCGTTATATGATGGTACAAGAAGCATAATCAGGGCTATTATGATTATTGTCTTGACTATGGGCTTTCCTATGTTCATCTCCTTTGATACCCATCTTGAGCCATGCTCGTAGACAAATGCAGCTGCCATGGCAAATCCTATTGCATAAGGAGGCACCATCAGAAGGGTGAATCTTATTCCCTTTGTGCTAGCATAGAATGATCCAGCGAACCATAAGAAAATAAGGGCAAAGTAAGCTATTCTCTTGTCATCTTTCCATGAATTGTAAAGTATTAGCAATGCGCCCAGAGCGCCTATCAGGAAATAAAACTTGCCGCCCATAGTGCTTATTATATTGCCTATGGATGCTGTATTCATCTCTGCAACTGTAGTGTACACATTAGGCCATAATGTTATTTTTGCTGCTTCCTTAAGTGTGATTATGCTTATAGGTTCAGTAATCACTGCGTTCTGGAAGGAATTCCAGCTTGCGAATATAGTCACGAATATACCTGAGATTATAATAAACACAATAAGCACTAAAGCGTAGTTCCTTACTTTGGGATCTTTTGGTATTGAACTAAGTAGCTTTTTCTTTTTGATAAAATACTCCATTATCACATGATAAGCCAGGTAAACAATCAAGGCTCCTACTGCGAAGTCAAACATATACCACCAGCCATACCATGCGAATGCAAAAAGTCCTACCATTAGGCCTGCAGCAGCACTGAATCCCACTTTCTTTTTTATATCCTCTGTGTCTACAGCAAGAATCATGAACCAGAATATTAGCAGAGGGAACAGCACAGTGTAAGAGTCAGTATCTGAGAATCCTCCTACTGTCCTGGTGAGTATCGCAGGATGCATAGCTATTATCATTGCTGAGAAGAATCCCGCAACAGGTCCTCCAAGCCTTTTTCCAACATAGAATGCAGGTATCATAGCCAGGCCTATAAGTATTATCGGAAGCATGAAAAACATTCCCATCAGATTAATTCCAGTCAAAGGCCCTAAAATATTATGTAAATATGCTCCGACATAAGGATGTAGTTCCTGATTAATCTTTTTGCCCTGAGGTGCGAGCATATGCATGTCATAAACCTGCCCTTCTTTCCTTATGTCTCCCATGTATCCATGGTCGTCTATATCCATCCCATACCTGTACCATTGGTAAGGGTCTATTGCCAGCAGATATGTCTGTCCTGCATCATCCTGAAAATGGCTCTTGAAATCATTTGAAACCTGTTCAACCTGGGCTTTATAGCTATCCTGATTGGATTCTATATATTTTACAACCTCTTCATTTGTTATTGCATCAAGATTCTCTGGAGGAAGATTTGGATACTGCTGCCTCACCTGCTGTGATATCTGCGATCTGAGGTAACTCTGCACAGAATTCTCTGCCCATTCATCTGTCTGGGGAAGATATAATGTCTGGGCTCTGAGCATTGTACTGAATATTATGGGGATGAGTATCAGCAGAACAAACCTATACCTGTACAAAAAGTTCCATATCCCTTTTATGTCAAGCGAAAATTCATCCTCTGATCCTATCTTTGGATTTTCTGAAGCCTTCTCATGAGATACCTTCCCGCTCTTGCTTCCTGATCCTGAAGGTCTCTTGAAGATGTTCAGTACTTTGCTGAAATCAATAGCAAGCTCATCACTTTTTTTCTTGGTCATAAAAACCCCCTATTATAGCGTGAGGAAAAGATGGACATATATAAATATTGCGGGACTCTATATATTATGA
>WJJV01000094.1 GCA_014729495.1 Candidatus Woesearchaeota archaeon
GGTTTACTCCTAGCCTCTCCGATACGGTGCTGCTATCCCTATGTCGGAGAGGTGGCGCTCAACTTTGGGCTCTGTTAGGCAGCAACAAGGACGAATACTGAGTGTAGAGGGAAAACCAGTTACGTAAGTTCTGGTTTTCCCTTTACGAGTAGGGCAAATTGCGAAGCAATTTGACCGTGTATGAGTCCATTGTTGTTGCTGCCGTAAAGACAATAGAATATCACTGATGATATATGAATCCAATGTTGCTGCTGCCTCCCTATAAGTTATAAGATTTCCTTTTTGGCCGTCTGCTGCCAGTATTGTTGTTGCAAATGCAGAGCTTTTGCAACTAAGAAAATGCAAAGCATTTTCTGTTGCTGCCTACTTTAAAATAGAACTATCTCCACTTCCATTGTTGCTGCTGCCAGAATATAGTTTAAGAAGATACATCAAATCTTACTGATCTTGACATCAGGACAATTCTTCATGTCCTTCAAGGCCTGGCTCCATGAGAGCAGCCTGTTCTTTGCGCCATGGTGCTGAATGACGCTCTCTGCCTGGACAAGCCCCAGCTTCATGCAGAACTCAATATCCTTATCCTTGATTATTCCTGTGACAAAGCCTGATGCGAATGCGTCTCCTGCTCCAGTTGTCTCTACAACCTCTATGTCTCTTGACTTTATGGAGTAGATGTTGATGCCATCAGAACAGAATGCGCCTTTTGAGCCCTGTGTTATGACTAAGATCTTAGGTCCGAGCTTCCTGATCTCAGATAGCAGTGTGTTGATATCAGTATCATAATCCATACCAGCAAGTATCGAAGCCTCTTCCTTGTTGAATATCAGCACATCTGTCTTCTTGAGGCAGGGCTTGAGCTTGCTCTTGCCTTTCTCTACCTCATATGTGCTGGGATTGAAAGCTACCTTTATCTTGTTACCCAGGGCATATTCCATGAGCTTAAGGGATGTCTGGAATGATTTTCCAATCATTGAAGAGAAATAGAAGCACTTTGCCTTAAGCTTATTCTTGTTCAGTCTGCTGAGGTCAAGCTTGCTGCTCGCCTCCTTGTAAGCAAGGATGGTGCGGTCATGTTTCACACTGTCAAGGATGACAGAGTAATTTGTCTTGTCATCTGATTTTGTTCCTATGAAATCAATGCCATGCTTCTTCAGGTCCTGGACAACCATCTCTCCATTCATGTCATCTCCTATATTGCCGCAGTATGCTGTCTTAAGGCCCAGTTTGGAGAAACTCGCAGCAGTATTGGTTCCACCTCCGCCTGTGGTGAAGTTGAGATCCTTTATGAGCATCTTTGATCCAAGAGGATAACATGTCAGAAATTCCTCTGTCTTGTGGTGCTTTGCCTTAACAACCTTATCCTTGTGGGTGTTCACAAATACATCAACAGTCGCAGAACCTATTGTTATTACATCATACATATTGAGCCTCTTTTATTGCTTTGCTGGAGATGAAGAGAGAAGCATACTTTAAAAAATTTATGAAAAAAAGAAAAAAATGGTATCTTCCATCCGTGTCTATTTCTCCTCAGCCAGCTCCACAATCACCTTTACAGCGACTATAAGAACTGCAGGCACGAGGAATATTATCAGGTATGTCAGCATTGACCTGAGGAATGCTCCGCTGCCGAACACGAACTTGTCTATTGTCAGTGAGACAACATTCATTGCAGGCGCGACAACCATCAATGCTATGGCTGCAATCAGGAATTCAGACATTTCCTTGTGCTGGATGTTAAGCAGACCTATTATCAGTCCGAGTATAACCAGGACGAACATTATCCTAAGGCTCCAGCTTGGAGATATCTGCTCTGAGAAAAGTCCCAGAACTAAAGCCAGAATCACTCCGATAAGAAAGGAGTAATGGCCCACCTTCCTGTTGACTCCTAGAACAGACGGTTTACTCTTTTTCTTGGCCAAATTATCACCTCTATTTGTTTGTTGAAAACACAATTATCAATGATTAAGCTGCTGTTGTTTATAAATATTTTGCAAATGCCGGGTGTGTGTTGAAGCCAGAGTCAATCTCATCAGATCAGCTGCAGGCTGGCTCAAGCAGCCCAAGCGATTGATATCAGCACTTATTGCCATCATGAAATATATACTCAAAAATACATAATCCAAAAGTTTTTTATATCAAGCCCTAAATTCCTTGATTTCTGGTGAGATAATATGTCTTACGAACTCATAATAACAGAGAAGCCGCAGAGTGCCAAGAAGATCGCTGATGCTCTTTCTGACGGCAAGCCTATAAAGAAAGACATAAACAAGGTTCCCTATTATGAGATTACTCATGGCAAGGATGATATTGTCATAGGTTCTGCAGTAGGACATCTTTACGCGCTTGAGGAAAAGGACAAGAAAGGCTGGACATATCCTGTGTTTGATGTTGAATGGAAGCCAGCATACAAGGTCAACAAGGCAGCCAAGTTCTCTTCAAAGTATGTCACTGCATTGAAGAAACTCTGCAAGGATGCAGACAAGATAACAGTCGCTACAGACTATGACATTGAAGGAGAAGTGATAGGGCTTAATGTTGTCAGGCATATCTGCAAGAAGAAGGATGCCAGAAGGATGAAGTATTCAACCCTCACTAAGGAAGAGCTGAGGAAATCATATGATGATGTATCCCCCCATCTTGACTGGGGCCAGGCAAATGCAGGAGAGACAAGGCATATGCTTGACTATTATTATGGAATTAATCTCTCAAGAGCGTTAAGCCTTTCAGTAAAGGCAGCAGGAAGCTTCAAGATTCTCAGTGCAGGAAGGGTGCAGGGGCCTGCGCTCAAGATAGTGGTTGATAGAGAGAAGGAGATAAAAGCATTCAAGCCAGAGCCTTTCTGGCAGATAGAGCTGCACGGAAAAACAAAAGAGACTCCTATAACAGCCAATCATATTGAGGACAAGTTCTGGGACAAGAAGAAGGCTGATGATGTCATGAAGAAAGTGGACGGCCAGAAGGCATTCATAGACAAGACAGACAAGAAGCAGTTCAATCAGGCACCTCCAAACCCGTTTGATCTTACATCAATGCAGATTGAGGCGTACAGGACAATGAAGATGTCTCCTAAGGAGACTCTTGCTATTGCACAGGAGCTGTATCTTGCAGGACTCATATCCTATCCAAGGACATCTTCCCAGAAGCTTCCTCCAAGCATAGACTACAGAAAGATACTCACAAACATCCAGAAGCAGCAGTTCTACAAGGCATTTGCTGACAAGCTTCTATCAAAGTCAAGTTTAAAGCCTAATGAAGGAAAGAAGTCAGATCCTGCGCATCCTGCAATATACCCTACAGGAAATATAGCCCACATTGACGGAAGGAAGGCAAAGCTGTATGATCTCATAATGAGAAGGTTTCTCGCTACATTCGGGGATCCTGCTGTAAGAGAGACTGTCACAATAACAATAGATGTAAACAACGAGAAGTTTATAACAAAAGGCACAAGGACAATAGAGAAGGGATGGCATGAGTTCTACGGCCATTTTGTCAAGATTGAGGAAGAGGAACTGCCTGTTGTTGAGAAAGGTGAGGAGATCCAGGTAGATGATATTGAGATGCTGGAGAAAGAGACCCAGCCGCCGAAGAGATACACACCTGCTTCCATTATCAAGGCGCTTGAGAAGAAAGGTCTGGGAACAAAAGCGACAAGAGCATCCATAGTTGATGCATTGTATGGCAGGGGATATATCATTGACAAGGCAATAAAAGCGACAGACCTTGGCATAAAGACCTGCGAGACATTGCAGAAGTACATGCCCACAATCCTTGACGAAGAGCTTACAAGGTATTTTGAGGAAGAGATGGATCATATAAGGGAAGGCGAAAAGAAGGGACAGAAAGTTCTTGATGAAGCAAAGACTATGCTCAATGAGGTGCTGACAGATCTTAAGACCAAAGAGAAGCAGATCGGCAAGGAACTTCTTGAATCCCATAAGGAATCTCTTGCCAAAGCAAGCTATATCGGGCCCTGCCCTAACTGTAAGGATGGGATCCTTGAGATCAGGAAGGGGAAGTTCGGAAGGTTCATAGCATGCAACAATTATCCTGATTGCAAGACAACATTCTCCCTGCCGAACAAAGGCATGGTGAAATCACTCAAGAAGGAATGCCCTGAATGCGGGATGGCTTTGATAAGCATACAGTATCCAAGGAAAAGGCCTCAGGAAGTATGCATAAACCCCGAATGTCCTTCAAAGAAGATTGATGAGGAAAAGGCAAAGGCAGAGGAAAAGCCATGTCCTAAATGCGATGATGGAAAGCTGATAGTCAGGAAGTCTATGTACGGCTCATTCTTAGGGTGTTCTAACTATCCAAAGTGCAGGTACACAGAGAAGCTTACTGAGATTGCAGAGAAGCAGGAGAAGGAAAAGGTTGAGAAGGCTGTTGAGGATAGCAGTTAGCATTAGATTTCTAAGAGATTATCATGGGTCTTATAAGTGTATTAACTTTTTCTATCTCTAAGGAAAAAACTAAAAAAAGAAAACAAAGATTATCAGCTTACCTCAAGATTGGATACAATCACAGAATTGTTGAACAATCCAACTCCAATCACTCCCATCTCTCCAAGGCTTATGCTTCCGCTGGAATATTTCATGTCATCATAGGCTTTTGCATAAGTCAGATCCCTGATATCAACAGTCTCTGTCTGAGGAGTTATGCTTGCGATCTCAAGTATGTGGGTGCTTCCATCATAGCATGCCATAAGCATAACCTGTTCAAGATCACTCATTGCTGTTCCGCTGCAGGTTGAATTAGGAGCATAGAGCAGTCTCCCGTTGCAGTTGCCTGCAGTGTAGTCATCTCCAACAGTTATTGTGCTGTTGAAAAGGTAGAATGGTATTGTGACCTTCTTGTTCTCCAGGTTAAGGAAGCTGACTTCAGCATCATTGCCGTAAGCACCAAAGCTTATGTCAGAAGAACTTCCTGTTGCAGTAAGAGATCCATTCAGTGTCTGAATTGTTACAAGGTTTTCTCCTACATAGACCTTGGCTGAACTTCCGCCAATGCTTATCCGGACATCACTGCAACTGAAGGTAGCTGTGTCATTGACTTGGGTGGTGTTCTCCTCAGATGTTGCATTTCCTATGCAAGCACCTCCCTCACAGCCGTATGGGCACTCAACCAGAGTCTTGTTGTAGTCACCCTCTTTTGTGCATGTGAACTCATAAAGTTTTCCTGTAGCAGGGTCACAAGCATCCCACATAGCAAAGGTGCCCTCTGAATCTTTTGTCAAACCCTGTGTGTAGATTTCAAATCCTCTGTCAGAATCCTTGCATTCGGTTAAATTGGTTGTTTCATTCACTTCAGTGGAGTTTGTTGTTTCCTGGCAGCTCTGATTGTATTCTGCCACATAGCTGTCATATTCTGTCTTTAAGCTCTCTGCTTCAGCAATAGCTTTGTCATAAGCAGTCTTAAGCTCTGATATCTTGTTTTTTATAAGTGTGCAATCATCTATATCTGTGCCAGGACATCCCTTGCTTGCCATCACATCAAAAGTGACATTTGTCCTTCCAAGATGCCTTGTGAACTGCTCGTAAAGGAAAGCGCAGTTATATCCCCTGCTTATAAGCAGATTCCTGAATGAACTATAGGTATCTGTGTAATAATCATTCTTAGGGGCAATACCTTGGGGAACAGCAGACGGGGTGCTGCAGTCTTTTGACAGCATTACATCCTTTGTCGCAGCAAATCTTCCATAATGTATTGAGTAAGTTCTTACCAGATCTTCGCATGTGAATGTGCTGTATCTTTCAAAAATAGTATCATATTCTATTGAAGTGAATGCATCTCCTGCGATATCTTCATCTGTCTCGCAGCCAGATGTCATAAACATTCCAATAAGAACCATGCAAGAAATAATCATCAATCCTATTCTTTTCATAAAAACACCTCGTTTGTAGTTTAATTATAGCTGGTCTGATCTTATTATTGATATTAAATATCAAAAATGTCCAGACCATAAAAGAAAATATTAATATGTTATTTAAATTTTTCTTAAATCCTGCTCAGATAAGGCTCTGCTCTATTGCAGCAGCAAGCACAACAAGGATGACTCCCACTGTGAGCAGGATGAGCGCGTCAGTCAGAACATGGTAGAATCTTTTTGAGTGAAGCTTCTCCCTCAGCACTGCTTTTGAGACAACCCCTCCGACAATCGCTGCAGAAAAATAGCTTACTGCTTCAGTTACCAGATGAGGCAGTGAAGGAAGCAGGATGAGAAAGAATGCAATGAATGGATTTGTTCCTTCGATGAAAGCTGATTCTCTTGCGATATAGCCAAAGACAATCCCCCATACACTCGCATTCCATGTTATGAATAGTATGGCTCCTGCGCCATAGATAAGAGAAAGGAGCAGGCATACAAGAAGCACAAGGAGATTGTTGAGAAGTATTGACATAAAAACTCCTGAATTGAATGCCTGGCCTGTTATGCCAGCCACTCTAAGCTGTGCAGGGAAAAGCTTGATCACAAGCATATCCGGAAGCACAACTGCTGTGAATGCATAGACAAAGAACACTCCAAGGAACATGAATATGTATATTATGAATATGTCCTTATGGTCCTTGAACAGCTGCCAGATATTGAGCTTCTTCTCTCTTATCTCTACATTCTCCTCATCCTGCAGAAGCCTGTTCAATGAGGGAATCAATAATATAGATGTGAATGCGACTGCCATAAGGCCTGTACTTGCTCCGAATATGAGCCTTGCGCTCACTATCCCAATCAATGAATAGGCCACTCCAAGAAGAAAAGCAGAGCTGGGCTTCTTCTCTATCCACGAGGCCTTGAATATCTGCTCAAACACCATCTTTTGACTGAAGTGGGTATAATTCATATATAACTCTTTCTTAAAAAAAGAGACAACCGAAAGATTTAAATACTACATCTACTATTCTAGTATACGAAATCGTAAACTAGGGTATTATTGTTAAAGAAAAGTTTTGGGTTTGCGGTCTTGAGGAAGCTAAAAAATGGGGAGAAGAGGTGATTTAGCGTACATTATCTGTCTTGTTCTAATCCTTGCGCCATGCGCATTTGCATGGGAATCAGAGGTCAGTTCAAATGTATATTCTATCTATGAGACCAATTCTGCTGATTTTGTAGTCAATGTGGACAATCCTCAGGAGAACAATGAGTCAATAAACACAGTATCTATAGAGGCCTCAGGATTCAGCATAAACTCAGCAGAGGAATCAAGCGGATGGAGGAACATGATTCAGGGAATGGATATTATGTGGGATATATTCATTCCATTCGGCGACCAGTTTGACTGGATAGAAAACCTTCCTTTCATAGATCTCGGAATCAGCTCAGATGCGAATCAGAATTTCAGGTTCAATGCTTATGCTCATAAAGTAGATGATGACACAACATACAACTGGCCTGTGTCAAGCGAATTCCATGATGACACAGATGACACTGAAGTCTTGACAATAACAGTGCTCAATGACTACACAGGCCCAGTTCTTTCCAACTGGACACCCGAGGATGGTGACTTTGTAAAGCAGGGAACAGAGGATCTGCCAGCAAGCATCAATGCAACTGATCCTGAGACTGGAGTCAAACAGGTTTTCTTCAATTATATTGACTGCGCTGAAGCAGGCAACTCAAGCCAGAAAGTGTCAATCAATCTTACACATGACAGAGACATCTGGAGTGATATGACAGATGTATCACAGTATGATGATTCAACAGAAGTATGCTTCACATTCTTTGCAGAGAACAATGGCGGAGCAAGAAGCAATGTGTCAGGAGCCTTTATGATCGATGGCATTGCTCCTGAGATCACTCTTGTCGCTCCAGAAGATAATGCCAGGATGAACAGCCAGTCAGATTTTGAGTTCATAGCTGATGATAATCTTGCTGAGACAATGGAATGCGAGCTTCTTGTTGACAGCCAGGCGGAAGTGCAGGTCACAGCCATTGATGAGCAGGTCACAACTGTCCCTGTTACCAATGTGTCAGAAGGCCAGCATGAATGGGCAGTAAGGTGCACTGATCTTGCTGGATGGGAAACAACAAGCGAGGCAAGAACTTACATACTTGACAGGACACCTCCAGAGATTGTCATGGATTCTCCTGAAAGCCCGATAATCGCAGAAAATACTGATCTAGAATTCACTGCAACAGATAATTTTGAGCTGGATGCTGTCGGCTATGTTGATCAGGCATGGAATATCATAGTCATTGACAAGTCAACCTATGCATCAATAAATGAATCACACTTCACAATAAGCACATCTGGCTGGTCTGAAGGGTACCATGAAGTATGGGTAGGAGCAAATGACACAGCAGGAAACAATGTGACCCAAAGGCATGACATAATAATTGACAAAACAGCGCCTGTTGTGAATCTCATAAGTCCGGCAAATCAGTCAGAATCAACAACACCAACACCATTTACATTTGATGCTGATGATGATTATGATACAATGATTGACTGCACACTCTATGTTGATGATGCAGATACAGGGACAACAGTGGTGAATACAAGTCAGAATACAACATCCTTTATTGAAGGCGACATGATACCAGGAGACTATTACTGGAGAGTTGAATGTGAGGATGATGCAGGAAATATGGGAATAAGTGAAACCTGGCTTGTAACTATAATTGACATAACAGGGCCTGAAATAACAATACATGATCCAGGCATGACAGTGAGAGGAAACGCAGTCAATCTCAATATAACTCTCTGGGACATAAGTGGAATAGATGACAGCTCAATAGCTGTTGAAGTTACAGATCCAAACGGCATTGTAATACCAATGACTGTCACAGAACAGGATGGATACTACACTGGAAGCCTTATAACCACAGTAAACTCAGCCATAGGAGAATGGGATATATCAGTCTATGCAGAGGACACAGCAGGCAACGGCAACACACAGACTGGAGTGTTTGATGTAACATATGGCTATGAGGTGACAATAAACGCAGATCCAAGCTCTGCTCTCACAACAGATACAGTGAATGTATCAGGCTCAGTGAGGTTTGACAATGGAAGCACAGTGCCAGAGGAGTTTGTCACTCTTGTGCTGCCTGGCAATACAATACAGACAGCACTTGATGCTTCAACAGGAGCCTACACTATTTCAGATAACTTCCCTGCAGGAAGCCATGATCTCATAGCAACAATAACAGCAGGCAATGGATTCACATTCAATGCAACAACAGGCATCAGCATAAGCAATCCTTCAAGCGGCGGAGAAACAGAAGGGGGCGGAGATGATGATGACGATGATGATGACGATGATGGAGGATCAAGCGGATTCCAATGCCCAGTGAACGAGTGCTATGAGGACGGCGAGTGCGTGCAATGCTCAGAATCGGATGATGGCATAGAATCAAAGATTGAGGTGAGCAATGAAGGAACACCACCTTCAGATGGCAGCTCTGGTCTTGTGTATTACTGCGGAGACGCAGACTGCGATTACTCAGAGGATTGTGAGAATTGTCCAGAGGACTGCGGAGAATGCGAGGATGAATCATTGCCAGCAACTGGAAAAGCAACAGGATTCTTCAGCTTTGAGAAGATAAGCTCAAACCTATTCTGGTGGGTGCTGCTCATGCTGCTATCAATAATGTTCATGCTGGCATACATGAAGAGAAAAGGCCCTCCAGGATTCAGCAGAGATGACACTCTTGGACTTGATGATTACCTTGAGAGAATGAACAGAAATCAATAAATATTTAATATTTCTTCATTTTTCATGATCAAATGGTGCTTGAATCAATAAACATAAAGTGGATTGAGCACAGGCCTTACATAGCTTTTGTGTTCGGACTGATATACACTGTAGTGGGTTATTTCGCAGCATTGGTCTTCTTCAGTGGATACATATCAATAGCCATGCTGTTCCTTTCAACGCTTCTTGTAGTGCCTTCGCTTGTCAAGCTTCTGGAGGTTGAGGAGAAAAGAGAGAGCAGGTATGGCCTGAAGCACTTCTTCAGGGAGCATAAGGACATTGTAGAGGCCTATATTTTCCTGTTCATAGGAGTATTCATAGGTTATCTTATACTGGGATTCTTCATGTCAGAGACACAGTACCTTTCAGCATTTGAGTTCCAGAGGAACTTCCTCATAACTCAGGAAGGCCTTAGCGGAGATCTTATAGGCAACTTCATGAACACTCCATTTGAACCCAGCATGGCTGATGTAATGAGCGTGATAACAAATAATCTCATGGTATCAATAATACTTTTCATTCTTTCTCTCCTATACGGTGCAGGAGCGATATTCCTTATAGTGTTCAATGCAAGCATATTCGCAAGCTTCATAACATTCGTGATAGAGTATCTTGCCCAGAAAGTGTCCACAGCTTTTGCGATACTTGGGGTTTTCTCTATACATATGGTCCCTGAAGTCTCAGGATTTCTCCTAGCAGCAATCTCAGGAGGTGTTGTGTCCAAAGCCCTTATGATGGAGAAGATAGGCGGAAAAGGATTCTCGCATGTCATAGAGGATGCAACAATACTTCTTTTTGCAGCCTGCCTTTTGATCATAGCTGCTGCATTCCTTGAGGTCTTTGTGACACCAGGCCTCTTCAAGATGATAGGATGAAGGGATAATCATCAGATATTCCATCTCAGGACATGAGATAATAAGCTTTTTAAAAGAAAGATTTCTTTAAGTTATTATGAATAGCAAGCGCCTTAAGAAAATAAGCATTATTGGCATGATTACCATGATTACCATCATGCTGATGATTCTTGCTTCAGCATCCCCTGTGCTTGCACAGTCAGGCAGCATAAAGCTGCTGGCAGTCTCTGAGAGCACAGGAGGTCTTGTCGGAAGCATAGCGCATCTCTATCTTGATATTGAGCCTGGCCAGGGAAGGATTTTCATAGACACTCTGCCTACTGCAAAGATTGACACCCAGCTTTCAACAAGGTTTGCAAAGGACATGGCCTGCAAATACCTCAATCTGGACTGCTCTAATCTGGATTTCTTCTATACAATAAGGGCTGACTCGCCCATTGTAGGCGGCCCTAGCGCAGGAGCAGCTATAACAACACTCACAATATCCCTTCTTGAAGGGATAGACCTTGATGAGGATACTGTGATAACAGGCACAATAAACTCAGGAGAGCTAATAGGTCCTGTGGGCGGAGTGAAAGAGAAGATAGATGCTGCAGCAAGAGAGAATCTAAGCAAAGTGCTTATCCCTGCAGGAGAGAGGCATATTAATTATGTTAACAGCACAAACAGCATGAATAATACGAATAACAGAAATAATCAGAATAATAGGAATAACACGAATAACACTCTTGATGTTATTGAGTATGGACAGATCATAGGCATAGATGTTGTTGAGGTCAGCACAATAGATGATGTCCTCTATCATTACACAGGAAAGATATTTGATGAATCTGATGATAATGTGAGCATAAGCCCAATGTACAAGGATACTATGGGTTTTCTTGCAGAGAGCCTGTGCGAGAGAAGCATTGACCTAAAGAAGCAGGTAAGCGCTTACAAGGTATCTGACATCTCAATAATAGACGCTGATTTCTCTGAAGACAAGAAGAGAGCAGAGAACCTGACCCAGGAAGGCATTGACGCATTCAGCCAGGATACATTCTATTCAGCAGCCAGCTACTGCTTTGGAGCTAATGTCAGGTATAAATCCCTTATCTATAAGATGAGGGATATGGATCGCGAGGAAGCCATATCAGAGATAGAGGATATCAAAGAAGAGGTGGAAGACCTGAAAAAAGAAGTCAGTAATAGGGAGATAAGGACCATAACAGACCTTCAGGCATACATGATTGTCATGGACAGGATAGAAGAGGCAGAAGACTACCTCAATCTCAGCAGGATAAATGCCAACAACAATTCATCAAGGCTTCCTGATAATCTCGCATTCGCTCTTGAGAGATACAACAGCGCCATCTCCTGGTCAAAGTTCTTTGGCCAGAAAGGCAAGAGATTCAGGATCAGCGATGCAGAGATAATGAGATCCTGCATAAACAAGATATCAGAGGCAGAGGAGCATCACAGCTATATTGACTACCTTTTCAGCGGACTGCTGGCTGACACAAAAAAGGAGATATCCAACGCCAGAAAGAAATATAATAACGAGGAGTATGTCCTGTGCCTTTACAAGGCAACTCTTGCAAAAGCGAATATAGGGGTTGTATCAAGCACTATAGGCATTGAGAAGGAAGGGCTTCAGGATCTTCTTGACAGGAAACTGAAGGCAGCAGAGAAGTCAATAGCAGAACAGCAGGATGGAGGAATATTTCCTATACTCGGTTACAGCTATTATGAGTATGCGCAGAGCCTTAGAGACAGGGACATATTCTCTGCACTCCTCTATTCAGAGTATGCACTGGAGCTTTCAACACTTGACATATACTTTGAGCCGGAAAAGATAAGCCTTGGCAGATTCAACAGCAGTGATACAGTGATATTCTTCTCAGGTATGGCTCTGGGCATAATGTTCGCTGTGATGGTGATGGTTCTTGAGAAGGTCAACAACTGGAGAAAGAGCAAAAGAAAGAGCCCAAAGCACAAGAAGATAAAATTCAAGTTCAGGAAGAAATAATCAATTCAGGAAGAAATAATCAAATAATCATGAGGGATCAGATGCTTAAGATAGACCTTCATACTCATGCAGGAAAAGACAGGGATCACGCTCTTGCTTATTCTCCAAGACAGCTCATTGACAGGACAGCAAAGCTTGGATATGATATCCTGTCAATAACAAACCATGAAACCTTAACATTCAGCAAGGACATTAAGGATTATGCCAAGAAGAGAGGCATTCTGCTGATTCCAGGGATTGAGAAGAGAATTGAGAACAAGGAGGTCATAATACTGAATGCAGACAAAAAGGCTGAGAACCTGAGAACATTCAGGGATCTCAAGAGATACAGGGAAACAAAGGATGTGTTTGTGATGGCGCCCCATCCTTTCTATCCTGACCCAAAAGCCCTTCACTCAAGGCTTGCTGAGAACATAGAGCTTTTTGACAGCATAGAGTTCTCTCATTTCTACCTCAGCTGGTGGACATTCAACAGCAGAGCAGCAGAAATTGCAGAGAAGCACAGGCTTCCTCTTATAGGGACTTCTGACTGCCATATGTTTGAGCAGCTCAACAGGACATACACCCTTGCAGAATCAGAAAAGAATATTCAGTCTCTTTTTGAGAGCCTGAGGAAAAGGAAGATAAAGCTTGTCACAGAACCGCTGGGTTTGATCGAAGCAATAAGGATTATCACTGCGCTTTATCTTAAGTACTGATGCTCTTTTCAGATACTTTTTATATGATGCTCTGCTGTATGGTGCGGTAATCTGAACAGCATCAGCACAATATTTATAAATGAAAATTGATTCAGAATAATCATGTCTGTCAAAATAAAGGGGTTGAAGACCAGAGTCAAGTATTTTGGCATATTTGACTTCAAGCAGATCTACAGGGACGTAAAGGAGAAGCTCCAGGACATAGGTTATCTCAATTCTAAGGAAGGCGCAAAGAACATGATGGAGACATATTATTCTGAGAAGAGATCATCTGATCCGAGAGAGGCAAAGACAATGTGGCTTTGGTGGAGGATGCCGAAGAGAGAGGAAGGGTCGCCGTTCTATGAGCAGAGGTTAGGGATTGACTTCCATCTCAGGTATATCAAGGATGTTGAGGTAATGCTTGACGGAGAGAAGAAAAGGGCTCAGCAGGGAGAGATAGAGGTCTGGATCAATGGCGATCTTATAATAGACCCTGATGATGAATGGAAGAACCACTGGCTCATGAATCACTTCCTTGATTTCATGATAAGGAGGGTGTGGAGAAAGCAGAGAGAAAGCAGGAAGAACAGCACCATAACCGATGTCCTCAAGATGCAGGCGTTTGTCAAAGAGTCATTTGAGGTACTGCATTTCATGCCTCTAAAAGGAGAATCATTCTATGACAGCATGGGTTATAAGCCCAGGCCATGAAGCATGCCATGATATTGCTTATGGGTTGACCTATCAGCAGCATATTCAAGCATAAAATATTTAAATCAGGCTGAAAATATTCATAAAATGGCAGAAAAAGCAAGCAAGGATGAACAGGTAGGCTTCCACAAGGGAGCGCTGAGCACTCTGGCAAAGGAGAGGGAGGAGATGATGAAGATCCTCAATATTGTCGAGCAGCTCATGCAGATGCATGTCAAGGCACTGAAGGACCTTGGAGTTGATCTTGCCAAAGAGGCAGAGAAGCTCAAAGGAGGAACAGGACAGAGCGAACAGGCAGCATCAAAAAAGCCCATAGAAGACATCCTTAAGTGAATTCTGATAGTGATGGGTAATCGCACTAGCTAGGCCTTGCCTCATTCGCCGAGTATCCTTCTGGTCTTTGGGACATAATTAAGTATCTCTCCCTGCTTCACCTTTCCGCATCCCATGAAGTCATCATTGTTCTTTATGATCACAAAGCCAGATTCTTTGATCACTTTCCTGAACAGATTATGGCCGTGCAGCCATATCTTTGTCTCGCCATCGCTTATGTCAAGAACATTCTTCTTTGCGACAGGGCCTACAATCTGGCTTCCTTCAATGCTCAGCCTGACCTCCTTGTTCTTCATGACCTCTCCAAAGTACATTCCCATCTTGTCTATGTGCAGCTTTGTCTCGTCAAGCGTGGAAAAGTCCTTGTTCATGAGATAAAGCTTGAACTTTGAGCTCAGGAGAAATACCAGGTCTGTCTTTAGATCAGCATCCCACTGTTCCTTTATTGATTTGAGTATTGCTTTCTTCTCTCTGGTGTTCAGTATATTGAGTTTCATGAGAAAAAGAGAAAAAAAAGAACAATAAAAAGGTTTCCTAAATGTCGAACTTGTCTCCATATTTTCCTATCAGAGGCACTGGTTTCATCTCTCCTGAGACTGAGTAAATCAGACCCATTATCCAAAGCACGAACACTATAAGACTTCCTATAGGCAGCACTATGAACCATCCTATGAAAGGCACTATGCTTCCTACCACTGACACAACAACTGATGCTATGAAAATGATAAGGCTCTGCTTAGCATAATACATCACATACTTGTCATCTTTCTTCACAAGAAGAGCTATTATGAATCCTATTATGCTCAAGAAAACTGCCAGAAAAGCCCAAAGCTTCTGATCTCCTTTATTTGCCATTATTTCACCCCCATCTGTTTTATAAATATTGATTACCTTAAAACACATCTAATATATAAATACTTTGCTTAAACTCCCCAGACAGCATTGTTTTTCCTCTTTATAAGGGCTATCTCCTTTATGGCCTCTATTTCGTCCTCACTGAGGTATTTCTTCAGATACTTCATCTTCCTGAAGTCATCTTCTGGCACTGCGCTGTATAATACGCTTCCTTCATCTATCTGCCTTCCCACAGTCACTCCAGGGAATGACGCAGCCACCTGCTTGCCTTTCTCTGCCTCGCTCACGTTCTCTTTCTCAAGCTGTATTGTCTTGACTTCTGTAATCTCTTTTCCTTCATCATTCATGATCGGCATGCCTGTCTTCAGCTTTCCGGCAAGGATCTCCACTCCAACTATTGCAGGATTGCTCTGCCTGAATACATAGCCTTGAAGGACTTTTATCCTGCAGGGCCTCACAAGAGTGTCAAGCTTCATGGCCTCAATGTTCTTTGATGACTCATCTGCCCATTTCTCATAGTCCTCAATTATCCTGTATATGACATCATTTGTTATTATCTTGACCTTCTTGGGAACATGGATATCCTCAGGCACCATTACATTGAATCCAAGTATCGCGCTCTGAAGAGGATCCTTCTCAAAGCTACTTTCAGCATCTGCGATGTCCTTCTTTGTTATATTTCCTATAGATGCTTTTCTGATAGCTATATCCTTCTCCTTGAGCAGCTGGACAAGAGCCTCAAGTGATCCTATGTTGTCCGCCTTTATCACAACACCTTCAGAGCCTTTCTCAATAAGGACTTCTCCAACTGTCTTCTGGACATCATGTATTATCTCATCTGTATCCTGCTGTTCACCTACAGCAACTACTGGCATGCCTGCAATAGCTTCCTCCACATCAGGTGCTGATATCTTGACTCCAGTAGCAGCTTTAACTTCCTTGACTGACCTGAACTTGGCCTTCTTCTCCCTCATCTCTGACAGGGGCATTGGTTCAAACAATGCCCTGACCTTTGTCACAATAGGCTCGTTTATTCCGCCTATGACTATAGTATCATTGACCTTAAGTGTTCCATCATACAATATGACATCAATTGTCTTGCCTAGTCCTTTCTCTTCCTTTACTTCCATGACAGTGCCTTTTGCAGGACCTGATACATTGCAGTCCAGGCATCTTTCAAGGAATCTTTGGGCCAGTCCAGCCACCATCATTATGAGCTCAGGTAGTCCTTCGCCGGTCTTTGCAGAACATGGCACAATAGCCACTTTCTTGCTGAAATCATCCACCCTGTCAAATCTTTCAGAATCCATCTGGAATCTCTCATGGATCTGGCCCACAAGCTCATAGAGCTTCTGGTCAAGAGCAGCGGCAACATCAGGAGACTGCTCTTTCAGATTGGCAAGGGCTCCTTTGTCTGAGGATTTCCAGCCAGGCACAAGATCCAGTTTGTTGGCTGCGATCACAAAAGGAGTCTTGTTGGATCTCAGTATCTCTATAGCCTCAATAGTCTGCGGCTTGAACCCCTCATTTATGTCAACCACAAGTATGGCTATGTCAGCAAGCGAGCCGCCTCTTTTCCTGAGGCTTGTGAATGCTGCATGTCCAGGAGTGTCGATGAACAGCAGGCCTGGAATGGTCAGCTTCATGTTCAGGCTATCAAGAAGCTCTCCGCATCTATCATTTATTACTTCAAGAGGTATTATTGAAGCGCCTATTGCCTGGGTTATTGCTCCTGCCTCGCCCTTGACTATACAACTGCCTCTGATAGAATCAAGAATGCTTGACTTGCCATGGTCAACATGGCCCAAAACAGAGCATATAGGGCTTCTTAGCATTTTAGACACCAGATCTGAAGAAAAAAAGACTGTATTTAAAGGTTTGGGTGGTAATATTATAATGATATTATCTGCAACAACTATAATGGGCTCATACACTGTCAAGAAGAAGGGTTTATTATTATGCAGGCAGCAACAGAAAATCTAAGATTTTCTTAGTTACAAAAGCTTCGCATTTGTAACAACAACAATGGACTCATACACGGTCAAAAAGGAAATTTTCTATCTTTACGGCAGCAGCAACAGTGGACAGATTGATAAATTAATGTCGGCAACAACAATAATGGATTCATACACCGTTAAAAATTTGCTTTGCAAATTTTTACCTTATTCGTAAATGCTAAAAATTTACTATGTAAATTTTTACCATCTACACTCAGTATTCATCCCTTGTTGTTGCCTCAAAAAAGTTATGTTGCTGCCTCAACTATTCTGCCTGGCTAAAGCCAAAAGATAGCGCCACCTCGCTGATGTCACTAGAGCAACATCTTATCAGCGAGGCTAGGAATATGTTGCAAGAGAATAAACCAAAAGGAATAGCCACCTCTCCGATGTCAGGGTAGCAGCATCTGATCGGAGAGGCAAGGAGTTTAAATGTTTTGAAGAATTCATATAATGCCATAGCCACCTCGCCAACATAGCATTAGCAGCATCTTATTGGCGAGGCTAGGAGAAGAGTGCAATATAATCCTCTTAAAGCCATCCACCTTTCCGTGGTCTGGTTTATGGCGCTTATAAGAGAGGCTAGGAATAAATTACAATATAATCCCAAAAATCTATCGCCATCTCTCAGACATAGGACTATCAGCATCCTTTTTCGAGGCAAGAATGATACATCTATACATCAGATAATCAAGAGCTGACTATGCTATTACTTCATATTGATTCAGATTCTCAATCAAAACATTTATATATCTCTTAACCATTCTGAAATAGTAATATTTGAGATAGTAATATTAATAATTTTAAAGCGGGGTGTTGATATGAAAAAGGGACTGACAGGATTCTTTGCTGGAATCATCATGATGATTCTTATATCTACTATTGCATGCGCTGTGCCTGGTTATGACCTGCAGCTGAGCACATTCAGGTTCGGCGGAGTGTATGATGATCAGCTTGAGATGCACTATAATGTATACAACTCAGGCCTTGAGAACATTGAGGACGCCACTGTCACACTATGGATACCTGATGCAGGATATTATGCTGCCTCAGGAGGATTTGACATAAGCGACGGCGAGAAGCACGGCCATTACTTCACTCCAGGCCTTGACAGCCTTGAGCCTGGCTGGCATTTTGCAAGGATAATGGTGTCAAGCGATTACTCAAGGGATATCATGTGGAGATGGATAGAGATAGAATGATCTGTGTGGGGCAGAATCTGATAAAGTAAAATGCATGGGCATTCAGCTGATCTGATTGAGAGAGAACTAAGAAGATATCTCTGTAAGGATGGTTTTGATGAAAAAAGAACTCTTGATGATGTCAGGAAGGTCTTGTATTGGATCAATGAAAAGCAGCCAAGGATTCCTGCTGAAGTTAATCCGAGAAACCTTGAGGGTATTTCTACAGATTTCCATTACAAAAAGAGATATGTCTGCACTGATGATACTGGAATTGTAGTCAATAGAAGAGTGGATCTTAGAAGAATCATCAGGCAAGGAAAGCCTGCCATTGCTTTACCTCAGGATCTCTACATAAGACTGGCTAACCTGAAGACAAATCATTTCTTCAGCTCTTCATGGCTTGAGAATATCGCAAGGAATGATCCTCTGGTCACTGATGCAATAGCATCAACTCTGACTGGTTTCGGAGTGCTCGCAAAACAGACCGATACTAAGCTCTCAGTCTATGGGGACAGCGAGATAATAAGCCCTTTGCTGATAATACCTGGTGTTGATATGGAAACTTATGGGCTGTTAAGGCAATGGGAAAAAAGGTTCTCTGTTGACAGGAACCTGAAGTATGGTTTCTTTGGCATTGCTTCACCAGAAAAACCAGGAAAGTACGCGGCTTAATAAAGCGTTGTTCTCAAAAGAATAATTGAGCTTTCTTCAATGCATCAGTCCTTTCAGATACTGCTGCCTTATTGTCTTGAAGCCTTTTTCTGTCACGCAGACAAGGGTCTTTCTTCCCTGTTTCTGCCTCTCCATAAGGCCGATTTCCTCAAGCTTTGATATGCATCTTGAGACAACCCCTGACTTGCCTGCCTGATTGACAGGATACAGCTCTTCTACAAGCATCTTCATGGGTATGAAATCGCTTCCGCTCTCCTTTGACATCTTGTATGTCAGGATAAGTATCTTCTTCTCATGATTGGTAAGCTCGTATTTTATGCTTATTGACCTCTGGCCTGAAGACTTTGGATTCATAAGCTCCACAAGCTGGTCAAATATCTCTATGAATTCCTTGCCCCTGTTGGTTATGCTCATTATATAGTCATTGTCAACCGAGTCCAGGGCTATAAGATTATAGGATGACAGCTTTTCAGCTGCTTCTGTGCCTCTGCTTTTGAGCCTGGCTTTTGAGCCTACATCAGAAAGCTTTGTTGTATAGGACTTCTTTTCCAGCACCTCGTTGTCATAGAGCGCTTTCAGTAGATTGATAGCATCCTTGTCTGTAAGCAGGGGGTAGAGTTTCATATATGATTCTTGATTTATGAGCTTGTTTATAATTTTTGTTGTACTTCTTTGCAACTATTCCACCAACCAGTATACTTTTCCCCATATTGGAATACAAGTTAGTATCGGAAGCATCGGAAATGAGGGAAACAAAAACCGAAAAGTATATAAAGGACTTGCGCAATACTATGGTTAAGGTGTTTGGAAGAAACAAACGGTTCTTCCAGGGGTGGTTTGAGAAAATGGAACCAATGACTTTCGCTTCAGTGCTGAAAAATCCAATATACAACAAAAGGGATGTGCTCTATTCTTTGGAGCCGCCCACTGGATTTCTGCACAGGACGGGTCAGAAGAACGAGCTCATAATGGAGCTGGCGCCTATACTCATGGGCTCTGCTGTGAGCTGCGTTTTTGTTTACGGAGTGCCTGGAACCGGCAAGACAGGCCTCATATTTGATCTGATGAAAGAGCTTGAGCAGGAAGCAGACAACAAGGAAGTGGAGCTGAAAACAGCTTACATAAACTGCTCAGAGAACAGGACAGAGACAGTGATCCTGATAGGCCTGCTGAACCAGCTGAATCCTGAAAGGGAGTACCCAAGGATGGGATGGACAAGGGCAAAGGCCCTCAGCGAGTTCAACAATCTGCTTGAGGATGAGTCAAAGCAGGTGCTGGTGATACTTGATGAAGTAGACTATGTGCTCAAGGAAAGCGGTGATGACATATTATACAGGCTCAGCAGGATAAACAACAGCGTGAAATCAAAGGTTTCCACTCTTGTAATATCAAATGATGTTAGGGTGGGAGATTACATAAAACCTCGGACCCAGTCGGCATTCGGCAGGGTAAAAGTAATCTTCTCTCCTTACACATCAGATGAGCTCTTTGACATACTCAAGGAAAGGGCAAAGGTGGCATTCAAGCCAGGAGTGATAACAGATGCAGTGATAAAGAAGGTTGCAGAGATAGAGGCCCAGAGGAACGGAGATGCGAGAAAGGCGCTTGAGCTCATGGATTCATGCGCAAAGATAGCGATAGCAAAGAAGAGAAACAAGATAACACTTGACCTTGTTGAAGAGGCTGACAAGAACCTTGAGAGGGACCAGATGCTGGCAATAGTGCAGACACTCACGCAGCATCAGAAACTTATCTACCTCTCAATCCTCAAGAATGAGGAGAAAGTGATGGCTGGATCAGATATCTACAGGATATACCTTGAGGAGTGCGAGTCACTCAACATAAAGCCATTGTCAGAGAGAAGGGTCAGGTCATTCCTCATAGAGCTGACAGAGATGGGGCTCATAGAATCAGAGGTAGGATGGCTTGCTTCAGCAAAGAAGAAGACAAGGAAGATATCACTCAATCTTGACAAGGCAGTAAAGAACAAGGCAATAAAACTCATAAGGGATTCAATCTGAGAATCAGATCAGATAAAGAATCCAATCATAAGAGATCATGCTCACTTCGTTTGTGGGGGGAAAGAGGTGATTCCAGGCACGGCATAGCCGGGCCTGCGATCTTTCTCCTTTTGAAATAAAGTTTTTGAAAGGTTTTGGCAGAAGAAAGAGTGATTTAGCATAGCGAAAGCTGCGCAGAATAGACAAGAAACAGAATTGACTTAGCAAAAGCTATGATGGGGTGATGAGAAGTGGAATACTTGATAGTTGGAAAGCACAAGATACCAAAAGACAAAATAAATCCTGAAAATTTCGGGCTTTGGGGAGGCTACACTCCACTGACTCTTGTTGAGAAGTCAAGGGAGAGCAATGTATCCTCAAATGATTCAGGTCTAAGATCAAAACTTTTTGAGACAGCTGAGAATGACAAGTATGTCCAGATGGCTGTTCAGAGGCTTGACAGTGCTTTCCACCAGCTTTCAGAGCACAAGGACTGGTCTGGCGTCCATTCGCTCAGGCAGCTTGCTGAAGAGCTTTACTCTGAAATTGAGGCCAGCAGACCCATAGTCTTTGATCTGCTGGGCGCGATGGATTATCTGCAGACCGAATTTGAGTCCGAGAATATAGCTCTTACAGGAAGGGACAGGCTTCTGGTGCATTCCCTTGATGTGTGCATGCATGGCTGCATGGCTGCAGTGGAGGCCAATGCTTATCATATGAAAAAAGGCATGGAGCCGCCTTATGACAAGAAATCAATGAGAAAGATAGCAATGGGAGGCCTTCTCCATGATATCGGAAAGCTTGAGAAGCAGATGATGGAATTATGGACTCTTCCAAGAAAGCTTACTGATGACGAAAGGGAGGAGATGAAGCTCCATACTCAGTATGGCCTGATAATACTTCAGGAGTATCAGGATGTGCTTGGGAGCGATCTCCTGGACTGCGTAGCATTCCACCATGAAAAGCCTGATGGCAGCGGGCATTTTCATGTATCAGATGATGATTATGCAAGCGATGAATCAAAGGTAATATCAGTAGCTGACAAGTTCGCTGCTATGTTCACAGAAAGAAGAAGATACCGTGATGAGCCTGTGCCTAACTTCTGGAATGGAGCATTCCTTGCAGAGGTATTTGGATACAGGATCCAGGAGGGCAAGGCATTGGTGGAAGTGCCTGAAAATTATCCTGAGAATCCATGGGGCAAAGTAACCAGCGCTTTTGAGAGGCTCTTTAGGAATGGGGTGCATTCGCATCCTGACAAGGATTTTTACAGCACAGAGCTTGTGCTTGGAGGCAGTAAAAGGATGTGCGTCTTTTACCAGCCAGAGGAGAAGGAAAGAATAATCCCTGCCAATATTGAGGAAGGGTATCACGCTTAACCACGGGGGTGGTTAGGAGATGCAGGCTGCCTGTTTGTTGGGGGGCAGGCAGCTGAAGCATCTTCCTATCCAGTATTTTCATAGATAAGTTTGGGGGATATTATGGAAGACTATGTGTTTATGGATGTCCTGCAGAGGAAACAGCAGGAGATCAATGATGTCATGGAAAAGTTTGAGTCTTATGAGAAGAAAAAGACAAAGACTGAGAAGGCAAGATCTTATTTCAGGGAACTCAGTAAAAAGGCGCTCTTCATCACCTCAGTGCCTTTTTACTGGTTCATCCTGTTCAAATATGTTGTGGGGTCCTTCAATCCAGCATTCTTTGTTTTTGTTGTGCTGGCTTCAGGACTGCTTTCATTCACAGGAAGCAATTGGGGTGTGCTGAACGTACTGAGATAGAATCATGCATGCAGAAAGATGACAATGGAACAAGGACAAGAGAATAAGGACAAGAGAATAAGAGGGATAATATGAAATTCAACTACATGAAGATAAGGAACAATGTCTTCACATGGAGACAGATAGAGAGAAAAGATGGAATGACATTCATGAGGGCCAAGAGCAGGCCGTTCATCTCAATCAGGGAGGCTGGTCTGAGTGGACATGCATGAATCAGGTCATTATGATATTCCCAGCAGTTTTGACCTGGGACTTATGAAATCTCCATTAGGTTTTGCTCTAAGCAGTCATGATACTCAGAAGGATTTGTATCATAGATGTGTCACTAAGGCAGATGAAGAAGGGATTCAGGGCCATGAAAGGATGGTATTACAGCTTTCTGCAGCTGTTATTAACAATACTGCAGTTTATGATGATGCGCAATCAAGAATGACGCAGAGAAAGTCAACTCTTGGGAAAGCAGGCCAGGAATTCTTTTATAGTGTTCTTGAGAGGGTTGCCCATGGAGACCTCAGAGGGCTGCCTGAAGCTGTTGCAGGCATACTTGAAGAACAGGTCTTCTCTGAAAGAGGGCATTATGTTCCGCAGGATTCACAGTATCTTATGTGATCCCATATATGTAAAAACGATAAATTTAAATACTACTCTATTTTCTTTAGATAACAATAATCAGAGGGTTTGGTTGGGTAACAGAAAAAAGAGGATACTATGACCACACCCCAACAAGAACCGCAAAGCATGGATTTCAAGGGATTCAACCCTCATTTTGATCTAGGATTTCTGGCAGAACACGCTGTCAAAGCAGGAATGAAACAGCAACATTCTTTTGTGCCTATGGTGAGTGTTCCTCAGCTTCAGGACATTGCTGATAAGACACTTGACAAAGCTATTGACGGATTCTCTGTAAGATATGATGATGCACTTGAGTTTGCTGCTGAAAGTGATTCAGAGACCCAGCCTGTCTCTGTGATGATAGAAGGATCAGAGGACATGTATCATGTCTCTGTGGCTGTGGACATGAACAGGATAAACGGAGATTTTGAAGATCAGGCAAGACAGTTCTTCTCAATAGGCAGTTATGTATCTGAGATTGTCTCAGCTGTGCTGACTGGAGCGCATTACGCAGATATCAATTCCTTGTTCAATCCTCAGCTTGGAAGGACAGTAGCTGAGATAATGGAAAGAAACTCCAGGCTTGCGAATCCTGATGACCGGATACTACATGTAGACCTTGTAGGGTCAGAGGAGAAGATATTCCTTGCTGTGTACAATCCAGGAAAAGAGCACAAATCCCTGGATGTTCCTGACCTTGAGGTGCTTGCAGAGCCAGGTTATTCTGTTCCTGATGGAGCTTATTCAATAGAATTCAGGCAGTATCTTATTGATCAGGCTATCGACAGGCCGCAGGAAGATAGCAAAGCCATAGTAGGGTCACTGCTCACAAACCTTGATGTGAACTATGCAATGGCAGACTGCTATGAAAGAGGAGGGTACTGGGGCGCAGCAGCCAGACAGCTCAATTCATGGTGTGATTACACAGATGAAGTATCCAATGAATTCTGGCATATGATGGATAACCAGGCTATCGAAAGCATCCATTCTCTGATTATAGAAGCAAGAGACATCTCAAGGCTATACATGGCTATAGAGCTCGCCAGAACATCAAGGGATGCGAAAAAAGCACTCGGTATGGGCTGTCAAGATCAAGAGAGTCTTATAGATAATGCAGGTTCCTTGCTGGTCTATTGTAAGCAGAGTTTCTCATTGTATAAAGAGAGAGTCAACCATGAGCATGCAGACCTGACAGCATCGCTTGAGGACATCTCAATGATACAATCTGCTATGAACATGCCTGTTGTTGCAAAGAGGGATCATGCAGCACTGCCTAGCGCTGAGAAAACAGAGGGGGAAGATTTTACAGCATATATTCCCTAGACCTCTTTCTTATGAAGACTGTAGAGCGCGATATAGATGAAGTATATTCCTCCTATTGAATAGAAAAGCATTGTAGCAGCGAGGAATATCAAAAAATAGAATTTTGCCAGTGCAGGTATGCCATTGAAAAGAGCATTGATATAGAATGCCACTATATCAAAGGAGAAGAGATAGATGTAATATCCAAAGAACATTGCTACCAATGAGAATATTATATATTTCAGGCACCTTCTTAAGACATGCATATAGGTCAGCGCAAATGCAGTCATTCCTGCAGCAATGGCGATCATTGTGTACAGCTGGATATTCTGCATACCCAGGCTGGTTGTTATGATATCCACTCCAGCAATCCTCTCTATGAGTATCCTCTTCATGCTGAACACAGGATTCATAAGCAGATATGCGATTGAAGAGAAGAAAAGGAAGTATGCTATCCTTGGAATGCCCTTTCTTTCTCCTGAGTAAAGCTCATACCATATGAATGCAGGGCCAATGAAGAGGAACAAGGCAGCAAGTACATTGAACAGATATCCTATAATTACAAGAGCCTTTGCCAGGCCTGCCTGGACAGATGCCAGAGATGCTGAGGCAAGGGTGATTATTGTCTCATGCCCTGCTCCCAGCGCAGTGAAATAGCTTATCTCCTTGCCTGTTATGTAAGGCAGTATGAATATGCCTGCGTCTGTGATGAGATGGAGAACGAGGATGCCTGATACAGCTATCATTATTGTGTCCTTTGAATGGAACAGCCTGATCGCATTCCTGTAGAAATCGCTTCCTACATTTCCAACTTTGTAGACAAAGTTCTCTGCATCAAATTTCCTGGAGTATTTTATGAAGAAAAAGAAGTAGAAGAATATTGCCAGTACAAGTATCGAGCTGTCTATTGCCCAGGCTAGCCATTCCATAATGAGGTTGAAAACAACTATAAAGAAGGTCACAAAGATAAGGAATGATGTTATGGTTCTCCCTATCCTCTGGCCAATGCCTTCAGACATACCTTCAGAGTGTATCATGGCCATGATGCTTGGAGCCTTGATATCAACATTCAGGAACAGGTTGAAGCAGGCCACAATGATAAGGAGTATGGCTCCAATGTAGAATGTTATGATCTCAAATGCAAGGGCATGGTCAAGTATGAAGATATAGAGTGGCATGAGGAATGATCCTTCCAGAGATCCTATAGCATCAACTGCTGTCTTTGAAAAGACAATAAAATTCTTCATGATGATGAGGAAGTAAGCCAGTATCAGCAGGGTATCAATGAGCTTGTCCTTATAGCCGAATATTATCTCTGTGAGATCAGCCTTGTAGAGCAGATAACCAAGAGCAACCCAGGATATTATCTTCTTAAGATAGTCAAGGTCATGAGGAAGCAGTCCTGCGAACTCAAGGATGTTCAGTGCTATGAGGAATAAAAGAAGTATCTCGCCTGCTCCGAACTCAAGCTTTTTCTCTACCTCTTTTATGGCCTCGCCGTCCATAAGCAAATATGAAATCTTTTCTGTTAATAAATCTTATGGTGATTATTTGTATTTTCATTAAACATCTGCAGCAACAGAAAATCATAGATTGTTCATGAATTCTGAACATAGTGAAGAATTCTGAACTAGAGAAATCAGATTGATTTCTCGTTTTCTTAGTTGCAAAAGCTCCGCATTTGCAACAACAATATTGCCGGCAGACGGCCAAAAAGGAGATTCTATAAATTATAAGGCAGCAACAACAATGGACTCATACACGGTCAAATTGCTTCGCAATTTGCCCTACTCGTAAAGGGAAAACCAGAACTGCGTAACTGGTTTTCCCTCTACACTCAGTATTCGTCCTTGTTGCTGCCTAACAGAGCCCAAAGTTGAGCGCCACCTCTCCGACATAGAGATAACAGCACCGTATCGGAGAGGCCAGGAAGAAAAAGCGCAAAGTAATTCTACTTAAAGCATTAGCCACCTCGCCAATATCACAAGAGCAACGTCTTTATGGCAATGCCAGGATCACCTTCTAAAACCAATAAATTTATCAAGAGCTGATTCTTATCATATATCATGATAGAAGTAGAGATAAAAGCAAGAATCAAAGATATTAGAGCTATCAAAACCCAGTTAGATCAGCTAGGTGCTGAGCGCATCAAGACTTTGAAACAGGTAGACAAAGTTCTTCTTCATCCTGATTTTCTGGATCATGAGGGCAAAGTGATTGAAGGTGGAGTTGTTTCCAGAATAAGGACTGTTGATGGCAGGCACTGCTTTGAGATGAAAGAGATCAGAAGAAAAGCAGGAGGAATTGAGATCAAGTCTGATGTCTCTTCTCCTGAAGCAGTTGTGGCAATCCTTGAGAAGCTCGGCTTCAGGGAGGAATTCACTGTCAGGAAACAGAGGACAAAATATACATACAATGGATTCACTATCGCTCTTGATGATGTTGATACTCTTGGCCACTTTATTGAGATTGAAAAGATACTTGACAACAAGGACAGTGAAGAGTCTGTCATGCAGGCCTGCCGGGAACTATTGGAAGCTATAACAAAAGATTATGAGATTGAAGACCAGAAATATGGTGATCTGATAATTGAGAAAATGAATGAAGCATCAAAAAAATAATTCTCACAAGAACACAGCAGCTATAAGGAACCCGATTATTATCCCTATCAGCAGGCCTGTTATGAGCTCCTTTGTTCCGTAGTGGATATCCTGCTCTATCTTCCTGAGCTCAGCAAGCTCTTTCTTCTCCATGCCTTCCAGCTCTTTCATCGCGCTTTTCTTGGCCATCTAATCCCTCCTTATCCTTCCAGGAATAGCTTCCTTGATCTCGATCTTCCCCAGCTCCCAGAGCACGGCTCCAACACCATAGAACAATGGGAAAAGTATGAACTCCTTTCCCTTGAGGAAGTACTCAGTTGACTGCCTCAGCAATGGCCTGCCTATAGCACCCATCAGGGTCAGGTAGATGCCAATGCCTATGCATGTCGCAGCAAGAAATATGAACAACAGGCCCATGATTTCATGCCTTCTAAGATTGTGCTGTACCATAATAGCACAGTTGGCCAATGTATGTATTTAAAGATTGTTAATCATTGCTGGGTAGTGTTTGGGTCTTTCAAGGCCTTTCTGCTGAATTTCAGCTTCTTTCTTTTTACAGCCTCAGGTTCTTCAAGATAATTCTCTTTGGATAAAACACTCCTGCCTAGCTTGTTCTCAATGTTCTTCCTGGTGTCGCCTGCAATATCCCCGCCATCTTTTGCATCTTCTTTGAGTTCTGGAATGTTCAGTGAATCTCTGTCTCTTGTGAATCTTGTTGTTGCAGCCTCGCCAAGCATTGTGAGGATAAGCTCCATGTCATCCATATGATCCCTCAGGTTATGCTGTTCAAGGCTCTTGAATCTCTTGTATTCATCCGGGTTCATGCCAAATGCTGCCTGAGAGATCTCAGCTGTCAGTATGGAATAATCCTTCCTGCTCTTTGCACCTCTATTCTTCCACTCATCTGTGAGCTCGTCCCTTATGGCGATGCCTCTTATCCTCTTCTCAATCCATTGGTCAGAATAGCCCTTCTTTCTGTATAATTCTTTCATGCGTTTCTGGGCAAGCTCAGGATCCTCTATCTCCTGCACTCTCTCGTAGCCGATTTTGGCAAGCCATAGCTTGAATGGCTCTGCTTTTTTTGAGGGTATTGACTGCACTATCCTGAACAGGGCTTCTGTATTGGCAGCATCTGTATTGTAATATTTGCCATCTGAAGCAAGCAATTTCAGTTGGTTACATTTTGTAACCACCCCACTACTTTCTTGTTTTAACCTGTGCTTGAGGACTTTCCAGTAATTTCTTGCATCTTCACTGTCAGTTAGAGCTGCCACCACATCAACTACAGAAAAATACCACTCATCCTTATACCATACTCTTCTAATGCGTTTTCCCTCAAACACAGCCAATGCCTTTTCTGGATGTTCTGTTTCCATGAAGAAATGGGAGATCAGGAAATTTAAATAACCTCTGTGCAGGCATGTCCAGTGGGTTGTGGAAGAATTTGCGGATATTCTGGAAGAATTGTGTGGGTGGGGATTGAGAGGGAATATTCTTAAGAGGATTTGATAAATCTTGTATCTCCAAAGAAGCAGAATAAATAGAACCAAAAAGATAAAACAGTGATAACCTCTTAGGATTTTCTCCTCTCAAAATACTCCTTGGCTGTCTCAACAAACTTCTCCTCGTCTGCTGTCTTTATCACAGCGCCTGCTGCAAACATATGGCCTCCGGCCTCTCCGCCTGCTTTCTCTGTTAGAGCCCGCGCAACTTCAGTGAGGTCAACCTCATTGTCCCGGCCGGCAACTCTCAATGATATCTTAGTGGTATTCTCTTTCTGCCTGGCCATTCCCATGACCAATGTGCCATCCTCAAACTCATTTGACTTTGTGAGTATTGATGCCACAGTCCCTATCATAGAAGGTATTATCTGATCCTTGGCATCTATTATCACATAACCATTGCCTTTTGTGAGCAGGCCATTCTCCTTGTTCTCCCTGAACCAATTCATTGCCTTGACTATCTCTTTCCTGTAGCCCTGCTGATGCTGGACAGCCTTCCTTTTCATGTCATCATCGCCTATGCAGGCGCCTATGCCTAGAGATGCCTTCTCAAGCCTTCCGCATGCATTCAGCAGGGTGGCGAACTCTTTAGCATCCCTCAGAGGCGAGCCTGGCTTCTCTTTCTTAAGAACATAACTGCACCCTATCACATCATCAGGATTATTCTCCTCAACGCGCTTCATTATCACTCCTGCTATGAGCCTCTGCATCTCTTCGTCTGTGAGGTCTGCCATTGTCCTCCATGCATTGCCTTTCTTTGGATCAATGCCAAGCTGGCTCAGGAACTCAAACGCCCTGCTTTCATTACCTGACACTCCAGGTATGTAAGGGTCAGAGCAGTACTCAAGCACTTTATGGAGTGGTCTTGTCTGGAATCCGAAGACCCTCAAGCCTTCTTTCACCTCTATGAGGTTCTGGTTTATCGCATCATTGAGTATCTCATTGTTCAGCTTGAGAAATCCCTTGTTCTCCTGTATGTCTCCAATTGCTCCGACCACTGCTATATGAGCCATATCCTGATTCCTCTCATCAAGCTCCTTGGCAAAAAGATATACTACTCCAGAACCGCTGATCTCATCTCCGCCGTCTATATCATAGATATGAGGATTGACAAAAACAAAATCATCGTTTGCACCCTGATCATCATATGCTGGGTCAATATCGTGATGGTCAAGCACAAATACATTCTTTCCTGCAAGATTCTTCTTTATGTCTGTGAGAGATCCGCTTCCAAGATCAGTGAAGATATATGTGCTGCCACTGTCACTCATTATCTCATGAAGTATGTCTGCGTTTATCTGCTGGACTATGGATATAGAATACTTGAGATTCATCCGGTCAAGAGCCTTTATCAGAATGGAGATTGCGCTAATGCCATCTGCATCAAGATGACTGACAATCTTTATGGACTCATTCTTGTTGAGGGTCTTGAATCTTTCAGCAGCTTTCTTGACGCTGCTCTTGAAGAGTTCGTAATTGTCCATGAGTATGATTCATGACAATGGCAGTAATGCCATCATCACTGCTCTGCATAGATCCTTAGGCTCTTTGCATCGAACTTCCAGTTCATAGGAAGGACTTTCTGCTCCTTGTAGTATTTTATGAGCCTTCTTATCTTGGATTCTGTGAGTTGCAGCCCTCTGAGAGCTGTCTTGTCAGATCTGTTCTCCTCAATGTGCTTCCTTATCTGGACTGACCTTCTTATGAGGTTGAGGAGGTCTTCTGGAATCTCTTTTGCAAGCCCTTTCTCCTTGACTATGTCTGTTATCTTCTTCTTTGTGATGAACTTTGAGTCAGGGATTCCATAAGTGTCCCTAAGGACAAGGCCTATCTCTGATGATGACTTGCCTTCTTTTGCGAGCTTCATTATCAGAAGCTCCACTTCCTTTGGCTTGTATCTTATCCATGTCCTTGACTTGTTGACAGGCTTATTTGATCCTGACTGTCCTTTTTTCCTTGAGTACATCCTTGCCATTCTATTGTTCCTCCAGGAGAATAAGATTTTTATGATCTCTCATCTCCAGCATAAGCAAGCCCTTAGACCGGCTTATCCATTGATATCATATATTGGCAGCCTACTTATTTATAAATGTTGTGGTGAAAAAACCAGAAGATTTACGCAATATTTATATATTCTCAGCACTATATATGATGTATGATAGATTTCCTGATAATGGCAATAATTGTGCTGATAATAGTGCTCATAGCTGTGTCCATAATAAGGGTTGCGGCAAGAGTCCTGCTCAGCCTGGGAATCTTCGCGCTTCTGATATTCCTTGTTCTTGAGCTTATGCATTTTGTGAGATGATCTATTAGCTGTATAGAATGATTTTCTGCTAAGAATAAGAAAGAAATAGAAAAGAGAATAAAAGAGTTATAGTTATGCTTGTTCAGTCCTCATCCCTGTCAGCACATCTTCCTCCTGAACATCTGTACCTGCACTCATGCTCTTCAGTAAGCCCTCTTCCAAACTCTCCATTGCTGCAGTAACGCTCAAGAAGAACATCCTCATCCTTGCACTGGTCATTGAATACCTCAAGCAGGCCGTCTGTGACCTTTCCCTGGGTATCATAATCCTTTCCGCCGTCAGTGTCATTGCATGGCTGCTGTGCAGTGACAAGGCATTCTCCATCCCTGCAGAATTCTCCGCTTCCGCAAAGTGTTGTCCTGTCCTTGCTCTCCATCCTGCAGTATGAGTTTATTGTTCCAGGATAGACACACTTTGGTATATTCCTTGGCGTGAGAATATTTCCCTGGAAGCAGTAAGGCTCGCCTATCACTTCCTGTCCGCAGTCTGCATCACTATTGCATTCCACTTCTGTGCCTGAATCATCAACCACAATTATTGTATTGCCTTCATCTTCTTCCATGCTGCTGTCATCTGTTCCGGTTTCCTCATCATCTGCGCCAGAGTTTCCTGTCTGCTCCTGCACAGAGCATGCTGATAACATAACAGCAAAAATTACAGCCAATAAAAGAAAAATATCTCTCATCTCAATCTTATTATCCACTATGACCTCACCCCTGTATCCTTTATTAGATTGCTTGTTTAGTGACTAATATATTTAAAGGTTATGGAAATCAGGGTTTCCGTGACCTCAAAAATGCTTTTCGCTTTTTTGTTGTTTTTGCTTTGTTGTCTTCAATGCCAACAAAATTTATATAGTTCGCTGGTTTATCTTTTTCCTGAAAAGAGGTGCCCGCAGGCCAGGTCACTGGCCTGGCTTGCGCCTTTCTTTCACAAGCATGATGGTCTGATCATGATTATGGACTGATTATACTAAGATATTATAAAGGATAAAGAAGGTGAATCAATGAGAAAAAGACCCTCAATAATCATGGCATTAATGATTGTGATACTGCTTCTGATGCTGTCAACAGGATGCCAGGAATCTGATGATAAGGATGAAGAAGAAAACTTTTCTGAAGATCAGGCTGCAGAAGAAAATACTGGTGGTGGGGCTGATGAATCAGTAAATGAGACCGGTGATGAAGAGCCTCAAGAGAATGAAACCTCAGATGTTGCAGATGATGAAGATGATGCAGAGCCTGAACCTCAGCCAGACCCTGAGCCAGAATATGAGCTTGTGCATACTCTTGCTGACATTGATGAGATATTCCAGGATGATTTCTTTTTCATAGTCGGAAACCAGGCACCTGCAATGGATGTTGTGACAATATCAGAGATCCAGGTGGCATTGAGGGATCTTGACATACAGACAGGCACAGCAGAGCTGGCAGATGAAGTGGATGATATCAGCGCAAAGAATTACATTGTTGTAGGCAATCCATGCGACAATCCAGCTGCTGCAGAACTTATGAGTGATGAGATAGAAGAGCAGGATGACTGCAATGTCCTTGAGTCAGGCACTGCGCAGATAAGGTTGTTCAAGACCTCGCCGGACAGCATTGCTATACTTGTCTCAGGAGATAGGCCGGTCTATACCAGGATAGCTGGGGATGTGCTCGGCAATTTTGATGAGTATCCTCTGACAGGCACTGCAGTGGAGATCAGAGGTCCTGCAGACAATCCTTCTCTGAACCTTATAGAATGATCACAGGTGGCAATCATTGAATGCATAATAGATGAGAACAAGGCAGAATGCTCATGCACTTATCCAGGCTGCCCAAGAAAAGGCAAGTGCTGTGAGTGCCTGAAATATCATCTTGCGAACAATGAGCTTCCTGGCTGCTGCTTCTCTCCAGAAGCAGAGAAGACCTATGACCGGAGCTTCCAGAAGTTTGCTGAGGATAGATTATAATTCTGAAAAGATACTCCTAAAATCATAAAAATCCGAGCAATCGCCTACCTGAAACCTAAAGGTTTCAGTTTGACGGCGATTGTATCTAATATCGGATTTTTAGGATGCGGAAAACCAAAGGTTTTCAGCACCGTCAGAAATGCATAAGCATTTCTGAGGTTTCCAAAAGCCTTCATCTGAAACATAAATGTTTCAGTTTTCGGCTTTATGGAAATAAACATAGCCCTGCTCGGACTCGAACCGAGGTCTTCGGACGTTTTCGATGAAATCGAAAATTGTTCAAAATCTTGATGTCCATCACCAAAATCCGAAATGCTTGCCACTACACCACAGGGCTGTGTATCATATTCTAAGGCTATTGATTTATAAAATTTGTTGAAAAAAGCATTCCTGCTCATTGTATTGCCCATGACTTCAGTCTGAACTGAACAAAACAAAAAATATATAAATCCCCTGAATATCTTTATGCATACAATGAAAAAAGCGGTTATACTTATATTGGTGCTTGCTATGATGGTCATAGGCATAAGCGGGTGCAAACAGGACAACGGGACTGGGGTTGTGATACCTTCAGAGCCAAGCGATGGAGCTGATTCTGGAACAACAGATGATACTGGCACAGATGATGATGCTGATGATTCAGATGACACTTCAGATGATACTGGAGATACAGCTCCTCCAGGAGAGAAGACAAAGATAGACCTGACTGTTTCAGACTCTTACTTCAGTCCAGCCTTCCCTGATGAAGGAGAGGATGTCACTTTCAAGATAATATTCAAGAACCAGGGAACAGAGGATTCTGGAAGGTTTGATTATCAAGTGAAACTCTACAAGGACAGCTCTGTATGGAAGACTGACACTTACTCAACTGACAGCGGACTGAAAAGGGGTGAAGAAGAGAAGATAGAGACAATGTATGTCTTCTCTGACTCAGGCACATACTATGCAGAGATATTTGTTGATCCTGACAACGAGATTCCAGAACTGATAGAGACAAACAACTACAAGAGGACAAAATCTGATGCAGTTGTCTCATCACCTTCAGACTGATAATCAATATTTTAAGATTTCTTTATAATCTCTTTTTTTCCTATAATTCTTATGATTCATATATGTTTTTTCAAAAGATTTAAATACTAATGTCCTTTTATATACTTAAAAAAGATGGCGAATGAAGGCGAAGTTCGAACAGATGTAGATAGGCTTCTTGAGCTGGTAAAGCAATCAAAAGAGATTTCTGTTGACGAGGCTGCCAAGAAACTCGGCGTGCCTGCGAATACTATTGAATCATTGTCAGACCTTCTTGAGGAAGAGGGCATGCTCCACATAAAATACAAGTTTACCACACCATACCTGACTTCTGAAGTGCCTAAAGGAAAAGGAGAGAAAAAGAAGCCTGAAGAGCTTGTTGTAGAGAAAGAGGAAGAGAAAGCTGAAGTTAAGGTTCCTGAAGGATCAAAGAAGGAGATAAAAGACATGGGCAAGGCAAAGCTGTCTCCAGAGAAGAAGGTAGAGCCTGAGAAGAAGACAGTCCATGCAAAAGAGATAACCACTGAGCAGAAGCCCGGAGAGATGGGCTGGCCAGAGGAAGGCAAGGAAGAAAAGGAAGAAGAGAAAGAAGAGGGGAAGGAAGAGGAAAAAGAGAAAGAAAAGCCTTCTCCTGAAGAGCCTGAAGCAAAGCCCGAACAGCCAGAGGCAAAGCCAGAGGCTCCTGAAGCAAAGCCTGAAGAGCCTGAGATAAGTATTGATGCTGAGAAGATCACAACTGAACAGGCAAAGCCAGGAGAGAAGATAACGCCCGAGCCTCTGAAGAAGAAAGATGGTTTGGAGATACCTGAGACAGATGATATAGATATTCTCATAAAGAAAGCAAATGAGTTCATAGCAAGAGGCGACTTTGAGAGCGCCAGAAAGATATACCTCAGGATAAGGAAGATCAAGGATGAGATACCTGAGAAATTCATAGAGAAAGAAAAGAAAGCAGAGTCAGGACTGGTTGACCTTAACAAGAATCTCATGGGAGGCATAGACAAAGCATTGTCCACTGACTTCAACAAGAAGATATCTGAGATCGAATCATTGTTCAACAAAGTAGAGGCCCATATGCGGTCAGGCCAGATACAGACTCTCAAGGATCTTGAGTTCATAGAGAATACTTACCATGAGATCAAGGAGCTTTACCTCTCTCTTCCAGCAGGATTCATGGAGAAGAAGGTCTCCATACAGGACAGGATGCTGCAGCTTTACAGGAATATCCTCACAAGCAAGAAGAATATCCTATCAACTGAATTCAGCAAGAAGTCTGAAAGCATAGTCAAGCTCATGGACAGGCTTGTGAAGGAAATATCCTCAAGGAAGATAAATGAGGCAAACAGGACATTCACAGAGATAACCCATCTTTACAGGACACTGCCAAGAGGATTCCTCAAAGAGAAGACAGACCTGCAGAACAGGATACTCTCAATGTACCAGAAGCTCATAGTGAGCAAGGAGGAAGTGTACACAAAAGACCTTAAGCACAAGTCAGAGATGATAAAGGACATGATACATGAGGCCATGGCTGATGTAAGCAAGGGCAGGCTGGGAAAAGCCCAGGCACTCTATCGCAGGATAACTGAGATGTATGCAAAGCTTCCTGAAGGATTCTATGATATAAGGGCAGACCTTGAGATGAAGATACTGGACCTGCATCACCTTATTGTGCTCAAGCACAGCAGGGCCACAATAGATGATATGAACTCAAAATCAAATGAGATAGAGACGCTGATACAGAGCGCGAACAACTACCTCAAGGACAGGGAGACAGACCTTGCCAAGGAGGCTTATCAGGAGGCAACCAGCATCTATAATACCTTCCCTGAAGGATTCATTGACGTGAATCTGAAGATAAGGGACAAGATAGTCAAGCTATACAAGGACATACTCTCACAGGAGACAAGACCACTCATAGGCGAGGTAGACCGCCAGACAGAGAAGATATATGTGGAGCTGCTGAAGCTGCTTGTCAACATACATGATCTCATTAAGAAGAAGCAGTTTGACAAGATAAAGGATAAGTACATGCTGGCATACAAGCTGTATCATGAGCTGCCGCTGAACTTCCTTGAGAAGAAGACAAGCCTGTACAGCGAGCTCTTCAAGTACTATGAGGAGCTGAAGCTATACAGCGAGGTAATGAAGCTGTCAGAGTACGCGAACAACAATGAATACGGCAAGCTCAAGGATCTGCTGAGTCTTGTCATAGACACGCATAGCAAGCTGATCAGGAAATATCCAGAGGACATAGAGATCTTCAGGTTCATACACGGCAAATGCCTGATATACATGGACCTGCTGAAAAGAGGGATGAAGGCAAAGAACGGCAGGGATGTGAGAGAAAAGGTGCAGGGAATGGCTGAGAAGAAAAAGAAGCCTGAGATAGAGAAATCCAAGGAGCTCAAAGAGCATGAGAAAGGCAAGGCAGCAAAGATACCTATAGAGCAGACAATGCCTGGAGTTCATCCTGCGAGTACAGTCCATGCTGAGACAAAAAAACCGCAGGAGAAAGAAGCGCTTATCAGCGCAAAGGATTACCTGCAGAAGAAGTACCATCCTCTGGGATGAGAAGATTCCATAATGATTTCATCATAAGATTCAGGATTGATATGGCAGCTGATATGCATCATAACTTTCATCATCATCATCATCATTTCGCTTGTCTTATAACAAGCGCATAAAAAAGAGTCATAAAAAAAGAGGTGGACAATGCCTGATACACAAGGTAATGCAGATAATCTTGACAGCTACGAGATTAGGCTGGGCAATCTTATCACAAAGGTCAATATCTTTGAGAAAGAGGAGGATTTCGTCCCTGTCTATCACATATCCATATCCAACATAAGCGAGACAACAAAGCTGATTCTTGAGAAGATAAGAAAGGAGTTCATATCACA
>WJJV01000095.1 GCA_014729495.1 Candidatus Woesearchaeota archaeon
CTTATTCAGAGATGCTTTCACCTTTGGCACTGATTGTGGCAGCACTGCTCACTTATGTGCTTGCAGAGGTACTGCAGGGAAGCGGTGTTCTTGCTGTGACAACACTCGGCCTGTTCTTTGGCTCTGTGTATGTCACTCATAAAGGGGAGATGCAGGAGTTCTCTTCATTCTTCTCATACGCTCTTGAGATATTAGTATTCGTACTGATAGGGCTCATAATTCAGATTGACCTCACATTGAGGTTCCTGGCGCTGTCATTAAGCCTGTTCCTTCTGCTCGTATTGCTGAGGTATCTTGCTGTGAATATTGTTTTCAGAAGCAATTATAAAATCAAGGAGAAATTGTTCATGACCCTGAATGCTCCTAAAGGGATTGCAGTGGCCTCAGTCACATTCCTGCTCACGACATTCCAGGCAGAAATACCTGCTATAGCAAAGATAACAGACCTCACGCTTGTGTTCATACTCTACTCAATAATCCTATCATCCATTGTGGCCAGGTTCTCAAAGTATTTCATACATAAGGAGATAATCAAATAGTATCAGAAGATCATATTCTCATTATTCTCATATCTTTCTTTATAAATCCAGCAGGTCACTCTGCTTCAAAAAGCGCGGTACTGAGATACTTCTCACCTCTGTCAGGAAAGATCACAACTATCATGCCTGAGTCTATTTTCTTGGCCAATTCAATAGCAGCATGCATGGCAGCTCCGCTGCTCATGCCTACAAATATGCCCTCTTTCTTTGCTATCTGCCTTGCCATCTCATAGGCATCCTCTGTCTCGATCATTATAGTCTCGTCAATCTGAGATTCATCATATATCTCAGGTACGATAGCCTCTTTCATGTTCTTCAGGCCCTGTATGTAATGCCCTTCAACAGGATGAGCGCAGACAATCTTTATCTTTGGATTATTCTCCTTAAGGGCTTTTCCCACTCCCATTATAGTGCCTGATGTGCCTATTGAGGAAACAAAATAATCAATCTTTCCGTTTGTCTGCTTCCAGATCTCCTCTCCTGTTGTCTTGTAATGGGCCATCCTGTTGTACTCATTTGAGAACTGGTCTGGCATGAAGTATTTCTCAGGATTATCGCTGACAAGCTGTCTTGCCTTCCTGATTGCCCCGTCAGTGCCTTCCTCTGCAGGAGTGAGTATAACCTTTGCTCCAAAAGCTGTTATCATCTTCTTTCTCTCTACAGAAACAGCGCTGCTCATGACAATCTCAACATCATAGCCCTTGACAGTTCCTATCATGGCAAGCCCTATTCCAGTGTTGCCTGATGTGGGCTCTATTATTGTCTTGCCCTGTGCGAGACTGCCGTCAGCCTCAGCCTGCTCTATCATCTTCAGCGCAATCCTGTCCTTTATGCTTCCAGTAGGATTGTTGCCCTCTATCTTAGCGTAGATAGTCACATTCTTGTTAGGATTAAGCCTGTTAATCTTCACAAGTGGTGTGTTGCCTATTGCCTGGAGAATGTTCTCAAATATCATCTGATGCTGGAAAGACAAGGATTATATAAAGATTCCTGACATAGCATGACAAAAACTATAAAAAACATGGCTTAACTCCTTTTATCATGGCAATAAGAATAGGTCCTGCAGGTACAGGAGGCAATTCTATTGATAAGCTCAAGGAGCTGAAGGAACTAGGACTCGATGCTGTTGAGATGGAGTTTGTCAGAGGAGTTGTCATGTCAAATGAGCTTGCTGGCAGGATAAAAGAGGAGAATAAGAAGCACAACATTGTGCTCTCAATACATGCCCCGTACTATCTCAATCTGGCTTCAGAGGACAAGGTGAAGATTGAGGCCTCAAAGAAGAGGATTCTTGACTCCTGCGAGAGAGGGCATCATATGGGTGCCAGATGCATTGTATTCCATGCTGCATTCTATGGAAAACTGAGCCCAGAAGAATGCTTCCAGCAGGTAAAGAATGAGATGCTTGAGATGCAGGAAGTCATAAGAAAGAACAACTGGGAGGTCATACTCTGCCCTGAGACAACAGGAAAAAGATCACAGTTCGGAGACCTTGATGAGCTGATGAGGATGATGGAAGAGACAGGCTGCGGAATATGCATTGATTTTGCTCATATTGAAGCACGCCATAACAAAGAGCCTGACTACAATGCACTTGCAAAGAAGATAAAGGCCATAAAGAACCTCCACTCGCATTATTCCGGCATAAGCTACACAGAGAAAGGAGAGAGAAGGCATCTTCCTGTTGATAAGGTTAAGGCAAAGAAGCTTCTGAGCGCCCTGAAAGCAGAGGATATTGATATCACAATGATAATTGAATCCCCTGATACATGGGGTGATGCTGTCATGATGAAGAGACTTGAGAGATCCTTATAGGCAGATGATGCAGATGATTATGAGAAACCTATGAACTTCTGAAACCAGGAATTTCATTCTATTGTTGTGCCATTAATTTTATAAATCTGGACTTCTCAGTATTATGCAGGTGATAAGATGCAGACTATAAAGCTTAAGAGCGGAAATGAGATTCCATTGATAGGCCTGGGAACATGGCAGATGACAGGACAGGAATGTGTGGAGACAATAAAGAAAGCGATTGACATTGGATACATTCATATTGACACAGCTGAGGCGTATAGGAACCAGAAAGAGATAGGTAGGGCATTGAAAGAATCAGGTGCTGACAGGTCAAAGCTGTTCATCACATCAAAGGTCTGGCTTGAGAACCTGAAGCATGATGATGTGATAGAGGCGTGCGAGCAGACTCTTTCTGATCTTGGCACAGATTATCTTGATCTCTATCTTGTGCATTGGCCCAACAAGAGCATACATATGGAAGAGACATTCAAAGCCCTTAATGAAATCTACAATCAGGGAAAGATAAAGAGCATAGGTGTGAGCAACTTCACAATAGCCCATCTCAGGGAGGCGATGCAGCATGCTGAGATAAGCATGAACCAGATAGAGGTGCATCCTCATTTCTATCAGGATGAGCTCATAAGCTTCTGCAAGGATAATGGCATAGCAGTCACAGCATACTCTCCTCTTGGAAGAGGAGATGAATTAAGTGATCCTGTTCTTGAGAAGATCGGCGATAATCACTCAAAGTCAGCAGCGCAGGTATGCCTGAGATGGCTGCTGCAGAAAGGCCTCGTAGCAATACCAAAGTCAACTGATGACAAGCATCTAAAGAGCAATCTGCAGATGTTTGACTGGGAACTGACAGAAGATGAGATGTCTGAGATAGATGGGCTGAACAAGGGCGAGAGAATCATAGAGCCAGATTTTGCTGAGTTTGACAGGACAGAATAAGAGGGCAGGAAAAGCCTATTATGATAATATAATATGCTTTTATAGTGCGCTGTGCCTAAGGCATATTTACTGTCTTTTGTTTTGTCTTCTTTATTCCCTGTTTCTTACCAAGCCTTGGAGGGATTATTGTTATAAGTATGAACAGGACAACTATGATGGTCAGTATATTCCATTTCATGTCTGCAGGCACAAATAAAGCTGTGTAGAAGAAAGCTACAACTAGAATTATCCTGACTATGAAAAGCTTCTTGAGGGACTCACTCCTATTCAGATATTTTCTTGCTCTTATAAGTCTGTGATGCAGAAGCCCTTTCCTGTTGACCATCATAAGCTGTAGAATAACATGATATTTAAGTCTTTAGATAACATGCACAATATGATCTGCCAGCTTCTCACCAGCTCTTCTGGATTCTTCTGCAGTATTCTGCCATATAGCTCATATCGCCCTTGTTATTGTGTATAAAAGAGCCAGAAAGGCCATCAGAGGCCATTTGACTGGATTGCTTATGAAGAATAACACAAACATCACAGCAATCAATATAATTATGCCCAGCCATAATGTCTTGCTGAGCTGTTTTTCATGCTCCTCAAGATTTCTTGCTTTTACAAGCTCCCATGCTTCAAGGCTTTGGTTCATAGCCTTCACCCCTGTGTATTATAGGATTTACGGTAATATATATTTATTAGATATATAACATATACTCTATATGCTGGGTA
>WJJV01000096.1 GCA_014729495.1 Candidatus Woesearchaeota archaeon
AAATGGATAGAGATTGCACACGACCATGTCAATAGGCACTGCTCCTGTCCTTCTCATGTCCTCCTGATGCTCAGGATTGTATGTCTCTGTCAGCAGGCCGAGATAGATCTTGAAGTCAAGTGTCTTAACTAAGCCACCTTGTGTCTCTGGCTGCTTAGTGTAATCTGATACCTGAACAAGATGCTTTGCAATATCCTCATCCTGATAATTAGGGTCTGCTTCAAGAATCTCTCTTATCTTTCCGAAAGTGCCTCCAGTGGAGTATATCACAAGCCCTGGATTGATCTCAAGCAATGCAGGCACAAGCATCTCAAGACCCCTCTTGTCTGACACGCTTATCAGTGCATGGTCTGCATGCACCAGATTGTCTATTTCTTCAACAGTATTCATCTTTCATTACCTCCAATAGAATTGTCTGCAGCGCCTGCCTATTCAAGCACCAAAGGCCCCTCCTCAAACTCATCCCCCTGTCTTATGTATATCACTCCGTTCTCTGTCTGCCTCCAGTCCTGGTCCATGGCAAAGGTTCCTGAAGCAATAAGGTCAAGAGTGAGAGGGAATATCTTCCAGTCCCCTGCTTTTTTCAGCCTTTCCTGGTTATAGTCAGCGACTTTCAAGAGATCAGGCCTATGGAAATCAAGCTGATTCATCTCATACTCCTTCCCTTCTTCATCCCTCAGTTCAACTTTCAATGGAGCTGACACCACAAGAATCTCTCCAAAATCAGGCCTTCCTCTTGCGACATGTGTTGTGGAATTCAGGTAACTCTCGCCTGCGAGAATAGCTAGTTCAACAGCATGGTCTCCTGTATAAGCAGGGTTGCCGTCCTCATCCTTTTTTGTGAGATCTGCTGGATGGACATTGACAGTAAGGAACCTGTTTATAACAGCTGGAGTGAGCTTGCTCATGTATCCTCCCAGAGCAAGCACAGGCTCGGCTCCTGACTCAGGATGCCTGTAGTTCTCAAATATTGCAGCAGTCTTCTCATCATAGAGCTGCCTTACCCGCATCATCTCGTCAATGCCTTTGCTCTGGTCATTCTTTGCAGAAAGACCATGCTTTCTTGCAAACACATCAATGTCCTCATGATACAAGAATTCAATGCCATAGTCTCCTGCGATCTCTGCTGCATTGGAATCAGAAGGCTTGTCAGTGAATATGGCTATCATCTCATAGCCGCTGAAGCCCTGCAACTCCTTCATCTTCCTTTCATGCTCAAGAATCTTCCTCAGGTTTGTTCCAGAGCCTGACATCAGGCCAATGACAGGCATTGGCTGGACAGTCGGCTCATGCAGGAATTCAAATGTCTTTTCCATCTCACTCCCTTTCCATTGCCCTGTGGCCTATGTCATTCCTGTGGTACTCTCCATCCCAGTGTATCTTATTGACTCCGGCATATGCTTTGCCCACAGCATCCTCAATTGTAGGCCCGACAGCAGTGACTCCAAGAACTCTTCCGCCTGCTGCAGTTACGCCTTCACCATTGAGTCCAGTTCCTGCATGGAATACCTTTACTCCCTCAAGAGCATCAGCATCCTCAATGCCGTGTATCAACGCTCCTTTCTCATAGCTTCCTGGATATCCTTCATTAGCCATCACAACACAGCATGCTGCTCCATCCTTGTTCTGGACATCATATGTAGAGAGGTTTCCTGCAGGGCATGCTCTCAGAAGAGGATAGATATCACTCTCAAGCATCATCAGCACAGGCTGTGTCTCAGGATCCCCAAATCTGATATTATACTCAACAACCCTTGGATTGCCGTCCTTATCTATCATGAGACCCATATAGAGGCAGCCCTCAAAAGGAGTGCCATTCTCTGCCATGCCTTCAATAGTGGGCTCTGCGATCCTGCTGATGACTCTCTTCATGACCTCGTCTGTGACAACAGGCGCTGCTGCATACGCTCCCATTCCGCCTGTGTTCGGCCCTCTGTCTCCATCATAGACTGCCTTGTGGTCCTGGGAGGATATGAGATACTTGAGTGAGAATCCGTCAGATAATGCTAGTATGGATGCTTCCTCTCCTGGCATGAATCTTTCCACAACAACCTGATTGCCTGCATCACCGAACTTTTTCTGCTTCATTATCATATCAATAGCATCTTTGGCAGACTCATAGCTGTCGCATACAATTGCTCCTTTTCCAGCTGCAAGACCGTCTGCTTTCACCACAACCTTGTCATCAACAGAAAGCATGTCCCTTGCGCTGCCTCTTGCATGCTTGATGCTTGAATGTATGTGGAAGTCAGCTGTCGGTATTCCATATTTCTTCATGAACTTCTTTGCAAATACCTTGCTTGATTCAAGACTTGCTGCTCCCTTACTTGGACCGAATATGAAATGCCCTTTTTCAGCAAGACTATTATTATGGAAGTAGTCTACAATGCCGTCTGCAAGAGGCGCCTCTGGCCCTACAACAGTAAGGCCTATATCATAATACATCACAATATCGCTCACTTCTCTGAAATCACCTGCTTTCAGAGGAACAGCCATGCACTTATCCTCACGAGCTATTCCAGGATTTCCCGAACCAACATAGACTTTACCAACATGCTCGCTCTGGGCAATCTTCCATGCAAGCGCATGCTCTCTTC
>WJJV01000097.1 GCA_014729495.1 Candidatus Woesearchaeota archaeon
CTGAAAAGAACTGTTTTGTAAGGAAAAATCACAAATCTTTTGAGATAGATATCTGATGTCCAGTCAGGCTAGTGATGTTTTGTGTTTAAGAAAAATAGAAAGAGCAATAATGCTCTTCTACAGGATTATCCTATCAATATCCTTCTTTATATTCATACTATGCAGTCTCTCGTAATAAGATTCAATATCTTTTATGTTCATTGATTTCAGTTCTTCAGCTGTATATTGTTTCATTTTCCCCTCCAATTCAATTGGTTAAGATGATCTTATTTAACAATCTTTAGAACTGGGTTATGGTGACATCACTCAAAATATGTTCATTAATCAAAATAATCCTCATAGCAGAAATTCCTTTCTCTTGGAGAGCCTTCATAAGGACAGTCTTGTTTCTCTTCTATAACATTGCTGTAGAGAAACTCCTTGAATCTTCTGACCAGCTCAGAGCAGTCAGAACATCTTCTGAATTCTGTTCCTACTTCAATGTCAAACTGCTTTTCATTGACTTTTGTAAGCTTGAATGGTGTTTGTGACTTCTCATTCAACTGCTGGAATATGGTCTCTACAAACCGGTTGTCATCTATTGCATCAGAAAGCATTATGTGAAGCATGCATGTCTTTGGAGGCTTTGTGCTGAGTACGTCTTTCCTTACTACCATGCATCTGCCTTTCTTCATCCGGTCCTCTTTTTCCTGCTTCTGGCGCACAAGCTCATCAGGCAGTCTCACGCTTCCATCTGGATTGAATTCCATAGTAGAATCAGGATTAAGCATAAGTTTAAAAGATTATTGATTTGAGAATGAACTGCTTGTAATCCTGATTTCAGCTATATTCTCCTTTCAAGACCTTCTGGATGACTTCATTCTTTATGCTGGAAGGCTCTGTCTGGACATTTGCAGCAAATCCTATCAAGGTCATAGGATTTATGTTCTGGGCATTGCCGAATATGTTCAGCGCATCCCTCAAAGGCACTTTGAGCGTCACATCAGCATCACTGAAACTGCCGTCCTCAACAAGAGTTATCTTTCCCTCATCGTCAATTATGACCCTAAGGTCAAGCTCTCTTCCATTGTCTGAATCCTCAATAACTATATTTGCCTTTGGAAAGTCTTTCATTATCCTGGTGAAAAAGTCATTGCTGTTGATGAAATAGACCACTGCCTCTTCATCTATGCCAAACTCATCGCCTGCATGGGTCTTGACTATCTCATCCTTTACATCCTCAATTGCTTCAGGATCATTCTCTTCAACCTCTTTTCTGGCTTCCTCCACTTTTTTTGGAGTTGGCACATCATATTCTCTTGCGCACTCTGAGCTTTGCATCACTTTTTCTCTTATGCTTTCATACTTGTCTGTGATAAGACTGTCCACGCAGAGCACCTGTGTCACATAGGTCTGGTAATTGCAATAGAGTATCTTGGCCTCTGAGATTATTGTCATGTCCTCATAAGGCATGTCATATGTCATAAAATAAGCATCCTTCCCAGAAGAAGAGTCGATAAGGTCTTTGCTGCTGTCGCTTTCAACAGATTCTCTGTACCCCTTGTAGATATCTCCTGGCAGTGCATTGTGCTTGTCAATTACAACAGAGCAGATTCCAGCGCTTACACCCACAGCATGGCTTGAGTTGTCTTTCAGGTTTTCCCAATCAGGATATTCAACTGAGAAATCCATATCATTGTATGTTTCATAGCTTGTCTCTTCCTTCTGTGGTGCATTACCTGCAGACTGTGCTTTTGTTCCTGTTATCTCCTTTCCCTCACATCTTGCTGAGCTGAATATGGTATTCCGGAGGCCGTCTGCATTATCATACGCCTGCTCTATGCATGTGACAGTCACTGCATTGCTGTTGCCCTTGCATTCATAGATCCTATTCTCAGAGATCATTGTGAAGTTCTGGTAAGGCATTGAATATTTAACATAACCTTCCTCCTGGTCTGAGTCAATTATCCTGCCCTCCTGCTTATCAACAGCATCAATCATCATATCATGCCACTGGTCTGCAGGGATCTTTTCTGTGTTTACAGCAAAACTGCAGTAGCCTCTTGACACGCTGAGCTCAACATCTCCTTCAGCAGCAGGCCACATAGGATATTTGATTGAGAAGCCTTCATTAGAGAACTCAGAATACTCAAAATCCTCGTTCATTGCCTTGTCAACTCTGTCCTGAAGCCCTTGTTCAGGGGTTGAGCAGGCTGCAAGGGCTATCATCAATATCAGAAGCGCCAATGAAAGAAATCTTTGATATGTATCCATAATCAAAAGATTATATGCAAACACTTAAATGTTTTTCTGATATTTCAATCAAAGAAACCAACAACCTCTATCTTCTCGACATATATCCCTTCCTGCTCCTGGTGCTGCCAGCCAATAAAACCCATGTCCTTATACCCTTGTATCCTCACTTTCTTTCCTATAAATTCCCCGTCAATGCGGTTATAGCCAATCTTGTTAAAAAGATAATCCTCTTCTCCGTCATCATATCTAATCTTGATGAAGTGATTCTCGCTTTTAGTTCCTTCTGCAGCGATTATATCTACAACCTCGCCCTCAACTGATATTTGAGGCAGAGATGATTCATCTTTCACAAGTTCTATCATAAGGCGATTCTCTCCTTCTTCAAGAGTTATATGATCTGAATATCTCTCATATCCTCTCTTATAAGCATTAACTGCATATGATCCTACATTGTTTTCAGCCACCATGCATTTTCCTTCCCTGTCAGTCTGCTTTATGCTGAATCCATTGCCAACATAGAATATTGCATCCTCAACAGGTTCTCCTGTCTCTTTGTCAATGATCTTTACTGAGAGTGTACCTTTTCCAGAAGGGTCGCCTGCCATGATATGTTCTTTTCCATCTCCACAGCCTGTAAATAAGATAGATGCAACAGCTATAATAAGAAGAATACAGACTCCTGAGGGTATTCTATTTCCCATGAATCTATTGTGATCCTTATGCTATAAAAATATGTTGATATGTTTGGATGCAGTTGAAGTTATGGAAGCACCTACATCTCAATCCTGCCCTGGGTTCTCATCTCCCAGTACTGCCATTTATAGATTGCGTCCTGGTGTGATTTTATGAGCCTGTAATGCTCTTTCTCCCAATTGATGAGCTTCTTCAGGAATGATTTCAGATCCTTGTCCTTGACCTTCTTTGCAAGTTCTGAGTAGAGCCTTGCGCTCTTGAGTTCAATATCCAGCGCAGTGTTAAATATGTTAAGAGTGTCTGCTCTTCCTCCTTTCATCTTCTTATATGCCTGTTTCGAGAATATTGGCTTATTTGTCTTCTTTATCTTAGCGCCGTTCTTCTTTCCTTTGGCTTTCCTCTCAAATGATTTCAGGTACTCAAGATGGTTCTTCTCCTCATTCGCAAGGAATTTCAGGAGCTTCTTTGAGTTGGGATCAACAACACCTTTCATGGCTTTGGTATAGAACTGTATCCCTTCTTTTTCTATGTTCTCTCCCATCTGGATGTATCTTATCATCTTTTTGTCTTTATCTTCAGCCATTATGCACCTCTCTTTTCAGTTTTTAATCAAAAAACCATGTATTGATTCATGCCCACTGGCAGGCTCCATCAACGCAGCCGCATTCCAGATCATACTTCTCATTGTTATAGCATTCCATGTACTCGCATGTGGTCATCATGCCTTCACTGTCAGCTGACTCGCATACCTGTCCTGAGCATCCTCCTGCTCTGCAGTCTGAATCAGTCTCGCATGAATCCATTGTTGATGTTCCGCAGAACTCGTCTGTTCCTGGCTCAGTCACTGGCGCATCTCCATCAACAGGCTCTGTTGTCCTGTCTGGAATGTCAGTTTCCTGCTGCTGGCAGGCTATAAGAATAAGCATGATCCCTATTGATGCTATTATCATAAGATACCTGTTCATTGTATCACCTCAAAGCTGTGTAAGAACTCCTGATATAAATATCTTAGGGATTTTATAAGGGGTTTCTAAATGCTCATTGCCAGATCACAGCAGTATCAAGCCAGATATGACCAAAAACTTTATATACTACTGAGTATAATATAATCATACTGAGTAGTATGAAAGAGAAAATAAGCATCTCTATAGACAAGCAGCTTCTGAATCTTATAGACAAGAGAATCAAGGAATACATGTTCGCCAACAGAAGCCATGCTGTGGAGTACTGCATTGCAGAGGTGCTGAAGCAGGCGAATAGCAGAAAGGGAAATGATGGTAATGATGGTAATGATGGTAATGATTAGATCAGGATACAAAAAGATTGCATTAGCAGGCATCAGTTTAGCTCTGCTGGCTGTTTCCATGTCATCAGCTCTGGCTGCTCCGCTTGATTTTGTTCTTGAGCCTCTTGCGAGGTTTGATGTTGCAGGCACTTATGCGCGGTTTGGTTTTATCATTGATGCGTTGATCTATTTTATGATTCTTTTGGGTGCTGCTGAGGTTGCTTTGAGGAAGCAG
>WJJV01000098.1 GCA_014729495.1 Candidatus Woesearchaeota archaeon
AACCCAGAACTCATACACGGTCAAAGCCTTCGGCTTTGCCCTATTCGTAAATGTTAAAACCACACTGCGTATGGTTTTAACATCTACACTCAGTATTCGTTCGTGTTGCTTCTGCCTAGAAAGTTATTCGGTCCATTAAACGAAGTTTAATGGGCCTTGCTATTGCGCGCCAGCTGAGCGTAACCGGCTGTCAGTATTCGTCCTTGTTGCTGCCTGGCCTGATGGATGCAACAACAATGGCGCAGACGAGGCGGGGGATGGTTGCCGAGCGAAGCGAGCGCAACTAAGGAAATCTTTGATTTCCTGTTCCCCCTCCGGGGTGCCGAGTAGGACATGAGAACAAAGTGAGCATGGCCGTCTGCTGCCAGTATTGTTGTTGCAAATGCAGAGCTTTTGCAACTAAGAAAATGCAAAGCATTTTCTGTTGTTGCCGACTTTAATAATACACAATATTTACCAGAGAGGCTGGGAGAAAAAACACAAAATAATTAAAGAATTTAAAACTGCATTATCATATGACCCTCCAATCACTCAAACAAAGGATTCCAAAGGATCTCTACAATGTGCTTGAGAAAGACGGCATAACACATCTCAGGCCTGCGCAGAGAAAAGCAATAAAAGCCGGCCTGCTGGAGGGAAAGAACGTGCTTGTCTGCACTCCGACTGCATCCGGAAAGACGCTTATCGCAGAGCTTGCTTCAGTATCATCCATAATGGAGCGCAGAGGGAAATGCATATATATTGTTCCTTTGAAATCCCTGGCAACAGAGAAGTACAATGAGTTCAGGAAGAAATATGAAGGTTTCTTCAAGGTCGCCCTGTCAATAGGTGACATAGACTCAGCAGATCCTTACCTTAAGGATTATGACTTCATAATATCAACATCAGAGAAGGTGGACTCTCTGATACGCCACAGAGCAGACTGGCTCAGGGAAATAAAGACTGTTGTTGTGGATGAGATCCATCTGATGAATGATCCTGGCAGAGGCCCCACTCTTGAGATACTCATAACACTCCTTAGGCAGCTGCTCAAGAATGTGCAGATACTCGGCCTGTCAGCGACAATAGGTAATCCAGAAGAGCTTGCAGAGTGGCTTGATGCAGGCCTTGTCATAGATTACTGGAGACCAGTAGAGCTTAAGAAAGGAGTCTATATGGATGGTGAGATAGAATTCACTGGATGACCTGATTTAGAAGGCTCATGATATCCACTGCTTTGTCTGCAGGGAACTCAAATTCGCTCTCTTGAACTTCTGCTTCCACACACAATGTATTCTCAGGCACTGTCTTGTTCAGCAGCTCAAACTCTGATAGAATGCCTCTGGTCATCTGCTTTACAGATATCTCTGCTTGAGGATCATAGTCAAAGACAAGCCATTCACCATACTGGCTTGAGTACCTGTATACTTTCTGTTCCAGTATATATGCTGTGGCAGTTCCGCTTCCCCACTGGATGTCCTGCCTTATCATGCCATTCTTGACTTTCAGGGACATAGGGCCGTATTGGGTTGTTGTTATGGCGCATACATAACCATCTTTTTCTTCAACAACCTGCTGTATAGGGACAGTTTTCCTGCCTCTCTCAAGCATCTTCTGCACTGTCTGCACACCTGGCTCTATTGATGTTCCTGCAACAGCAGGATCCATCAGCAGCTGCTCTGCAGAACTTCTATCGCTGTCAGCCAGATACCAGTAGGCTATAGTTGCAACAGATACAAAAAAGATTAATCCTACCACAATCAGAAAAAACTTCTCCCCTTTTTTCATAAGCAGGGTATGTATAAAGAGATTTATAAAGGTTTTGTATGCTTCTGTAACATTCTAAGAAATCAGTATATGGCTATTGAAAGACTTACGCCAGCCCTATGTTCTCCATTATGATGCTCTTGTCAAACTCCTTCAGGTCCTCATAGTCCTGTCCTGTGCCTATGAATATGATCGGCTTTCCAGTCACATAGCTGACTGATACAGCAGCGCCTCCTTTCTCATCAACATCTGCTTTTGTCAGCACAATGCCGTCAATACCTACTGCTTCATTGAAGTTCCTTGCCTGCTCAATGCAGTCATTGCCTGTTATGGATTCGCCTACAAATATCTTAAGATCAGGATCAGCCACCCTGATTATCTTCTTCATCTCATCCATGAGGTTTACATTTGAGTGCTGTCTTCCTGCTGTGTCAATGAGTACTATATCAAGCTCCTTTGATTTTGCGTACTTTATTGCATCAAATGCCACTGCAGCAGGGTCAGACCCATAATCATGCTTTATGACTTTCACGCTGAGATTCTTTCCATGCTCCTCAAGCTGCTGGATTGCAGCTGCCCTGAATGTGTCTGCTGCTGCTATGACTGGCTTCAGTCCTTTCTGCTGCATGAGTCTGGCTGTCTTTGCTATTGTTGTGGTCTTTCCTGAGCCATTGACTCCCACAAACACTATCTTGTACGGCTCATTCTTTTCCTTGACAGCTTTATCTATATCTATCCTCTCAATATCAAAAAGAGATTCTATTGAATCATGAAGTGTAAGCGCTATCTTCTCCTCAAACTTTCCTCTTTCTATCCTCTTATCTACAAGATTATCCTTCATATCCTGCTTTATCTTATCTACAACTTCCATGGCAACATTGTTCTCAAGAAGCGCAATCTCAAGCTCAAAGAACATCTCCTCAAACTGCTTTTCAGTCAAAACCTTTGTTGATACAGCATCCCTTATCCTGCTGAAGAATCCTTTTTTCTCAGGCTCCTCAGCCTCAGGAGTCTCTTCAGTCTCCTCTTTCTCCTTTTCCTCTTCTTCTGGCTCTTCTTTCACCTCAGCCTTCTTCTCTTCAGCAGGCTCGGCCTTCTTCTCAGCCTCTTTTTTCTTTTCTTCAGGTGCTTTTGCTTTTTCAGGAGCAGGCTTTTCCTTTTTATCTTCTTCCTCTTTCTCCTCTTCTTTTTCTTCAGGCTCTGCTTCTTTATGAGAGAACCTGTCTTTCAGTTTTCCGAAGAATCCTTTCTTTTGGGGCTCTTCAGACTGTTCTGCTCTTTCAGCAGCTGGGGTTTCTTTCTCAGCTTCTTTTTTCTCAGGCTCTGCATGTGCTTTCTTTTCTTCCTTTGTTTCTTGCTCTTTTTCTGCCTCTGCAAGCTCTTTTTTCTCTTCAGGTTCAGCAGGCTCAGGTACTTTTTCAGCTTTCTTCTTCTTTTCTGGAAGTTCTTCCTTTTTCTCTTCTTTCTCAGGTTTCTCTGGCTTTGCTTCAGGCTTCTTCTCTGCTTCCTTTCTCTTCTCTTCTTTCCTGGCTGGTTTAGGCTCTTTCTTTGGCTTTGCTTTCTCAGCCTTAGCAGGTTTCTTCTCTTTTTTTGGCTCAGTCTTTTTCTCAGCCTTTGGCTCTTCTGCTGGTTCCTCTACTACCTCAGCCTCTTCCTCTGCTTTCTTAGAGATCGAAGATACAGCTTTTTTCAGCTTGTCCTTGAGGAATTTGAACATCTTTCTGTCTGCCTCCTTATTCCTTAGATTTATTCTCTGCAATGCTGTTCTCTGCAGGTGTCGCCAGATCCCCCTGCAGTTCCCTTGCTTTCTTTACAGCATCCTTGAGCTGTTCAAGAAGCTCTTCCCTTGCGGACTCTATCTCTTTCTTCTGATTGTTTATAAGATCTATTGTGTCAGGAACTGATTTCTCTACTGTAGCTCCTGCCCCTACATTGACAAGAAGATTCTTGCTGTCCTTAATCTCTGCCTTTATGAACACGCCTCCGGTTATTGGCACAAAGGCCTCTGTTCCTGGCTTGACATCCCTGAGCTCTTCCAGGCTCTGGCTTATCTGAGCAAGCTCTGATATCTGATTATCAATAAGCTCAAGATTCTTCTGGATCTGCTTTATCTGCTGGTCAAGCATCTGAAGTTCAAGATATTTCTGCTGGTCTTCTTTTCCCATGATGATCCCTCCTCAAAATGATATGATAGATGATAATGATTATTCTTATTATTCTATAATCAGCCATCCAGATAGCCAAGCACATGGTCTGCATTGTTGACTTCAGGGCCTCCGCTGGCATCTCCTACAAGTATGCCATTGCTGTTGCATATTATGCCTGATTTTACATATGGGTTGGCCATGTTGACAGTGCCTGTATCTGATTCAGCATTTAAAGTTTTTGTGATAAGAGCAAGCTCTTTTTTCTCTGCATCCCTATGCACAAGGCAGTGTGTCTTGTTGGCTATTGCGCAGGATCCGACAGTCTTGACATCAGCAATCCTTCCTGTTACAGTTCCTACTTCAAGTGCTTCCTTTATCAGCTTCTTCTCCCTGTCACTGAAATCAGGGTTTACGATGCAGCCATTGTCATTGCACAGGATGTTATTGCCTAGTGCAGTTAGCTTTGTTTCAATAACCTTATATTTTATATTCAGCTTGTCGAGAGCCTCAAGCTCTTCCTCAAAAGCTATTGAAGGCACAAGAAGGCAGTTCTTGTTTCCTGCTGCAAATACTCCTACCATAGGAGTGCCTGCTATTGTTATGGAATGCACTGGCACCTTGAGTATGTCTTCTATTTGTTTCCTGATGCTTTTCTTGAAGTCATATCCCACAAAACAGTAGTCATCTGTAGCAAATGCATACAGGCCTATGTTAGGATTGCCATAAAAGTTTGTTGTTGCTATGTGTGCCATATATACCCCAGAATGCTGGTTTAAATAATGGTTTTTAAATGTTTGGGGTTTTATCCACCCAATTATTTGAAGGGTTTGCTTTTATTCCAGAACTCCTCAAAATAGGCCCTGAAAGAGTCTGCGATGTGCTGGTTGATTATCTCAACTGCAATAGCCTCTGGTGACTGCAGTATTATCACCACAGTATCCTTGTACATCATGAAACATGCAGGTGTCTTTATTCCTTCTGGCATGTACCTTGCATCCATACCCTTGTAAGAGTTCCTGTTCTTAAGAACATCTCTTGACGCATCCTTGTTCAGTAGAGCCCTTGCTTTTATCCCTGCTTTGATTCTTCTGAGATGATCCCTCTGCCAAAAGAGGTGCTGCTCATCAGGCTGGTAGCCAGGCACCCCAAGATAGACCCACTCCTCACCTTTCTTCAGCTTTTGATAAAGATGATTATGCGCTGTCCTTATTCCCTTGAATCC
>WJJV01000099.1 GCA_014729495.1 Candidatus Woesearchaeota archaeon
AACCCAGAACTCATACACGGTCAAAGCCTTCGGCTTTGCCCTATTCGTAAATGTTAAAACCACACTGCGTATGGTTTTAACATCTACACTCAGTATTCGTTCGTGTTGCTTCTGCCTAGAAAGTTATTCGGTCCATTAAACAAAGTTTAATGGGCCTTGCTATTGCGCGCCAGCTGAGCGTAACCGGCTGTCAGTATTCGTCCGTGTTGCTGCCTAACATAACTCAAAAGTCAGTGCCGCCTCTCCGACATAGGGGTAGCAGCATCTTATCGGAGAGGCTAGGAGAAAAATGCAATACAAACAACTCAAAGCAATCACCACAATCCAATGGTCTGAGTCTTTGTGCTTATCAGCAAGGCTGGGAGTAAGTCTATCAAAGAATCCACAAAAAGCAAGTGTAGATTCCATCAGAAAGAATTGTTTTTCAGGAGAGCCCTGGAATCTATAAGTTCTCATGCATTTTTTATCACAATATGCAGGTATACTCGTGCCCATGTGACAATAGGAAGCAGAAGAATAACTCCCATGATTATCATGATATTCCTGCTTATCATGGCAGAAGAGATCACTGCATAATTTACAATCACCAGGACAGCTGCTGCGAACAGCATCCTGGGAAGTATCCTGACTGCATTATTGAATCCCTTGATGAAGCTCTGTGAGACTGCTCTGTAAGATCCTTTGTCAAGCAGGGTGTATGATATCAAAGCGAAATAAACAAGTGCGGCAAGGTAGATGTAAAGCAGTGCGCTCAAGAATGAGCTTCTGAGATCATGATAATCAATAAGGAATGATGCTGTTGAATGCAATGATATGAGCGCAAACCATAACAGGTTTACAGCAGCGAATCTTTTGAGATACACAAGAATACTCATTGTGCTCTTTCTGCCAGACATTCCTGAGAAGACTGAAGAATACTTCCAGCTTAAACCCTGAAGCAGCACATAAGCTGCATAAGATGCTGCTGCGAACCCAATAAGGGCATATATTATTCCTCTGGCAGTGTCTGTCATGCCTGAGGTCTCTGCCTGAAGCATGGAAGCGCCTAAAGAATAAAGCCCATCTATTATGCTGCCTCCAAAATATGCTGCTATGAAACCATATGCAATAGGGAAAAGAAAATCAAGAAGCACAGGAAAGACAATCAGATACTTATTATGCCTGACAGCCTTTACTGACTGGCTCAACTCTTTTACAAAAGCATCAATGCTGTCTTTTTTCATTGTAATAAAATATGGGTGATAAAAAACTGGAAATAAAAAAGTTATTGGAAATAAAAAAGTTGTAAGGGATTATGCTCCGCAGCCTCCTGCTGAAGCTGATCCTGAGGTGTCATAGCCGAATCCTGGGCTTGGATTGACGCTGCTGAGCTCTGCTGTATCGCACTCGTCTGGCTCAACAGTAAAAGCTCCGCATATAGCTTCTATGTAGCTTGCAGGATTCCTTCCTGCACCTGATCTGACACCATTTATTATGAGTGTAGGGCTTCCGCCAACTCCATATTCCTCATTCAGATCAGAATCCACGTTGAACAATGGATAGTTTCCGTTCAGCCAGCTTGACTGGTCTTCAAGGCTCTCAATCACAGCAAACTCCTCATCAGTGCTCTCTACGCATGCCTCAAGCTTCTGCATGTCTATATTGGCCTGCTCAAGGCATTCATCGCCATTGCCAGACTCAAGGAAGCACTCAAGGTAGTCAAGGTACTTGCTGTTCTGCTCTTCCTGTATGCAGTACTGGTTAAGCTGTTCTTTGACTTCTGTCTCGCCGTGCATGGCGTAATAGACAAATCTTATATTGAAGTCAACCTCATCCCTAAGAGTCTTGATTGCAGGAATTATTCCTTTCTCTGCCTGGGTTCCGAAAGGACAGTGTGACATAACAAAAAGTTCAACTTCTGGCTTGTCTGACTTAGGTACTGTTGCTGTCTGAGCAGTCTGGGTTTCTGTTCCTGATGCTTCTGCATCGCCATCCTGTTCAGGAACTTCTTCTGACAGGCTTATTGCCTGAGGAAAGAGAAGCTTTCCATCATTTGTCATGTATGATGTGTATTCCCTTCCTCCAACATCAAGTATTATCTTGTAGAGGCCGTTCTCTTCTGTGATCTCATTTACAGAGGCTTCTGCCTGTCCTGCCATCAGGGTATTCAGATATTCCTCAGTCATAGTCTTTGCTTCATCCTCTGATATCTTCTTATCAAAAGAGAATACTCCGAATATGGATAGGATAAAGAGTAATGCAAGTATTGCTGTGGCTATCTTCCATGGACCTATGCCTGGAGATACATTCAGCATCTTCTTCTCGCTCATTTTATTTTCTGTGTCTTTTTCTTTGGAATGTTTATTAGAATGTTTTTTTGCCATATATGGTTCACCTCCCATATGAGGATTTGAATGGCTCATTTAAATATTTTATGCTTTTAAATCTTCTCTGGAGCTTCAGGAAATAAACAGGTCATTATGAAAGATTTATAAATGGCAATCTGTCCTGGAATTGCATGAAAAAGGCAATTGCATTGTTGAGCTCTGGAATAGACAGTCCAGTGGCTGCTCAGATTATGAAAGAGAAGGGCCTGGAGATTATAGGCCTGCACATGGATAGCAGGCCTTTCACAGATTCAAGGCAGATATCCAAGACAAAGAGGCTTTGCTCTAAGCTTGGCATAAAGAAGCTTTATATTGCCAGGCATGGCCTTGCCATGTCTGAGATAATAAGGAATATCAACAGGAGATTCACCTGCATTGTGTGCAGACGCCTGATGTTCAGGACAGCAGAGAGGCTTGCAGAAAAGGAGAAAGCTGATTTCATCATAACTGGAGAGAATCTCGGCCAGGTCGCATCACAGACTCTTGACAATCTTGCTATAAATGACCGCGCCACAGGAATGATTATCCTCAGGCCTCTGCTCTGCTATGACAAGCAGGAGATTGTAAACATGGCAAAGGAGATAGGGACTTATGAGATCTCTATTGAGCCTCCTGGATGCTGCAGGCTTGTCCCTAAGAATCCTGCCACAAAGTCAACAATTGAGCAGATAGAGAAAGAGGAAGCCAGAGCAGGGGTCAGTAATCTTGTGGATAATATTGTGATTGAGAAAGCAGTGATTGGGGGTGCTCAGGATTGACATGCCTGTCTGCAAGCTTTTGTTCTATTCCTGGAAAGAATTTAGTGAGGTATAGTTCTGCTGCCCTGTCGCAGACAAGGCCCCCATTGCCATTGGGCTTGCAGGCATCTCCACCATTGCCTGTTTCTGATACCATATGATATGCCTCTATAGCATAGGTAACCAATTCAGGCAATCTTGAGCAGACACCACCTAATCCTTTTATATCATCTAAGGTCATCTCTGATACATCATCAGAAAAACCATTCAATCCTGTTTTCATAACATGAGAAAGATAAGCAAACTTGACAGATACACAAGGATTCTCCTGGCTGAACTTCTGGCTCACAGCATAGAGCATATTTGCGAGATCATATCCGCTGACCGGATGTCTTACAGGCTGTTCATCATGATCTTTTTGCAATACCAATCCCCCTTTTGATTACCTTTTCAGCAGTATGGAGAATTATTATTTAAAGATTGCTGTTCTCTATTGTCTGGAATTATTCACTGAACATTATTGGGTCTTCATATGATGCCTGAACATACCATCTAACACCAGCAAACACCATTTAACAGGAATATTTATATATGAATACATCTATTTAAAGTCCATAATGCCTAAAAAGAGCCAGATAACAGTATTCATAATGATAGGTGTACTGATGTTTGTTCTCATAGGCTCTGTGGCTTATATCACATCATACAAATATGCTGAAGATGATAATGTGCCTCCTTCTATGCAGCAGATAAAGCTCTTCACAGAGGAATGCCTTCAGGAGACTGCTGAAGGAGCTATAATGCTTTCAGGTGTGCAGGGAGGAGTTATTTATCTGGGTGATGTTGTTCCAAATGCTGATACATTCTATTCTTATTCAACTTACTGGTATGATGCCGGCGATGATACCTCAGTGTCAGAGGAGTTCATGGAAGCAGAGATCAGCAGATACATTGAGGAAGAGATAAACAACAGATGCATCAAAGATTATAAGGAGTTCCATGAGATAATAGAGACAGGAGATATTGAAGCAGAGGCTGATATAAAAGAAGGTTATGTGGAGTTAAGCATGGAATATCCTGTAACAATGTTCCAGGGAGACACAAGGACAATGATATCCAGTTTCTCTGCAATGATCCCTGTGAGGATGGGAAGGGCAATAGAGATCGCCAATGAGATAGTGGAGAAGGAGATTGAGGATCCTGATTATGTCCCGCTGTCTGAGATTGCAGGAATGGACATGCCAGTTGTTCCATACAGGTATTCAGATGACATAATGATATATTCAGTCATAGATGAGCAGAATGAGGTGAAAGGCATGGCTTTCAAGCTCGTGTTCGCCAACAGGTTCGGGGATGAGAAGAGCAAAGGCAACAGCCTGCCAAGACTACTGAATGCTGATAACCTCCTTCTGGTCAAGGGGGTTGAGGCAGAGTACCAGTTCCAGGCTTTTGATCCTGACGATGATGCTCTTGATTTTGACTCAATTGGAAGATTCCCTGTTGATGATACAGGACTTCTTAAGTTCACTCCTACAGACAATGATGTTGGAGAGCACGCCCTGACTGTTATAGTAGAAGATGAAGATGGAGGAAGAGATTCCCGTACAATAAACATACTGGTGCTTGAAGCATGAGAAGAACAAATATTATTGCGGCTGCTGTATTGATGATCCTTGTATGCTCTAATGTGCTGGCTGTATGCCCAGAGGATGCGAGCCAGGAAAAGAAGAAGATCAATCCTGAATGCCCTGAGTTCGAGCTCAGCGCAGATAACATAAATGAGATACCTCTTGACCAGATAGAATCCATTGATCCTGATATGTTAAATCCTCAAGTTCTTGCTGAGATGGATGATGACAGGATAGGCTCTCTTGAATCAAGCCAGCTTACTCCGAATGTGCTTAGGATGATAAGCGAGGAGGACAGGCTCAGTGCTGTTGATCATGATGCATTCATGGAGTCAGTGAATATTGCAGGAGCTGTGAGGGTCACAGGTGTCGGAAGCCTGGATGGTGTCTCAGTATCAGGAACAACTGCTGACAGCCTTTTCATAGAGGACTCCCAGGGCAATGGTGTAAGGCTTTCAGAAGGCTCAGGAAGCATAAGCTTTGATGATGAAGGAGTCATGCACATTGAAGAGGCAGATGGCATGGCTGTATGGCATGACAGAAACAGGCTTGGTGATTTCTCAGGAAGCGGTACAGTGGATGAGAATGGAGAGTTCATCTGCTCTGAAGCATGCAGCATAACATCATTCGGAAATGAGGAGATCACTGTGAGATTCGGTGATCCACAGAAGAAAATAGTGATCAGAGGCAATGATGGTGGTCCTGCAGTTGTTGAGATAGGACCTGACGGAAAGATCATAAGACTGAAAGGAACAATACTTGAAGGTACAGACAAGGATCTTGAGACAGCAGAGGTTGACAGCGGGCATTATACAATGATACTTCCTCCTGGCTCAACTGTGGATTTTGAGAACAATGAGCTCAGGAATGCAGAGCCTCCTGAGGAATGCGACAGATGCTTTATCAATGTGAACTACTGGGATGGGGAAGGCCTGCAGGCTCAGGTACACTATCATGGCGACGGTTCAGAAACTGCCAGGTTCAGCATGAGCAGGGATGAAACAGCTTTCGCTACTGGATGTGATGAAGAAGACAACTGCAATTATGTCAACAGGAACACTGAAAGAGTCAATGATATATACGAAGAAGGAGAGAATAATTATCTTTCAGTGCACGCAGGCAATGACGGAGGATTTGAGTTTGATGCAAGGGATGAGAGAAGCAGGCTGGAGATAAGGGGAGAGAATGCAAAAGCTTCAATAGTCAAAGGCTCAGATGATTATGCAAGTGTTTCAAACACAGGCGACAGGCTCACCAACATAGGATTTGGAGACTTCCCTGAAGAGTTATCCGGAGCAAACTCTGCTGCAATGCTGAGTTCAGAGCATATCAAAGGCAGAGGAGAGGACATGGATGTAGGAGTAGGAGATAACCATGTTGAGATCTGTGATTCAGTCACAATGGAAGCAGGAGTCAGGATAAATGATGTAGATGTTCCTGAGATTGACATCAAGCCTCTTGAAAGCACACTGACAGCACCTTTAGTAGCAAACCTTGCGGTTGTAACAATAGGCGACCAGCAGATACCTATAAGGCCTACTGGATTCTTCCCTCCAAGGGACCTTGAGATTGAAGGTGATTTCATACTATCTGCAATGAATACTGATGGTGATAAGGGAGAGGTCATGTATCATCATGGAACAGATAGTGTAGTGGTTGAGGCAGAGTTTGATGAGTTCGGATCAATAGTGCCTGGCACTGCTCAAGTCAAGACCTGGAAGAGCGGGCTTGGAATAACGATCAATGGAGAGGAAGAGGAAGTGATGATGGAAGTGCTGCAGAATCTTGGTGTTTCTGATTCTGCGATATATGATGTGAGGAACAGGCTGAATTACAGGATATTTGACAGGCCTCCTGCAGAAGAGGTTGAAGAGGCAGAGGATGAATCTGAGGAGAGCGCAGAAGAAGCTGAAGAAGGAGAAGAAGGTACAGGAGAGGTCACAGGACAAGCAGAGGGCCGAGCAAGCGCAAGATGGGAGAATGTTGATCCAAGAGCTGTAAGGCCTGGTTCTGTCAATGGAAGGTATTATACAAATGATGAAGATGTAAAGGCAATGCTTGACAGCATGGGATATACAGGGCCGAATGCTGTGAGGAATTTCCAGAGAGACAGCGGAATAGGTGTTGATGGCATTGTGGGAATACAGACAAGCGCAGCACTGCTGAAAGTATGCAGTCAGAATCCTGGATGCAATGCAGAAGCAATGACTAATTATGAGAACAAGGTCGGAACAAATGTTGAGTCCGCAGCAACCAGAGCAGAGGAGAGTCCTGGTGAGAGCGCTGTAAGAAAACATACTCCTTCTGAAAGAAAAGGAACAGATGGAGTTTCAATACCTAATAAACCAATGGAGGGGGACATAAAGTTTGAATG
>WJJV01000015.1 GCA_014729495.1 Candidatus Woesearchaeota archaeon
AATGGTGATAAAAATACCTTCTTTGATAAGCGACAATATCAAGGCACACACTATAATATCATTCATTGTGAGACTGAGCATATTCTCTATCCTTGTGACATCATTATTCGAAGGAAGGCTCATGCTTGTATTCATAACATCGCTCATGCTCTTTGTGTCATTCCTTCCGTCAATCATCACAAAAAGGTTCAATATATACCTTCCTCCAGAGATCCAGATAACATTCGCACTCTTCCTCTTTGCCTCTTTCATACTCGGAGAGTTCAGGCAGTACTACTTCAGGTTCTGGTGGTGGGACATCATGCTGCATTCCTTTGCTGCTTTCATGCTGGGCCTCATAGGATTCGTGATAATATACACTTTCTACATGACTCACAAGGTAAAGATGTCAGCTATGCTCACTGCAGTGTTCAGCTTCTCTTTTGCAATGTCACTGGGAGCCATATGGGAGATATTTGAGTTTGCTGTGGATTACTTCCTCGGCTTCAATATGCAGAAGTCAGGCCTTCTTGATACCATGACAGACATAATACTTGATGCAATAGGGGCATTGATTGTGGCTGTCCTGGGTTTCCTTTACATAAAGTCAGGAAAATCAATATTCCTCAAGAGAGTGACTGACAGGTTCATAAGAATGAACAAGAAACTGTTCAGAAAACAATAATAAAAAAATCATTTCTTTGGCGGCCTTTCCACAACAGACTTCTTCTGCAGCAGATAAGCTATCCATGCCATGAGTCCGAAGAATCCCACAAGGATTATTGTTCCTGATATTATTCCTGCTGTTACAAGATCCATGCTATAACCTCCTGTTATTTTCTTAAGATCATTGCTCTTTGCTGAGCTTTTGCTGGTGCCTGAGTCATCATCAAAGCTTATTGTGACAACCCTGTTGGCAGATTTGTTTGGTTTGCTGTCTGATGGCTCTTCTGTTTCAGCATCATCTGAGCCTGAATCATCATCTTCTGCGACTGTGTCATCATCACTCTGCTGAGGCGCAGTGCAGTCCTTTGTCATGGAGTATATCATCAGCTCTCCATCAACTGTGACTCCAGTGCATACACCCTTGTATCCTGCCTGCTCTGCCTCTTCTATCTTCTCATCAGTATGGGTGTTCATGCTTGTTATGAACGAGTCTGTCTCATCTGTAAGGCATGAGCTGAATTCACCGCAGTCCTTGTCGCAGTTGCAGTGATCTCCATAAAACTCAAGCCTGAAATCCTTTGATATGTTATCCTGCGCTGCTGCAGATGCGCAAAAAAGCATCACTATCATGCAGAAAAGCGCATAATTGACCACCCTCATAATATTACCTTTATAAGGTATAATGAATATGTTATTTAAATATGTTTCTATTCTTGAGTGGCTAATAATAGGGTCTTATCTATGATTACAGAGATACAATCGCACAATAAAAATAGCTGGTTCTGCTTTATCAAATGAGATAAAAAGAAAAATCATCATACCTTGTTTATCTTCTTAAGAATGCTCTGCTTGCCTTTCCAGTCAAGAGCCTCTTTCAGGACTTCCCTTATGTCCTTGACAGGCACAATATCTATCTTCTTGAGCTTTTCAGCATCTATCACAATGTCATCCATGTTTGACTGGGGCACTATGACCTTCTTCAGGCCAGCCTCAATAGCTGCCTCTATCTTTGCAGATACTCCTCCAATCGGAAGCACGTCTCCTCTCACAGACAATGATCCTGTCATGGCAACATCCTGCCTTATAGGTATCTTCTTGAGCGCAGATATTATTGATGTGGCTACTGCTATTGATGCTGAATCACCCTCAACACCTTCATAGGTCTGGAGGAACTGCACATAGAGGTCATACTTCTTTATGTCCTCACCAAAGTATCTCTTGACTATTGCAGACACATTCTTGATAGCCTCTTTGGCTATCTCTCCGAGCTTTCCAGTGGCCACAATCTCCTTCTGCTTTCCTCCTGAAGTCACCTGGCTCTCAATAGGCAGTATTATTCCAGAGTAGATCGCTGTCTCCCCTCCTATGACAGCAAGGCCATTGACCCTGCCTACTCTCTTTCCTTCTGTGACTATTATCCTGTATTCCTTCTTCCTCTCTATGTACTTGTCAGCCATCTGCTGCTCAAGAGTCCTGGCAACCTTCTTTGCATCTATGACATGATTCTTCTCAACAAGCTTTGATTTCTGCTCATTTGCAAGATCGCCAGCAGCCCTAACTATGCCTCCCAGCTCCCTTAGCCTGAGTGTGAGATGGCCTTTCCTGTTGGCCCTTCTTCTGGCCTCTTCTATTATCGCATCAACTGCTGACTTTGAGAAATGGGGTATCTTCCTGTCCTTGTTCACTTCCTGTGCAACAAACACAGCTATCTTATGCCTGTTCTCTTCTGTGTCCTTCATGGTCTCTTTCATGTAGACCTCATATCCATATCCTCTTATCCTTGACCTCAGGGCAGGGTGCATGTTCTTTAGTGTCTCATAGTTTCCAGCAGCGACAAGCACAAAGTTGCACGGAGCAGGCTCTGTCCTCACCATTGCTCCTGCTGACCTCTCTGACTGTCCTGTTATTGAGTATTTTCCTTCCTGAAGCGAGGTCAGAAGCTCCTGCTGTGTATGGGACTGGAGCGTGGCAATCTCATCAATGAAAAGCACTCCCATGTTTGCCTTGTGTATCATTCCTGCAACAACCCTCTCATGCGAAGGAGTGCCGAGTCCTCCTGACTGGAAAGGGTCATGAAGCACATCACCGAGAAGAGCTCCTGCATGAGCTCCAGTAGCGTCAAAGAAAGGCACCTGCTTTCTCTTGTAATTATCCACTATGAGCTTTGGCACGCTTGCCTTCTCTCCGAACCTCTTGCCGAGATTCATGAAAAGCACGAATGCTGCGAGGAACACCATGCCTCCGAGAAAGAAAGCAGAGAACATAATGCTTGCTGCAGTTGCTCCGTCCTTGAGGTACTCGTGCCTAACCCACCATGGAGCTATCATGGCAAGCACCACAAGTATGAATAGTATTATATTCTGATTCTTGAACACTCCCTCGCCCTGCGTCTTTGCCTTGCTTATGAAAGATCTTCCTTCACCAGCAGGAACCACTCTCATCAGGGGCTGGTTCTCATCATTAGGATTAGGGAATGACAGGACATCTACAAGCTTCTCTTTGGGAAGAAGCTCTGCAAGAGCAAGTCCGAGCATTGACTTTCCTGTTCCAGGCTCGCCTATGAGAAGCACATGACGCCTCTGCATGGACGCTTTCCTTATAACCTTGACAGCATCTTCCTGGCCTATGACCTGGTCCACAATCTTGTCAGAAACCTTTATCTCCTTTGTGCTCTTGTAATCAGCCATATTCACCCCTGTCTGTAGGAGATTATAGTCATATTTAAAGCTTTGTATATGGATATCATCTGAAACATGGTTTTCAGGCATTTAAAATCAATAAACTTTATAAAATAAGGAGATTATTTAGCTTAATAAACAATATATTATTATTCAAGGAGGTGTTTCATGGTCACAAGAGTGATATTGGCTGCAATCATTGCTTCAATTGTCTGGTTTGTTCTAGGAGGCATACTTTATATGAACACTTATTCCAAGAAGATATTCAATAAAGAATCAAAGAAATCAAAGGCAGTCAGCAAGTGGAAGAACATGAGACAGTTCTATGCAGAGATGTACTTTCTGGGCATGCTCATACCCAGCATAATATTCGCTTTTGTATATTATATGGTATATCCTTCATTCCCTGGAGGAATAATGGTCAATGGGTTCCTGTTCGGGCTTATACTGATGGGAATAAAGATAATTCCCAGGTTCGCTGACATGAAGCTCATGACAACATATCCTAAGAAACTTCTTACAATGGACTTCATTGTAGGCTCTATAAACTGCTTTGCTGTCGCATTCACCATCGCTTCAATAGTATGAGCAGATGAATGAATATATTTCTTTTATTGTCTCAGAGAATAGATGATAATATAGCCTGTGTGTTTATGAAACCATACTGTCCTGTTGATGCAAAGAAAACTCCGAAGACAGCATTCAGCCCTCCAAGCACAAGGCCAATGATGGATAATATAAGTCCCAGCATGGCATTCTTCTTATGATTCTCCATCCTCAGTATGCTCAATGATATGCCTCCTATTGCTGCAGGCAGGCCAAGCAGTGGTATGATCGCAAGAGGAATGCTGATCAAGCCCAGAACAAGGGCTGGAGTAGCTTTCTTATATTCCATAAGGCCATGTAATCATAAGAAGTATTTATAATTTTGGTTGGAAAAAGAATGATTGAGGAGTTTTGGGAAAGTTTAAGGTATTAACGGCAGCAACAGAAAATCAGAGATTGTTCATGAATTCTGAACATAGTGAAGAATTCTGAACTAGAGAAATCAGATTGATTTCTCGTTTTCTTAGTTACAAAAGCTTCGCATTTGTAACAACAACTCAGAACTCATACATGGTCAGGGAGATTTAACTGTCTTTACTGTAGCAACAACATTGGATAGGTTGATAAATTAATGTCGGCAACAACAATAATGGATTCATACACGGTCAGATTTCGCTTTGCTCAATCTGCCCTGTTCGTAAAGGAAAAATCCGGACTTGCGTAGCGGATTTTTCCTCTACACTCAGTATTCATCCATTGTTGTTGCCTCAAAAAGTTATGTTGCTGCTGCCTTAAGAAATTATCGCATGTGCAGAGTCCAACAATCTACGCCACCTCGCCCATATTGAGAAATTGTGCGACTTAGGGCGAGGCAAGGATTAGGTTGCAAAGAATGAAATCAATAAGGGTCACTATTCTATCTTCCAACAAACTCAGAACGTCTTTTCCTGCTGACCCTTTCAACTGCTCTTCTTATTATGACCTGCGAAGCTTTGCCTTTCCACTTCTTAAGTCTGCGAAGAATGCAGTCCTCATATCTCAATGCAAGGTCCCTGAGCATCCAGCCCACACCCATCTGGACAAAGTAATCCTTGTCAAGCATCAGCTTGTCTGAAATCTGAAGCTGCTTGTTTAAGGGGATTTTGACCCCTCGCTTAACTCCTATGGCCAGGGTCACAGCAGCTGCTCTTCTAAGCCAGGGATTACTTGACTTAGTCCATTTAATCAGATCATTGTATTTTTCCGGATGCTCTGCAAGGATGTCAGCAAGTATTGAGCACGCCCAGTCACCCAGAGCCCAGTTGTCAATGTCCTTGAACATTGATCTCAGAAGATTCCAGTTCTTCAGCTCTGGTTTTATCATGAAAAGAGCAGCAGCCATCTCTTCAAAGACTCCAGAGTCCCATAGCTGTCCGATATCCTTTTCTGTTCCCAGCTTTGCAGCTGCCCTTGATGCGGGTATGCCTGCGCCGTACAGCTTCAGCGAGGTCTTGAGATACTTCTTTTCTTTTTCAGCCCTTTTCCTGTCTGCTTTTGATCTGAGATATTCCCTGATCTCTTTTGCTCCCATATGCATCATGTTATGGGATTGTTTTAAATAATTTATCCAAAAATTTATATATGAATTGCAATTAATATTCTCAAAAGAGGTGGAATCATGGAGCTTATACTTAAGAAAAAACCTAAGAATCCGGTGATAATCGAAGGATTTCCTGGATTCGGTCTTGTAGGGACGATAACTACTGAATTTCTCATTGAGCAATTGAAGGCAGAGCCAATAGGCACTATAAAGTGCGATGACATACCTGCGATGATCGCAATACACGGCGGAGAGGTCATGCAGCCGATCGGAGTATTCTATGACAAGAAGCACAATATAGTCATAATCCATATTGTCACGACAGTGCAGGGCATTGAGTGGCAGCTCTCTGATGTCATCACAAAGATGGCAAAGCAGCTCAATGCAAAGAGCGTCATAAGCCTGGAAGGGGTGGCAAGCCCTATGCAGGAGGATGAAAAGATGACTTCATTCTATTACACAAACCTAGAGAAGCACAAGAAGATATTCCAGAAGAACAGCATAAAGCCCCTGAAAGAGGGTATCATACTGGGAGTAACAGGAGCCCTGCTTCTTGACACTGAAAAGCTTCCTCTTACATGCGTGTTCGCAGAGACGCATTCTGCAATGCCTGACTCAAAGGCTTCTGCAAGGGTGATAGGCATAATCGACAAGCTGCTGGGTCTTGAGATACCCACAGGGCCATTGATGAAAGAGGCTGAGAAGTTTGAGTCAAAGCTCAAGGGCATACTCCAGCAGAGCAAGAATGTCTCAGAGCAGCAGATGAAGAAAAGGATGAATTATGTGGGATGATCAATAATTTTCTTTTGCTCAGAACTCCATTTCTTGTTATTCTTTTTCTTTATCCACTCAGCATATTTATCTATAAAATCAAGCCTGTCCAGAAAATTCCTCTTTTTCTGCTCCTTAAGCTGATCAAGATCTATGTCAGGAAGTTTCATTCTAGATACCTCAGAAGATTATCTCTTATTTTAAGCTTTTGGTTGAATTTATCAAGCAGGTCAAGATCAAGCCTTTCAAAGAATAACTTGTAAAGAAATCTTGCGTCTTCAATATCCTTCTCGCTCCCTAAAAACAGCTTATATGATATCTGAAGCTCAATTGGAGAAATATAGAAAGATTTTTTGTTTAATGCCACCTTGATCTTATTATCAAGAACCCATTTATCAAGTTCTGTGAAAGGAAATTTAACTTCCATATTAGGTATAAATTCCCCCTTAAAGGAAAATCTTATCGCATTCTTATTGCAGAGGTAAGAATTATAAGCATCTTTGATACTGTCAGTTATGATGCACTCAAAGTCTTTACATAAAGCATTCCATAATTCAGTAAATTTATCAATATCCATCTCCTCAATAATCAGGTCAATGTCCTCTGAGTTTCTGCTTCTTCCAAAGAGAATAGAGACATAGCCAGATACTACAACATAGTTTATGTCCAGCTTATTAAGAATATCTGTAAAATTGATAACAAAACTATCAAGAGAGTTCAACTCTTTCTTGAGTTCGATACTCTTTCCTGAGAATCTGATATCCATCACCAAATAAAGTGCTCATAGAGTTTAAAAATGTTTCTTATTAGCGTCAATAAGTTTTCATCCCTGCCTGCATATGATATATTATTTACTTTCTATATAGAAAATAAATAGAAAGAAAAAAAGCCGACATCAGGGAGGATTGATGTGTGGTGGGAGGCTTTTTTCTTTGTGTATCAGACAGGCAATTCCTGGCTGGCCCATTCCTCTAGAACATCCGGCGAAGCATCCTTGATTACGGATACCAGGCCAGGAAAGTCCTCGTTAAAGCGGAATGTATAGGCGCAGTTTAGCAGCCTGTCCCTGAGACAAGCATCGTACTCTGGCAGGCACTTGGAA
>WJJV01000004.1 GCA_014729495.1 Candidatus Woesearchaeota archaeon
CGAGCAATAGCCGTAATTGCTCAGGAGCTTCTGGACTCTGTGCATTGTGAATGAATAGTGAATATAGAAGCCCCGCACGGAAGTGCGTGGCAGGGAACTTTTTCATCCCAGACCATTTCGAACCGTGGTCATCCGGTCCAGAGCCGAATATCCTTGACCGCTAGACTACGGGGCTGTAAGGCCTTGGAATTAGGGGGCATATTTAAATATAACGCTTGAATTCCTTTATATATGACAGGTTGGGATAAGGACAGATTCGTGCATTACTGGAAGCATTATCTGCCTCCTGCAAGGCCTTCAGAGTCAGAGCTGGAGTTCTTCAGGAAAAAGATATCTGAGAGAAAAGGCGAGGAGAAGCCAAAAGTCCTTATTCTGGGCTCAACTATTGAGTTCAGGAATCTCTGCAGTGAGCTTGGGGCTGAGGTCATATGCCTTGATTTCAGCAGGTATAATTATGATTACCTAAGCAAGGATGTCAAGGAAAAAGACAATTTTGCTGAGGGCTCATGGACTGACACAGTCCTTGATGAGAGATTTGATTTCATACTTGGAGATAATGTGATTAATGTAATCCCAAAAGAGGATGCAGAAAGACTGCTGAGAAACTGCTCAAAGATGCTCAAGCCAGAAGGAAGGCTCATGCTCAGGACAGATGTAAGAGAGAAAGGCGAGAGATACACACCAGAAGAGGCTGTTAAAGGATATGAGAATCTTCCGCCAGAAGAGTTCTATTCATTTGTCACAATAAGACTGCACCTTGCTGTGTATGATTTTGACAAGGATTATGCTGTGATAGGTGATGTCTGGAAAGCTGCAAAAGACCTTCATGACAGAGGAATCATAACAGAATCACAACTGGACATGTTCACAAGGATGTCATACAAGGATAGGGATTTCAGGTTCTTCATCCCATTGAAAGAGTGGTTTGAGGACGTGGCATCAGGAATAGTGGATATTGATGATATAGGATATGGAACCGAAGCATTCCTTAAGAGGAGACATCCAATCTATGTGCTGAAACTAAAATAGATTTATCAAGAGGGGGCAAGCAATGCCAAAAGACTGGAGTGAGGAGTTTGTGCATCACTGGAAGTATTTTATAGGCCCAGCCAGGCCCGGACCTTCTGAGCTGGAGAAGATCAGGCAGAAGATTCTTGAGAAAGGAGAGGATGCAAAGGTGCTTATCCTTGGCTCAACATCAGAGTACAGGAATCTTCTTGGAGAGCTTGGAATCCCGGTTACCCTGATTGACTTCAAGAGATACAATTATGAGCATCTGTCTGATGAAGTGGAGAACATGCCACAGGAAAGATTCATTGAAGGCGACTGGCTCAGCACAGTATTGGATGAGAAGTTTGATATAATACTGGCGGACAATGTGCTGAATATTGTTTGCAAGAAAGATCTTAGAGAACTCCTTAAGAATGTCTCAAAGATGCTTGAGCCCAACGGTTATTTTCTCCCAAGAACCTATATAAGGCGCAAAGGAGAGAAGATAGATCCGGTCAAGGTTATTGAGAAATACAGGGAGAAAAGAGATGGTGAAAGCTTCTACACATGGACAGCGCGGGACCTGTATATTGCAGTTTATGATACAGAGAAAGACTGCGCTACACTGAAGGATGTCTGGACACTGATCAAATCACTGCATGACAAAGGGCTTTTTACAGACAGAGAACTTGAGGAATGGAGAAAGAATTCCTTTGAGAACAGGGAGTTAACATTCTATATGCCTTCTGAGGATGACCTGGACAAGGCATTGAAGGAGTTCTTCAGGATAGTTGAAGTCTTCAATGGAACTGAAGAATATTTAAAGGGAGATGTTCCGCTGCATATACTGAAACCAAAATGAGGAGTCTTTAAAGGTAATAATTCATATAAGAATTTATCAGGTCACAAAACAGAATAAGGTGGTTATGACCATAGATTAAAACCAGCTATCCTTTCAGCTCTTTCAGAACTTCCCCTAATTTATCAAAATTCTCCCCAAATGCCTGCCAGTCATTTCCCATGGATTCAAGTATATTATCATAATACCTGTCAGCTTCCTGTATGAGCTCTTCCTGTGTCCTTCCTTTCTCTCCAGTATCAACCTCTGCTCTGCCGAACAATGCTTCTAATGCTATGTCGAGTGTCTCTTCCATGACAACTTTTTCGCCGTCTGATACAAGAACCCTCTTCATTTCTGGAATCTCTCCCTGCTCAGCCTGGAGATACAGCGGCTCTATATAAAGGACACTCTCATCTATAGGTATGACAAGAAGGTTCCCTCTTGTTACCCTGGATCCCCTTTGCGACCATAGAGTGAGCTGCTGTGATATCTCAGAGTCCTGATCAAATTTAGCCTCTATCTGGGACGGACCATACACGAGCTTGTCCTTCGGGAACTTGTAGACAAGCAGTTTTCCATAATTCTTTCCATCAGACCTTGCAGCCATCCATGCTATCATATTATCTTTCCTGATCGGAGTGAATGGGGTCATGAGTATGAACTCAGGCTCTTCCTCTTCAGGCAGATTTATTATGATGTAATAGGGTTCCATCTGGACCTGCTGTCCTGTGCCGTATATCTCGTTGGGTATTTCCCATGCATCCTCCTTGTTGTAGAATACCACCGGATCCTCCATGTGATATGTCTGATACATTTCTGCCTGTATTGAGAACAGGCCTTCAGGGTATCTTACGTGCTTCTTGAGCCCTTCAGGCATGGAACTGAATTTTGCGAATTGATTCGGGAATATCCTTGCATAAGTCTTTACTATAGGGTCGGATTCATCAATAACATAGTATGTGACAGAACCGTCGTAAGCGTCTACAACTACCTTCACTGAATTCCTTATATAGTTCATCCCTGTAGTGTCTGCCTTCTCGGAGTAAGGGTATCTTGAGGTGACTGTATAAGCATCCTGTATCCAGTGCATTCTTCCCTGATCTATCACAAGATAAGGGTCATTATCAAGCATAAGGAACGGCATCACTTTATTTATTCTGTCCTTTATGCTTCTCTTGAAAAGTATCTTGCTCTGAGGCTTAACATCTGATGAAAGCAGTATCTTTATATCAGTGAATCTTACAGCCATCATCAGCTTCTTGAAAAAGCTGTCAAGCACCACCCCACCATCACCATCATACTGCATATACTCATTGGTGTTGCCTTTAGGGTAATCAAACTCTTTTGTATCTGTGTTCACGAGGACAAAAGTATTGGACTGCTCCCCATAGTATATCTGGGGCTTGTCTATCATGAGGTTCTCATCCTCAACAGAGTATACAGGAGGGATATCTTTTATCAGGTATTCCGGCAGACCTGCTTCAGTCACATCATTCACCGGACTCATGACAATGCCATAGCCGTGAGTGTATATCATATGGAGGTTTACCCAGGTCTTTGCATTAGAAGCTATCTTATTCTGGTTCAGCTCTCTCGGCGACAGCATGACTTCAGTATATTCCCCGCTGATATTATATCTGTCTATGTCAATTCCTGCAAGATCATAATACAATCGAATCTCCTGTGTCTGCTTATATGTCTGAGTCAAAGGGCGCCAGTCAAGCAGCCTGACATTATCCAGTGTTGACGATGCCTCTTTAAGTATGCTCTTATCTATAGGCTGCACCTCAAAATCCTTGTTTTCTATATCATCTATCCCATAAGCCATCCTTGTAAACTTGATATTCCTCTCTATGTATGGTGTCTCAAGATTGATCTCATTAGGGGATACCTTAAGTGACTGCACTATTCCAGGTATAACAGACATCCCTATAAAGAATATCGCGATGTACCCTCCTATTGCAATCATGAGAATATGCCTTTTACTCATTTTCTTGGCCAGAAAAGCCCATAGCGCGAAAATAACTGCTACAATGAGAGCAAGAACTATCATTATCTTTATGGCAGGAAGCACTACAGCCACATCAGTGTAGCCAGCACCGACCACTATGCCTTTTTCTGAATACATTATTGAGAATTTTGAGAGGTGGTGCCTTATCGCTACCATAATGAAAGCAAGAGCTCCCAGAATACCCAGGTGCGTGACAGGCTTTTTTCCCAGCTTTGGCATCTGCACAGGCTGAGGCTGCTCAGCATGCATCCTATTAATTCCCGCAAGTCTTGTCAGGCTGCTTCTCAGATAGTCTGCAGCCACAACCAATATTGTAAGGATGATGCACCAGAATGCGATGCCCCACACAGCATTGAAGAATGGCAGAGAAAATACGTAGAATGCGATGTCCTTCATGAACACAGGATCCTGTATGCCGAATCCTGACTGGTACTGGTATTGCAGCAGTCTGAACCAGTGATTATGCCCCATAAGGCCCACAAACAATGCCAGCACTGCACTCACACCCAGCTTCAGCTTAATGCTGGTCTTGGATCCAGTGATCCAGAGATTGACTGCCATGAATATAAAGAAAAGAGCAGCTATCACAGCAAATAACGTCAATTTTGCCTTCAGGCTGACCATAAATATTGTCCTGAAGCCGAGAGCGTCAAACCACCAGTAGTCTGTGAGAAGTCTTGCTATGGTAGTAATGAATGTTAAAAGAAGTATAATAAGTGCGATTATTATGCTGCTTATCCACCTCCTGAGCTCCATAGGCATCTATAGAGTTTTGGTTTATATAAATATTTTGGGGGTTTGTCCTTTTTTATATGCCTTACTTTTTTTGTGGTCAGGCACGCAGACATATCCTCAAAAACATTTAAAAAGGGCCAGCTAATATCCTGTATAAGATGCAAAAAATAGCTCAGGGAGCAGAAGCAAAGCTGTTCCAGGACAGGGAAGATATAATCAAGCAGAGATTCCAGAAGGAATACAGGCATCCTCTTATTGATAATCTGCTGAGGAAGCAGAGGACAAGGAGAGAGTCCAGGATACTTGAGAAGCTTGCAGCTGCTAATTTTCCTTCTCCAAGGATATCTGATTTTGATGACAAGAATATGGAGATAAGGATGGACATGATTGAAGGAAGCCTGATAAGGGATGTCCTGCATGAGAAGCATGCTGAGTTCAGCAGAGAGATAGGAAAGAGGATTGCACAACTGCACAATAAGGATATAATCCACGGAGATCTTACTACATCCAACATGATTCTTGCAAAGGAGACAAACAAGATAAATCTCATTGACTTCGGCCTTAGCTTTGTTTCTGAGAAGATAGAGGACAAAGCAGTTGATATCCATCTGCTCAGGCAGGCCCTTGAGTCAAAGCATCACACAATATCTGATGACTGCTTCTCAAATGCAGTCAAGGCCTACACAGAGAATGCGCTCAATGGAACAGCAGTTCTTGAAAGACTGCAGAAGGTAGAGGTTCGGGGAAGGCACAAATCCAGGAAGTGATCATTCTTTTTCTGACAGCTTCTTTATTATTTTACCAAGTCTTTCAAGATGTTCTGAGTCATCAGGATAGCTTGTCTCTATCCGCTCAAGGGATTCATTGATCTTCTTAGGATCCCAGTCAGCTTCAAGCTGGTCTATCTTGTCCTGGTCACCTGACTCATATGCATCTGAGATCGGCTTCAGTATCTCTGCTATATACATTATATCCTTGAAGTTCTTCTGCAGATGCTTTGCATAATCAGAGAGAGCTGAAGCAAACTCAGGATTCTCCTGGAACTTTGACTGCGCAGCCTTGAGATTCTGAGCAATTATATTATTAGCGACCAAAAGCCCGCCTATAAGCTTCCCTAGATTATTGAATAATTTAACACTCTCCTTATCATGGAAGTGCAGCTTCTGATGGGGATCGAACCTTAGATCAGGATCTGAGAGTGCCTTGATTATCTTCTTCCTCTTACTATCAAGCTCTTTCAGATTCTTTGGGATGCTCCTTATGTCCTCATCTGATACACCTTCATCTCCTTCAGTTTCCTGGCCTTCTCCATAGTTTGTATAGACAGGGCTTCTGCTTTCTGGATCCCAATAGCACCAGACCCAGTAATTATGGCCAGAGTATGCTGCTGCAAGAGCTATCAGCCTGCCTGAGAATCTTGCAGGATCAAAAGTACCATCAGAGAATCTTGTGTCCCTGTTCTCATAGCCTTCCTTTATCAGATCAGCCTGATCCCTGCCAGGAAGTATGTGATTCTGCCTGCAGTAATTGTATATTCTTGCATTGTCAAATGTGTACCATCTGTACTGGAACTCTCCTGACCTGTCAGGCTCTTCAGAATCCTCATCCGTTTCATCCTCATCTGTCTCATCATCTCCTGATCCAGGAGGTATTGGTTCAGGCGGAGCGGGATCTTTGCCAGGCCATGGCTTGAATCTTTGCCTCGGAGTTATTATGACAGCATTTGGCTCTATTATCTTCTTGAGGGTCTCTTCCTCTATCCAGCAGTATCCCTTGTTTCCCCATGCATCGCCCCAGCTGTTCCTTATCATGTAGGCTCTCACTCTCTTACCTGTGCGCGGGTCAGGATAATTGTCATCATATCCAACTATAACAACCTGGTGGCCTCCGATGGTGCGAGTGATGGCATCTCTCTGATAGTATGTGAATCCCTGGCTGGTAAAGTCTGCTGGAGTGAATATTCCTATGCAGACAGGAAGCTCATCCCTGACAATCAGGTTAGGGATATCAAGTCTGCTTACAGGATGCAATTCTACATTATCTACAACTTCCCTGAATATAGAATTGCCTTCTTCATATGCATTCGGATCTGGTTGCAAGGCCCATTCCTCCTTGAAGTGGCCGTCTCTTCTTCCAGTGTCTTCAAATCCTTGAAATGGGTTCACGCATTTTGTAGCATCATCATGATATTGCACTGTATCCTCTTTGCATGCTCCATAATTGACAAGAGCATCCTTTATAGAAAGAGAGTGTCCTCCTGTATCCATGTCCCTGATGTAAGGAGAATGGTGAGGGCATTTATTGGTATACACTGGAGCAATTCCTGCAATCCTTTCATCAGGAGTATGAGTATAATCTTCTTCAATGAATTCTCTTATGTTGAAGTAGACATATCTTGGAGATAACCATTTCCCTGCTTTTTCTGACTTTGTGTACCATCCATTTGTCCTGTTCCTGATATACTCGATTACTGAAGTGATGGACATTGCTGTGCATGAGCCTAAAGTGTTCTGGTTCCTGATTCCGCAGAATCCTACTATAAGTACCTTTCTCATTATCTCTCTTTATCTCCTCTTGTTTTTATACGCCTCAGCCCAGGCTTGAACATACCAGGCTTCCATGGTGGTGCCTTTGCAGGGTCTGCTATGTAATCATCAAACTCCTTGTCCTCATAAGGGATAATAACAGCATGCCTTTCAGGATTCTTCTTGAGATCATCTCCCTTGATCCGTTCACGGCCTCCCAGACCATCGTTGCCCATCTCATTCCTGTGATCAAGAAAGTCTGACTTTTCATCAACCTTTGCCTTGACTATATAACACCATGTGCCTATTGGAATGCCCTTGAACACAAAGAAGCCCCCATGTTCTGTCTTCTGAGGCTTGAATCTTGAAGCAAACTCTCTCACAACAGCAGCTATATCAGGAAAATCCTTGTCCAAATCTGAGATTCCTTGTTTTGTTATGTCATAAACAACGCCATCTGGATGATTCTCATCAATGACATGCACTGCAAGAAAAGCATATGCTCCATCAATCCCTCTTGTGTATTCTTTGCCCTGGTAGCCAAGCACCTGTCCGCTGATGAGTGCATAGTAGGTCTCTTTCTTATTTTTCAGCTGTTCATCTGGCATTATCATAAACCTCCTTTGAGTTACTGATTGATACAATCAATGGAATCATCTTTCCCTCACCTCAATATGTCCTTCAAGACTGACTGAATCATCAACAGAATCTATGACTGGCCAGAAAGGCTGGCCTTCATCCCCTCCTTGAGGTTCTGGCTGAGGGCTGGGTTGAGGTCCTGGTCCTGGCTGTGGGCCAGGTTGAGGTCGTGGGCTGGGTTGGGGTCTTGGTTGTGGACCGGGTTGGGGGCCTGGCTGTGGTCCTGGAGTGGGTGATGGCCCTTGTCCTCCTCCTATGCCCAGGCATCTTATGAGCTCAACTATGCCCCATATGATGCAGAATATGGCGATGATTATTGCTATTGACCATAATAATCTAAGATAAGCATTCGGGCTTCTTGCGAACCATGCAGCAGCTCCAGGAACAAGGCTCTGGAAAAAGAAGAAAAGGAATGCGAAAGTGAGCAGGCCCAAAGCTTTCTGGCATGCGCCTGCTCCAGCCTTGATGAAATTATAGAATACAAGGCCTATTGCAAAGAAGATCATGATAAGAGCAAGAGGCCATATGCTCGCAAGCCTGAAACCTGATCTCCACTCCCAGAACATCACAGAGATTGCAAGCGCAAAACCAACACCAATCACAATAGCCTTGGCGCCCTGCTGGCTCTTTGAAGCGAACTGCTTCCTCAAAGCAACCTCAGCAGCACCCAAAAGAATCATAAAATAGATCAACGCATCAATGATAAAACCAAACCGCGCATAAGTGCCTGCAACATCAAACCTCGCAAGAGGCTCAAGAACAAAATCAAGCGGAGCAGC
>WJJV01000100.1 GCA_014729495.1 Candidatus Woesearchaeota archaeon
GTGTTCATGCTTCAAGTGCCCTATCTTGAAGGCATCTTTCAGAAGCATCCTTGTAGTGGCTTTTGTAGGAGCTGTCGCAAATATTGGGCATCTCATTCCCATTGCATCCAGGGTGGGAAGGAATCCTGTATGGTCAAGATGGGCATGGCTTATGAAGGCTGCCTTTATGCTCTCTGGATCCTTCATAGGAGAAGGGACCTCAGTGCCGTGCTGGCCGAACTTTATGCCTGCATCAAGCAGGTACCTGTTCTTTGATTTTGTTATTACTTCTACACAGCTCCTTCCTACCTCTTTTGCTGCTCCGTGGAACACAAGATCCATTATATCACCTTTTTTGCTTATGCTTTTTTCTTGCGCTGTTTCCCTGATCCCTTGTTGCTCTTTTTCCCCTTGACTGGCTCTGCTTCCTCAAATTCTATATACCATCTTTTGGACTTCACGTCGTGCCTGAATATCACATTATGCTTTTTTGACATGTCAAGCGAGAAAAGCAGGGGCATGGGAATCGTGGTCTCAAATGATGAGCCTCTTCTGTAGAGCTTTCTCCTTATCTCTGGTCCTTTTGAGTCGCTCATCATAGTCCCTGCATGCCTCTTATAATAGTCTGCATGTAATCTATACTTATTTTATTACTTATATTAATATTAGTTTATTTACTAATTTACTTACTTAATAAAATACTTATATTTAAATGTTTAGGTATTGTCGCAGAAAGCTTTCATTGTATGTCAAAGAAACATTTAAATAGACAGCTGATGCATTGGTGCATAGTAGAGCATAGAGAAAAGTATAGAGAAAAAGAGGCAATATGGCTCCATTCAATATAACATCATTCACAGAAGCATCATCAGGCCTGTTCCCGAAAGAGCTCATAAGGGATTTCTCATTATCAGGATATGCTGATGCTGTATTCCCTCTTGTGCTTTTCATCGCAGGAGTGCTGGTTTATTCTATCTTCATCTTCAAGTTCTACAGGCTTCTTGCAAGGAGGGATATACTTAAGCTGGATCTGCATAAGCATTCAGAGAAACTCTCAGGTCACATAAAGCATATTGCGCTTGTGGGTCTTTACACTATAGAGAATATACTGCTTACACCTGTGCTTGTCATAGTGTGGGTGATTGTGCTCACTGCTCTTCTCACCCTTATGTCAGAGACTCACACTCCACAGATTGTCCTTCTCACAGCAGTGGCTCTTGTAGCTGCTGTCAGGATATCTGCATATTACAATGAAAAGCTCTCACAGGATCTTGCCAAGATGATACCCTTTGCTCTCCTGGGCATATTCCTTGTTGATATGTCATTCTTCTCTCTTGAAAATGCTCTTGAGACAGCCAAGGCAATCCCTATGCTATGGAAACAGCTGTTCTATTATCTTGCTTTTGTAGTGCTTCTTGAGCTTGTAATGAGGGTTGCGCAGGCAATAGTTGGCATATTCTATCCTGAGAAGGCATATAGCAGACCTGATGATGAGGACTGAACAGTCTGCTTGCTTCTGCGATCACTAAAGAATAAACTAAAGAATAGAAAGATTTATATATTAGTTATGAATATATATTCATAATAGGCAAACGAACCAAAGAGGTTCGGAGGTGCGAAAATGCCGCAAGGAGACAGGACAGGACCAATGGGTCAGGGCTCAAGAACTGGAATAGCAAGGGGTTTTTGTTCAGGTTATAATGGACCTGGATATATGAACCCTGATTTTGGAAGGAGATTAGGCCCCGGATTCAATAGGAGCAGAGGTTTTTGCAGAGGCTTTGGAAGGAGAGCATGGCAGCCAGCAGAGTCTGCATACCCCTCAGAACCAGCATATGCAGAGCCTACAAAGGACCAGGAAAAGCATATGCTTGAGCAGGAGGCTAGAGCAATAGATGAAGAGGAAAAAGCTTTAAAAGAAGAAAAGGACTCTATAAAGAAAAGGCTGGAAGAGCTGAAGTAAGATCTGAACTAATCACGGAGATAAAAGCTGGAAATAATGGCAGACAAGCAGAGGATAAGGGAATCTGTCTACAAGGCAGGAAAACAATTATACAAGACACTTCCTATACTCCTTGGAGCAATACTGCTTGTAAGCATAGCAAACACGCTGATACCAAAGCAGGTCTATGCTGAGGTGTTCAGGCTGAGCCCTGTGCTGAATTCAGTTATAGGATCAGCGCTTGGCAGTCTTCTTGCAGGCAATCCAGTGACAAGCTATGTTCTTGGAGGAGAGTTCCTTGACCAGGGTGTCAGCCTTGTGGCTGTCACAGCATTCCTCATAGCATGGGTGACAGTGGGGGTTGTGCAGATTCCTGCTGAAGCAATGCTTCTCGGAAAGAGATTCACAGCAATAAGGAATGCTTTTGCTTTCATATTTGCGATAATAGCTGCATTCATAACAGTTGCATTCATGAGTGTCTTATGAGAAAGAAAGAAGATTTCATAAAACCAAAAGAGGTTAACAAGCCTGAGAAGAAGAAAAAGACCAAGGAAGAGACAAGCAAGTCAGGATGGTATTTCCTTGGAATATGTTTATTGATCTACCTGATTGCGGCAGTGATAAAGCCTGAATCTGCAAGGGATATCATTGATTTTTTTCTCAGCATAATAATAAAGATAATCCCCATATTTGCGCTTATTTTCGTACTGCTTGCTGCAATAAACTATTTTGTGAGGCCAAAAAAGCTTCTCAAGTACTTTGGGAGGGAGGCAGGAGCAAAAGGATATCTCCTTTCCCTCATCGCAGGCATTATATCAACAGGACCTATATTCATGTGGTATCCTTTGATGAATGACATGCAGAAGCATGGAGTCAGCAATGGCTTCCTTGCTACATTCCTTTATGGCAGGGCAGTAAAGCCAGCCCTCTTACCAATGATGATATTCTATTTTGGACTGGTTTATACTGTTGTCCTGACAGTTGTCATCGGGCTGACAGCAATAATCCAGGGAATAGCTGTAAATATCATTGATAATCAAGTGCTCAGGAAACAGATCAGATCCCAGGAGGTGGAAAAATGAAGATAGCTGTAGCATCAGAAGGAAAAGAAGAGACCTCAAATGTAAGTGCTGTGAGCGGAAGAGCTCCTTATTACCTTATCTTTGAGGACAAGAAGCTCGTGAAAGAGATAAAGAACCCATTTACTGTTGGGGGCGGAGCAGGATTCAGTGTTGCACAGATGCTGATCAATGAAGAAGTGGATATGGTGATAAGCGGAAACATCGGCGGAAACATGCAGGAAATGCTTGACTCAAAGAAGGTCAAGACAAAGATTGTTGAAGGAAAGACAGTAAAAGAAGCAGTGGAGGAAGCAGAAAAGAGTGAAGAATGATCTGCTGGGATAATGCCAAGACCAAGACTCAGAAGGAGGATATTCAATCAGCCTGAAATAACCTATTTCAAGCCTGCAGGGGTTCCTATAGCACAGCTTGAGCAGACCATCCTCTCATTTGATGAGATTGAGGCATTGAGGCTCAAGGACTATGAAGGGATGGATCAGTCTGAAGCAGCAAAGAAGATGAATGTTTCACAGCCTACATTCCACAGGCTTATTGTATCTGCAAGGAAGAAGACAGCAGATGCCCTGGTGAATGGAAAGTCAATAAGGATTCAGGGAGGTGTATTCAAGATGGCAAGACCAGGACTTGGAAGGCGTGCAGGCGGGCCGCCCACAAAATGCATATGCCCTGTCTGCAAAGCAAGAGTCCCAAAGAAAAGAGGTATTCCATGCGCTCAGATGAAGTGCCCTGATTGCGGCGCAATGATGACAAGAGGATAACATGAGGATAGCAATACCTATAATGCAGGATAATGAAGAGGCAGAGATAAGCCCCCACTTCGGCAGGGCGCCATTCTTTGCCATATTTGATTCTGAGACAAAAGAGATCAGTTTCATAAAGAACACCAGTGAGCATTTTGGAGGCCATGGAAAGCCTGCAGAGGTCATCGCTGAGCAGAAGCCAGATATTGTTTTTGCCCTGGACATGGGCTCAAAAGCAATTGCTGTATTTGAATCATACAATATAAAGGTTAAGACAGGAGAATGTTTGACACTGAAAGATGTAATTGACAGCAAGGATATGCTTGATGAGTTGGAAAGCAGCTGCGGACATTGATTTATAGCTTTTATCCGTTTCAAATGAACAATAAAATTTAAATATAGAATGATTTAAGTGATTATTATGACCTCAAAATCCTATTATGGACTTTTATTGATGCTGTTTATCATAATCAGCATGTTGTCTTTTGGCTGCAATTCTGATGCTCCTGATCCAAGGGATCCTGGTGAGTCCGGAGAACTGGACCTATGTATCTTCTACGGAAGAGGATGTCCTCACTGTGAAAAAGAGCTTTCATTTCTGGAGGAGATGAAAGATAGATATCCAGACCTTAATGTGAGAGAGTTTGAGGTCTATTTCAACCAGCAGAACAGGGAGCTTTTTGAAGATATGGCCACATCATTCAATTCAGATATACAGGGAGTCCCTACAACTTTCATAGATGACAGGATGTTTGTGGGTTTCAGCAACTCGATAGAAAAATCACTTGAGGAAGAGATAAGGAGATGCGTTGAAGAAGGCTGCAGATCTCCCTGCGAGGTCGCAGGTGTAGAGAATCTTTCTGAGGCATTGGTCATATCAGGAGACAGTTCACCTGCAGAGAATCCTGAGAAGAAATCATTGATGAATAAGATCACAATTCCTGCTGTGATCGGCGCTGCAGCAGTTGACGCTATCAATCCATGCGCTTTTGCAGTACTTATAATACTTCTTACCACTATAATCGCAGCCAAGAAGAAAGGAAGGGCACTTCAGGCAGGCCTGGCATTCGCAGCTGCGATATTCATATCATATTTCCTGATGGGTCTTGGCCTTTACTCAGCAGTGCAGGTAACCGGGCTGACACACATATTCTATTATGTTGTTGCCATACTTGCTATAATAATAGGTCTCTTTAACCTAAAGGATTATCTTTGGTACGGCAAATGGTTCATAATGGAGGTTCCTAAATCATGGAGGCCTAAGATGAAGATGCTTCTCAAGGGAGTCACTTCAACTCCTGGAGCTTTCCTTATAGGATTTGTGGTGAGCCTGTTCCTTCTGCCTTGCACATCAGGACCTTACATTGTCATCCTGGGTCTGCTTTCAAAAGCATCTACCAGGCCTACAGCAATGCTTCTCCTACTGCTGTACAATCTCATATTCATACTGCCTATGCTGATAATAACTTTTGCTATATACTTCGGCTTTACAACAACAGAGAAAGCTGAGGAATGGAGGCAGAGAAAGCTTAAGACACTGCATCTCATTGCAGGCATCATAATACTGCTCCTTGGAATAGGCATGCTTTTCTCATTATATATGGGATGGGTATAACCGTAAGATTTATATCTGAATGCTTAATAACTGTGATAACCATGAAATATGCTGTTATAGGGATTTTTGGAACCTTGCTTGTTGTAATGTTGCTTGCTGTAGCATGCGAACCAACAGGTCAGGCTGTGCTTACTCCTCTTGACAGCACAATGGAGAGAATTGCTGAATTAGACCAGAAATATGGCATATCCCTCCATGATTATGATGATAGTGTGGCTCATATTAAGTACAATCCAAGGTATCCCAACCCTCTGAATGTGGCTGATTTTGACCCTATCATACAGGATTTTGCAGACCTTGCCCTGGAGCTTGAGCCAGGCAGCTATGAAAGGACTATTGTAGAGGCAAGGATAGACCTTCTTGAGGCAGAGAAGTTCTACAAAATGGCCACAAAGACAAAAAAAGGCCTTGTGGATGACGGATTCAGATGCTCTGAGGGCATATATGTTCAGGCAGCCACGCTTAACTTCAGATCCTGCGTGACCTATGGCAGGTCAGCTGTAGAGAAATACTCATATCTTGTAGAAAATCATTATAATCTCACAGATAAGACCCTGGACATAAGGAGATATTGGGTGAACAGCCTCAATGAGTCTTTTGATGAGATAGAATCATATTCAAGAAAAAACAAGAAAACTTTTGAGAAACTTTGCAATGTGACTATTTCCTGATCATTCTTTCTTCTCAGCAGCTTCAGGCTTAGCATCTCCTTTGCCTTCTTCTGCAGCTTCAGCAGGCAAGAGTTCTTCTATGAGCTGGTTTGGTATCTTCTCCTCAACAAGCTTTGCTTTTATGTCTGACCTTGGTTTGCCTGACATCTCGCTGATGATCTTCTTTGATTTTGCCTCAAACTCTGCCCTTTTCTCCTTCATCTCTTTCTCGAGCTTTTTCCTTTCCTCTTCAAGCTCTTTCATCTCTTCAGCAGATATATCTGTCTTCTCTGTTCTTATCTCCTCATCAAACTTGCCCTGATCAACCATCTTCAGGGCTTCTGTTGCATCTACTCCTTCAACCATGAGCCCCATTGAGTTGCATGTTCCGATAATCTCTTTTACCTTCTCTTTAAGCGACTTGCCAAGAAGAGCATCCTCTTTCATCTTTGCTATCTTGATTATCTGCTCTATCTTCAGGTCAGCGATCTTCTCTGTGTTTGGAGTTCCTGAGCCTTTATCTATCTTGGCCTCTCCTTTGATGAGTGCAGAAGCAGGAGGTGTTCCTATTGTTATCTCAAATGATTTTGTGTCAGAATCAACTATCACCTTTACTGGAACCTGCATTCCTTTGAACTCAGCTGTCTTCTTGTTTATCTCAGCTATGACTTCGCCTATATTGACCCCTAATGGGCCCAGAGCAGGTCCTAGTGGAGGTGCTGCAGTTGCCTGCCCTCCATTTATCAATGCTTCTACTGTCTGTTTTGGCATATATAGCATTTTTCTGAGGTTGTTTATAAAGCTTTTGGAGCTATCAAATATCTTGAGTTATTTATTATTACTCTATGGTAATTACATAACAGAAAGATTTATTAATCAGATTGCAATCAACTGCCTTATGGAAGATTCAATGATTGTAAAGCCTTTTGAGGAGGTCTATGTTGCTCCAGGACAGTCTGCAACAACAAGCAGGTTAAGCACCTGCCTGGGTGCTGGATTCTACAGTCCAGAGAATAGAGATGGCTATCTTCTGCACTGGATACTGGGAGGCATAATAGACAAGGGTAAGATATTCACCTTCAGGGAAAGGCCTTCTATACTGGATGCTCCTGAGAATTATCATGTTCTTCTGGCTGGATTGAATGCAGATGAATCTGAACTAAGTGATTATATCCTTAAAGAGCGCAAGGAAGTTGTGGATCATCTTATATCGCAAGGATTCCTGGAGAAAAGGATAAAACAGTTCTTCAATGAGGATCGTGAGAGCAGATGCTGCTTGTTGATGCTGAGGAAGGATTCTGCTATGCAGAGACATATGAAAGATTAAGCAGATCTGAAGATGTATTGAGAATAAAGATTGTGCCTGAAGATTCTCATTTTCAGTAAACACTATATGCGCAAAAACTTTGACCAAAAGATTGCGCCCGCTTGGCGTATAAACATAGAATTCTGGTGTTTCAAACGATTAGCTACTTTAGAGTAACTAATACAGAAACATTTATAAACTGCGAATTTTTGTGCCAGTGACCTTAATTCTTGTGAATTTGGCTATCTGGGAAGGCATGAAAAATAGAGGGTCGTAAAAGATGGCAAAAATTCGTAAAAGTATATATGAAGAGCTTGAAAAAGTAAAAAATCTAATTCAGGAGAAGTTTCCTGATTTTGATGTTCGTGATA
>WJJV01000101.1 GCA_014729495.1 Candidatus Woesearchaeota archaeon
CTTTATTGTGGTTTATCTTCAACCATTTTCTAAAATCCTCTTTAGTGAATGCTGTTATTGTTTTCATAGTGTCATATATCTTTAAGATTTTATAAAACTATCCCAGAACTAACTCAATTCACCTTCAATGCACGCATTATCTTATCAAGCTTCATATTTATCATTGCTATATCTTCTGCAGAAACTCCTGCTCCTTTAGATCCTGACGAACTTTCATGCTTCCTGAAGCAGTCACTGCAGTATATTGGTTTGCTGCTTGTTGGCCTGAACGGTACTTCGCTTCTTTTACCGCACTCATCGCAGGTTATCTCATGCATCTCCAGCTTTCCTGAGCCCTTTTTAGGCCTTCTGCTGGATGAATCCCTGCTGAATCTTGAGGCCCTGTCAGCAAATTTGGGTTCTCTCTTGTTATTTGTCCTTCTCTCTGCCATATAATGCAAGTATGCAGGTTCATTTATAAACCTATGGTATTATAGGCTCTCTTATTGCCAGAAAGAAACTTTCAGACCTCAACAACTAACTCCTTGCCCTTGACTCTCAAAATCACTTCCTGGCCTTTGATGAATCTCACTGCATTTCTTGTACAGACTATTTCCATGCGCAGAGGAGGTGCATATCCACTGTGTTTTTTCCGGGATTTATGCATGATATCCAAACCCCACAGCAACACTTAAATAACCCTTATCTTCACGAACCAGAATGAACAAATTCAGTTTCAACTTTGGGGTGGACATAAGCGGAACACCTTATTCCAACACAACATTAGGATTAGGATGTTTTGAGACCAGAAGATACAATAAGATATTAAATGACCTTAACAGATCGTTCCCTGAGTTCAGAAGATCAAGAAACAAGGGATGCACTCTAAAGAAGAACAAATTGAAGGATGTAATAAAGTTTCTTGATGACAGCAAAGTCCATATGTATGTGCTGCCATTCAAAGGAGAAGACTGGAATTATCACAAACAGAGATATGGTCAGAAGGGTTTCTTTAAAGAAAAGATTATGGCTTGCTTATACTTTATGATACTTTCAAAAGCCTCAAGAGCAGGGTATAAGAACAATGTCCTGATTGATAATGACTCATGGATGAATCTGCATAAAGCTCTTCATGGTGCAAGAAACTGGCAAATGCAAATAGATATGATTTTGACTTCTCAATAGGATATGCTACACAGAATGATATGATAAGGATAGTGGACTTTATAGCTTCTTCATACAGCAGGGTTAACAGAAAGACCTTAGAGAAATTAGAGCACTTTAAGATATTAAACAGCGAGATTCCTGGTGATTATCTCAGAAAAGTATTCTAAAAAAAAGAAAAAATGGGCAATGCCCCTCATCCCCTATAGGCGACCTGGACGACCAGATGGGCATCCTATAGAGTCCATTTAGCAGTTATACACTAAATATACCGCAAGTATTATTATGATCAACTCATATTTATATTTTACTGAAAAAAGTACCTTTTTAGTATATTAGGATAGTATCTATTCTAGTGGATCTCCACACAAATCTCTTTCAGACCTCAACAACTAACTCCTTGTCCTTGACTCTCAAGATCACTTCCTGGCCTTTCTTTATGTCAAACACAGAACTTACCTCTTTAGGAAGCCTCATCACAAGAGAGCTTCCCAAAGCACCTACCTTGACAGGAATGCCTTTCTTGAGCTTATTATAGACAAGGACCTTGTTTATATCATCTCCTTCATAATACTCCTCACTGCACTTAGGGCATTTCCATCCTCTTACTTCAAACCCCATTATATTGAATACTCTTTGCCTGGTATTCACGATTGAGTTGCATTTGTAGCATTTTGTCTTCATTTTCTTGTAAACCTTCCGGCATGTATCAATGTCCAGTATGATTCTTCTTTTCTGTGATTCAGGGCGATAACAGCCTTTATCACTTTGCTGCCCTTCACAAGGCATCTCTCAACAATATCTTTTCTCCTCTTTTGAGGTTCAAATCCTATCTCAAGCACTTCAAGGATGTCATAAATGTCAAGATTCTCCTTGAGCATCTCATGATAAGCTGACCTTGTAACCTCAATTCTCAATCCCCTGTATCTCACTCCAAACATCAAAGATACCTTGGGATATCCTACTTGATATCTTATAGGATATCCTCATATTTAAATCTTTCCATAATCAAGCAGATTGTCCTTTATATGCCTTTGCCAGCAAAAACCAGAACATCTCCGGATAATAAAGGAAGATTTTCAGAAAAAGAGCAGTATTCAGGATAATTTTCAGAACCCTTCCTCACCAACCATTCTCAGGACATCCTTTATCTCGTCTATAACCTTCTGCTGATTCTTTTTTCCTGACATGCGCACAAACTTTATCAGAAGATCCTTCAGCTCAGAAGACAATAAGAACTTGATCTTATACCTGTCTGCAATAAAGTAAAACCCGTACTTCTTGTATCTTATTTCCTTCACAATAACATTTCCAACAGCACATACCTCTTTTCCTTTCTTTGGATTGTCCTTAAGAGCAGACATAAGAGAGAATATCTCAACAGATTCAGCCTTGAATGCCCTGTTGATCTGCTTTTCAAGATCAGAAGTGATTATTACTTTTGCCATCTCTTTTTTGCTTTCTTCAAAGCATCTGATACAGGTACTGTGTCTCTTTCATCCATAAGAAGCTCCTGCAGCTGTCTGTCTTTAGCGCTTTTCAGCAGTCTTTCAAGTATGTCATCATAGGTCTCGCCTTTAGCTCCGAATTCCCTTATCTCATTCCTTGTCCTTTCAGATATTGCTATTGTTGTGCTCATTATAGTCACCATAATTATTATAATCATTATAGTTTATAAAGTTTTTGATTTTCATGCAGCATATTAAAAGAAAAGTCTTTACATGCATTTACCAAAGAAATACAGAGCATCTCCAAACAGAACTGCAAAACCTTTTTATACCTCTTCAACCCAATTCCCATGATGAAACCAGTATACATAATCATAATGGCAGTATTCCTGATAGCCTGCTCTTCTGAGCCAGAGCTGATTGTAGAGCCAACTCCAACAGAGCCTGTTCCAGAGCCCAAGATGATTGACTGCTCTAATTTCTTCATTGATGTCACAGCCTGCCGTGATGACCACACTGTGGTCTACTCAATAACAGGCAATGCTCCTTTCCATTACCAGTTTGTAGGATTAGGTGCAACTCCTTTCCAGGATGATTTCAAAGAGATAAACACAACACATCAAGGAAGCATACAGACTGGCCAAAGACTGCAGACCATTGTCATCAATCCTTATCTGGATGGAGTTATGTGCAAAGAAGCTTCTGTTCAGATTACACTGGATGAATGCTAGTTCTTCCGGATTTCCCGGATGTTACCACAAGACACTGGACTTGTGCAGGCGATAAGCATAAGAATATTCTATATTCTGAGAAACAAAAGGTTTAAATAATAGATATAACCTATAATGTTATATCTATAACCTCAGAGGTTATAGAATGAGAACATGGGAGAATACACTTGACCCGCACGCCAGGATTGTGTTCAAGCTGGATGTGCTAAAATGGTCTGTATCATACCTTTTTTACACAGGAAAATGGGAATGCATAGCAAGGATAGACAATTACCCCCATGACAGAAAGCAATTGCCCCATATCCACAGATACAGACAGGATAAGGTTGAGTTCAGGGATCTGACATTCAATGAAGCTGAAGAAGTCTTGATAAGCATAGGAAACAGGATCAGGGAGAGGATCAAAGATGGTTCATATTGAGATTGTAGATAATACAGATAAAGTGAAGATAACAAAAGAAAGAATGCTGAAAGATAAGAGAAAGCATGTCATCTTCATGACATATGATGTGTTCTGCAGAATATTCACTCCTGAGAGGACAAGGATGCTGGAATATCTCAGCAATAACAAAGTAGAGAGCATAAGCGATCTTGCAAGGAAGCTTGGAAGAAAGTTCGAGGCAGTGTACCGCGACCTGAAGTACCTTGAAGGCTTCAGTGTAGTGAAGCTAAGAAGAGAGGAAGCAAACAAGATTCCTTATGTTGATGAGGACATAAATATAAGGATGGTCTCTGCAAATACATAGGCTGTGAAAGCTTTTTATAAATGCTAGACCATTTGATTCCAAGAAACTATTCTTCATAAGAATATCTATCCATAATCTGCTTTGCATGAAGATACGCTTTCAAGATCCATTATCTTTAGTGCGCCGCTTGCAGGAGACTGGAGCTGGTCATAAGGTATGCTGCTGAAGACATCTCCCAGCCTTTGTCCCAGCTCACTGACAAGACTTGCCATGACATTCTCTGCATTGAATAGTGTCCTGCCTTTGCAGCCATGCTCCCAGATATAGAACTCATCCTTAAACAATGTCACTATATGCCCTGACCTCCAGAACTTTGAGCCTTTCCTGTATAATGTATGGGCATGATATCCTCCTCCAGCTTCTTTTGGCACATGGATCTCTCTTGGTGTGAGATCATACCTTGGAGCTTCTGCTCTTATCTTCTGAAGATTCCTGAATATCTCTGGAAGATTTTCTGTCATCTCATCCCATCCAGGGTCTCCAGGCGAGATTATTGCCTTGTCTTCCAATCCCATGAAAGGCATAATAGAGAGCAGACTTAAATATTTTAGGGTGTTTTCTGGACAATCAATATACCATAATCTAAGCAAAACCTTTAATCATCTCTTAAACATTATAAAAGGAGAAAGTTTTTATATCTGCTAAAAGATTGCAAGCTTATGGATACAAAAAAGATAATCCTAGTGAACATAACCATAGTGATATCTGCAATCTTATTGATCATGATCTTTCTCTTCTTCAGCAAACATCATCAGATGAAGGAATGTATTGAGGAAGCCAACTCCAAACTCTACAAAGGAGATTATGAGAACCCTCATATTAAATTGGAGTTCTGGAAAGATATCCATCTTGAAGAGGCAAAAGAGATAATAGAATCATACGGTCTAAATTATAATGTATCAAAAAATTCAAAAAGCAGATTTGGGAGCGAGTATCAGCTGAAGGTGCCAATCCCAAAAGGATCAGAAGCTGAGTGGGTATGCAGATTTCGGGCTGATGATGCTGTGAGATCCGCTGACATTCACCGTATAGGGGATTTTAATCCTTTTGAACCCATTGGACCTGGCCCAAAAGCTTTAAGTTTTCCAACACAGCGTATACATGTTGCTGCGAACAAGAGCAAAGCCGTAAAGTTTGAGATAAGGAATATAGAAGAAAGTGAGATGACGCTTTGTGTTTTAATGGAATACTTAAAAAAGAAAGCACCAAAAGGTGAGTGTGATTCTTTCTTGGAACCAACAAGCTCTCCATACAATGACTACTGCGGAGGCTTCTATTGGGACTCAGGAATACATTCCCTGACTCCTGGAGACACAAAGATAATGGGATTAAAGTATTATGCCCCTCCTGAGAGGAATCAGACATACCTGTACAGGCTGACAGTATTAAATGCAGAGGATAATAAAGAATGTCCAGACACTTATGATCCTGATAATCGCACCTCAATCTATGCTCAAAAAAGCTTTTTTGTGCAAGTAAGATAAGTTCATCCTGTCATGCATGATTTTTCTCAATAAATCGTACACCAGTTTACCCCTGTCGGAATCATCTCCAAACATGGCCTCAATCTACCCCTAAATGCAATGCTTTCTAACATTTCAATGTCAAACCCCGGTTCTTCATTCA
>WJJV01000102.1 GCA_014729495.1 Candidatus Woesearchaeota archaeon
GGACATGAGAAGGACAGGAGCAGTGCCTATTGACATGGTCGTGTGCAATCTCTATCCTTTTGAGCAGACTGTTGCCAAAGAAGGGGTCACTTTTGAGAAAGCAAGGTCCAATATTGACATCGGCGGACCGACAATGCTGAGAGCATCTGCAAAGAACTGCCTGAGGACATTGCCGGTTGTTGATCCTGAGGATTACAAGATGATAGCAACACATCTTATGAGCCATCATGGCTGCTCAACATTTGCTTTCAGAGCAGAGCTTGCTGGAAAGGCATTTGCACACACAGCAGATTATGACAAGGCAATAGCAGCGTACATGGATAATCTGAAGCCAGAAGATATGAAATGTTATCCAACAGTGCATGAGAGAGGAGGTGAGTGAGATGGCAAGAGGAACAGATGTATCATCATTCAAGGAAGCATACAAGACACCAGTCCAGGCAGACTTTCCTGCTCAGCTTGAGATAAAGCTTGGACAGGCAACAATAAGATATGAGCCAGTGGATACTGCTTTGAGATATGGAACAAATCCTCACCAGCCTTTTGCAGCATACAGGCCAGTCATTGATCCTCAGGCTGATGCAACACTCTCTGTCGGAGATCTGACAATGCTGAAAGGCGGCAAAGCAGGACTATCATTGACAAACATCCAGGACATGAGCCAGGCATACAATCTCCTGAAATACTTCAAGAAGCCTGCATGTGTCGCAATGAAGCATATTGTGCCATGCGGTTTCAAGGCGCAGACTGAGGGAGAAGCATTAGGCGACCTGTATAACAGGGCAAGACTGAGTGATGAAAGGAGCCATTTCGGCTCAGTTGTGGGATTCAACAGAAGAGTTGATGAAGAGACTGCTGAGAGGGTCATGGAGAGTTTTGTTGAATGCGTCATCGCGCCTGGTTACACAAATGGAGCATTGAAAGTATTGAGAAGCAATGAAGGCACAAAGAAGCTCAACAATTCAATCAGAGTTGCGCAGGCAGGAAATATGGACAAACTCCCTAAGTATGTGGGTGATGATGTGGATGGTTTCTTGAACATCAGAAGCCTTGCTGACGGAACAATAACTCTTGAGGTTCCTTATCTGACAAGGATAAGGTCTGCCAATGATTTTGTCCAGGATCCGATGATACCTAATCCAGATGGAAAGGATTATATTGTCGAGACAGCTCCAACCCAGGAGCAGCTTTCTGATGCTCTGACTGCATGGTACCTCAATGTAGGAGTAAGGTCAAACGGAATAGTGTTTGTGAGAAACGGAGCAGCACTTGCTGTGGGAACCGGAGAGCAGGAAAGGGTCGGCGCAGTGGAGCAGGCAATAGACAAGGCACATAAGAAGGGGCACAGTCTTGAAGGTTCTGTCATGTCTTCAGATGCTTTCTTCCCTAACAGAGATTCGATAGATGCAGCTGCAGAAGCAGGAGTAAGCACTATTGTCTGGCCAGCAGGATCAATGAATGACAAGCATGTCATCGAGGCAGCCAATGAGCATGACATAGCATTGATAGCGACGCTTGAAAGGTGCTTTCTGCATATCTAAGCAAAAACTTAATAAACTATTTTTCCTTTTTTTATTGATATGAGGTATTTGACAGTATTTTTAGCGCTGATGCTGATTCTTCCTACTGTTCTTGCTGATGATTACATATTTGAGGGATGGGTCACTACAGGAGATTCCTTTGAGGTCAATGGAGATGCATACCTTGTTTCCCAGGGTGTCACCGCCACTTCTGCTATCATCATGGGGCCTTCTGGTGTTCATGTCATTGATGAGGATGAGTGCATAACAGCCAATAAGATGAGATTCTGCGTTGATGATTTCAAGTACACAATAGGAGGCAATGTGACCATACATGGCTCTGACACGCAGGACTTCTACATAACTGTCTCAGAGCCTGGAGCAGACCTTGATGTCGAGATTGATGCAGAGCCGTCTGACATAATGATTGATGATACAGCAGAGATCACAATAACCATACAGAACAATGGAGATGAAGGAGCAACAGGTCTGTATTATGAGGAGATTGTTCCTCCTGAGCTTGAAGTGACCAGCACTTACAACCTTGTCCAGATGGGCAACAAGCTCACATGGAGAGGCGGCATACCTGCCAATTCTGAGAAGCAGATGACCTACAAGGTAAAGGGCAGGAAGAAATTCTCAGGACAGCTCCAGGGAGAGCTGACATATAAAGCTGGGGAGTCGCAGAAGACAATGAATGCTAATACTGGATTCAAGGTATCTGCGCTATTCAATGTGAACTTCAATGCAGATGACTTTGAGGTTGAGGTAGGTGATGAGACAAGGGTGTATGTAACACTGTCCAACAACAAGGAAGATGATTCTGCATTCTACCTTGAGCTTATTATCCCTGACAATATGGAGGTGGTTGCATCGCACTTCAATGACTCAGACGGAAAAAAGCTGTACATGGAGGATGAAGTGGAGGATGATGAGGAGATATCTCTCACAACAGCAGTCAAGGCATTGTCTCCTGGCACTGCCGCATTCAGGGCAACAGCCATTGACAGGCTCTCAAGGGTGACTGACTCAAAGGACTTCAATATCACAGTAAGCGGAGTAGAGCCTGAGATATTCTTTGTCCATGAGGATATATTCGTGAATGAGACTGCAGAGTTCAGGCTCTATCTCAAGAACCCCAGCAGTGAGCTTGACATGACTGACCTAAATGCTGTGCTTGAGAGCCCGCTGTTCAACACAACAGGCAAGTCATCAAGGTTCAGCAAGCTGAAGTATGACAGGATAGCAGAGGCTGAGTTCACTCCTTCAGAGACAGGCACTTACAAGGTGCAGGCATCTGTGAAATACACTCTTGGAGGGGAAGAATATACTGCCTCAAAGGCGGGCGTGTTTAAGGTGATCTCAGATCAGCCAGAAGAAGAGCCTGAACCAGAAGAAGAACCTGCTGAGGAAGAACCTGAAGAGCCTACTGAAGAGGAGATAGAGACAATAAAAGAGGTTGGAAGGGTGAACAGGTGGATAGCCTGGTTCAATTCAGTCGCTGATATTGTGATAATCTGGAGATGAATTCTTTAGAGGATTGCTGATAACCTGCAAAGATTCACATCTGCTTATGATGAATATTCCTGATAGCTTCCCTGATATTGAAATGAGTATCTTGACAATGACCTTAATCCCAGACAGGCCCTTTTAAAGCGAAACATTTATATACCAGATATTCATAAAATATATAAGAATAGTTTTTATTCAACAAACGAGGTGATTAGATGAGAAAGAAAGCACAAGCTGCTATGGAATTCTTGATGACTTATGGTTGGGCAATTCTTGTTGTTCTGGTAGTCATCGGAGCATTAGCATACTTCGGAGTATTGAGTCCTCAGAGGCTGTTGCCAGACAAGTGTTTGTTCGGGCCAGGAATCGGAACATGTAGTGATTTCGCGATTGAGGATCTTTCTTCAAACACTGACGATCAACAGATAGTACTTGATGTTACAAATGGTTTTGGAGAGACAATCACTATGGATGAGAATACTGCATATGTAGAC
>WJJV01000103.1 GCA_014729495.1 Candidatus Woesearchaeota archaeon
ACCTATGAGCTTGAATACGGCACAGACACAATCGAGGTCGTGAAAGGTTCTGTTGAAGATGGCCAGAAAGTGCTTGTTGTTGATGATCTAATCGCAACAGGAGGCACAATGCTGGCAGCGTGCAAGCTTGTTAAGAAGCTTGGGGGAGATATCATTGAGACTGCTGCAATTGTTGACCTGCCGGACATCGGAGGAAGCAAAAAGCTCAGGGATGCAGGTTATAAAGTGTATGCTCAGTGCGAGTTTGAAGGAGATTGAAGATTTTTTAGTTCTATTTTGAGAGGTAGAAGGAACAATAATGGATTTGTACATGGTCAGTAAGGAAAGTTACAACTTATACGGCAGCAACAACAACCCAGAACTCATACACGGTCAAAGCCTTCGGCTTTGCCCTATTCGTAAAGGGAAAACCAGAACTTACGTAACTGGTTTTCCCTCTACACTCAGTATTCGTTCATGTTGTTGCTGCCTTGAAAATCCTTGTTGCTGCCTAGCTAAAGCTAAAAGAATGCGCCACCTCTCCGACATAGGGATAGCAGCACTGTATCGGAGAGGCTAGGAGGAAAAAGCGCAAAGTAATTCTACTTAAAGCATTCGCCACCTCTCTATGTTAGGATAGCAGCACCTTATTGGCGAGGCTAGGAAGAAACGTTAAGACAATTCCCTAAAACTTTCGCCATCTCGCCAATATCAGATTGGCAGAGTCTTTTTGGCGAGGCTATGAGAAGAGTATAATATAATCCTCTTAAAGCCATAGCCACCTCTCCGATTTCAGGGTAGCAGCATCTGATCGGAGAGGCTAGGAGTTTAAATGTTCTGAAAAATCCACAAAAAGCAATCGCCACCTCTCTATGTTAGGATAGCAGCACCTTATTGGCGAGGCTAGGAAGAAACTTCAGGATAAAGTCCTCAAAGGTCACAGAAAATCTCTTAAATCATACTAACCTGCATAAACTTTATATATGGTTGTCTTTGAGTATTCCATATGCGAGGGTTGCAGAGTCTGGAGGCTGCTATCTTTATCAGCCGGGCAATCAAATGCGCAGGACTTAAGCGGGACAGCAGGCAGGTGCCTGTCTAGTTGTTTTTTAGATATCCTGTCCCTTAGTGGGTCCGAGGGTTCAAAACTCACTGAGGTATATCCTCTTTGGATGGAAGTCCCTCCCCTCGCATACAATAATGCCAGAATCCCTGCTGAGTTTGCAGAATAGGATTGGCTTTTGAATGCATGGTGATCCCAGACAGGCTTGAGCAGGGATATCCTGCATTCATTCAAGAAAAAATAGCGAGGTAAGAAAATGGAAGAGCATGGATGCGGATGCTGCGGAGGGCATGAAGCAGAAAAGGAGTTTGAAGCAGCTAATGAGGACGATGAGGAGCTTAGTGTTGAGGAGCAGGCAGAAGAGGCAGACAACAAGGTTGATGCTCTGGTAGAGCTTCTGGTAAAGAAGGGCATTATAACAGAGGATGAGTTTGACAAGGCATATGATGACCTCTTTGAGGATGAGGGCTCAGAATCTCCTGAATAAGAATATATGATGCCGGAGCATAATACAAATTTTTTTATAATATTTTCATTTTCTATTCTGCATGGAACAAGGAACTGCAGCTAAGGCTTTCATAATCAATGGAAAGAATGAGATACTTCTCATAAGACGCAGTCATGATGATGTCCATAAGCCTGGCATATGGGAAGTTCCTGGCGGAAGGCTTGAGCCTGAAGAGCATATCTTTGACGGTCTCAAAAGAGAGGCAAAAGAGGAGACTGGCCTGGACATAAGCATAAACTCTCCTCTTAAGGAGCATAACTTCACAAGAGAGGACGGCCAGAGGATAAGGATGCTCACTTACATGTGCAGGCTGTCTGATAGTCTTGGTTCAGGCAGCGCATCTGTTGTTCTCAGCAATGAGCACTCAGACCATGAATGGCTCAGCCTGGATGATGCAAAGTCAAGGATTGTTGAGGATTTCAATGAGGAGATCGAGGCTATAAAGAATGCGTTTAAATGTTAATCTTAGATGGTTTGCTGTATTTGCCTGCATCACATATAATGAATCTGTGGGGTTCAAAATCATAAATCTTTAGGTTATACTCCCAATTATCAAACAGCATTATCTTAACAACCTTAACATCAATCCCTTTCTTTTTCGCGCTCTTAAGCACGTTCAGTTCATTAGAAGTGATCTTTAATGCCTTTGGGTAATCAGGATGCTGCGGATAATTTATCAGCTTAACTTCATAGATTATTATGCTGTTTGGATTATCTTCCAGATCAAACTTTATAAGATCCAGTGTCCATTTATTAGATTTAATGAATTCAAGTTTTTCTTTGTCGATATTCCATTTTTTAGTCATTTTCTCAAGAATTAAGTCATCAGTTGGCTTGAATGAGTGTTTAATATGAAACTGCGCTATAGTCTCTCCTAATCTTCCTTTAAGATTAGGATGGCTTTTCTTTAAGTTTAACATAATTGTCTTTACTGAATCTTTTTTTATAAGTTTTGCTAAGAGATTTCCGGAATATCTACGCTTATAACTAAATATTTATATATGACTCGGGACTTCAGCATCTTTGTGCCTCCTTAGCATAGCGGTAGTGCACAGCCTTGGTAGCGATGCCAGAAAGGCTGAGGTCCCGAGTTCAAATCTCGGAGGAGGCTTTCATTCTTTCAGCCTCATCCTCAATTCAGAAAGATTTATTAACATAACATAATAACTATTCTATAATGGGGGCAAAATGAAAAAGTATACTATCTTATTGGCATTGTTCTTTATTTCCATGTTCTGCATTATGGCAATGCCTGTCATAGCCCAGGGCAAGGATGCCAATGTAAGCGTGAATGTAGAGAAAGTTGACAGTGCAACATCTCTCTTCACAATAATTGTTCTTGCCATAACCTTTGTGATACTCCTTATTGTGGTCTTGTATCTGCTTAAGTTTGTGACAATGCAGCAGAGAAAAAAGAATGCTCTTAAGGAGAAGATCGCTATTGATGATGACGAGAATGAGTACAAGCAGGAGCATAAGGAAGACACATCCTCCCTTGCAATGGACTCTGAGGTTGACAAGTACCTGAAGGAGGATGAGAAGGCTGTTGTAACCCTGCTCAGGCAGAGAGGCGGTGTTGTTAGCCAGTCAACTCTGAGAATAGCCGGAGATTTCTCAAAAGCGACTCTCAGCAGGCTTCTGAAGGAGCTTGAGGATAGGAATGTTGTGAAGAAAGAGAAGCGCGGAAAGAAGAATCTTGTGATACTCAAGTGATGCTTCTATTTGACTAGTCTACTGTGTAACCACTACAAAATACTAAAATAATAGAAAATTTTAAATATCACAGCTGTTTATTGGCTTTTATGTCAGATCCATATGATGCAGGACCAAGTATAGATTCTAAAGTACAGATATATTTCAAGGACGGAGTCAAGCCAGGAGAGTTTCTTGATTTTGAGTATGATGAGGGTCAGCTGAATATTGAAACAAGGTCTCTTGCAGGAAATCTTACTAAGGCTTGTCTGGATGCTTTCAGAGCTGTTGCAAAACCATATATTACAGTGGAGCCTAAAACAGATGAAGAAAGAGGATTTGATTTCAGGGTTTATGAAAAGAATCAGGCTCCTCTGATTGATGCTATAATGGCTAATTATGATTTCAAGTCTGCGATAAACAATGTTCAGGAGTTTGAAAGAAGCAAGCTTACTGAGATGATAAAATCAGTCACAATAAGATCAAAACCAGACCAGGACATATCATCATATCTTGTTGTCCAGGTAGGTGAAGATGTCTATGACACGCCAGACAAGATAGCAGCTGCATTAGGTGTGGATACTGATGGCGACAATAGAAGAAAGAAGCCGGTTAATAAGTGGCTGAAGTACGGCCTTGTTACAGCAGCTGCATTGGCAGCACTATTTTATTCAGGAGAAAACTGCATCTGCGGTCCAGGCCAGAAGCCTGAAGATAATGTTCCTGTTAAAGAATGCCCTGCTCCAGAGGAGATATCAGATAAGATAATCTGCGGATGCGATCCAGGAGAAGAGCAGAGAGTTACTTATGATCCAGATAAAGACATCTACATATGCATCTGCGATGAACCTGTGCCTGATGTTGAGCCAGGAACAACAGTTCAGCCAGGAGATACAGCAGAGCCTGTTGTTCCTGATCCAGTTCCAAAACCCCAGTGCAGTGACGGCATAGATAATGATGGAGATAGAAAGATAGATTATCCAGCAGACCCTGGATGCAGGTCAGCAGAGGATGACAATGAATACAATGCATCTCCCAGCATTCCCCAGTGCAGGGATGGAAAAGACAATGACAGAGATGGACTGACAGACTATCCAGCAGATCCTGGCTGCAGTTCAGGGAATGATGATAATGAGTACAACAGGCCACTGCCCCCTCCTTCAGATGACAAAAGAAGCTATGAAGGAAGAGAATGGCCTGGCCTGGATTCAGGTCCAGAACCAGAACCAAGACATCCATTGAGAGAACCTAAAAGGCATCCTTTCACTGATGTTGATGCTGATTAAGACAATCATCATTGATGATACATTATTCTGAATATGCTCATTTGGCTGTTGAAGACTTATGTGGCATTATCTGATTAAGATAAGGCCATTCTGGCTTTATTTCTTAATAATATCAGCTCTGGAACAGTATGGAACGAAATAGTGGTGCTTATTAAGGGCAATATGGGTCAATATTGATAGTTCCATAAATAAGTTATTTTAATGCAAGCCTGTATGTAACTGCTTATGATATCAGATATGAGGACATACCAAAACAATATGGATAAGTTACCACTTGCTTATACTAACAAAACCAAAACATTTATATACATGTCATGTATTCCATGTCATAGAAAAGGGCGTGGTCTATCATTATTTTCAATAAACTTACTAGTTAGGTGAACATATTGGGGGATCTAGACAACATAACAACCGGACCTGAAGCTCGTGCTTTTGAAAGAAAAGCAAGAGGCAAAGGTATAGGCAGCTTTCTAATGAGCGCTTTGCTTGCAGTAACTCTTGCAGGTACAAAACCTTCTCTAGCAAAAGCTGATGATCATTCTAGCAGGAGTGGCAATAATCCATCAACATACTGCCAGCCTTATGAACAGGGTGAGGCGGTCAACCTCAAAACCATGCCTGTATACCCTGAGAACGGAACAATAAGAGGTGCTGTGCTTGCTGCGTCAAGAGAGCATTTTGATAATCCTGAATCACAGAACAGATTCTACAATCAGGAGATACAATATCTTACAGCTATTGGCTGGGATGTTGATGCTGACATAACAGACCAGTGCACAGTTCCTGTATGTGTAGACATGCTTGGCTGCAGGCCTTCCCAAAGATTCAGCGATGAACATGAGGAAGGCAGCACGACTACTGACAGGGAAGAACCAGAAAGTGCTGGTGATACATCTTCAGAAGATACAGGCTCAGAAGATTCCGGATGCATCGCAGACCTCGCAAGGAACACCTCCTGGTATCAGAGAATGAGAGATGATTTTATGAGCTACACTCCAAAGATACAGGAGGATGCAGAAAGCGGTGTTTATGCCACAACAGAGCAGGAACTTCTTGACCTGCTGGTTCAATATGGAGCAAAAAGAGACAGCTCTGGCAGGTGGGTGAATGATGAAAGCTCAAGGCTTCATGTCTATGAAAGGACATATACTGTTCTGAATGAAGAAAGGGCTTCAGACTCTGATGCTCCTGGGACAGTTCAGCACAAGGCTTATTTTGTTAGAGTAGGAGGAGACTGCTTCTCTGATGAGGGAAACTATGTTGTGAGATTCAAGAGAGACGAAGAGGGCAGAATTATTGATGTAAACTGGGGCAGAAGAGGAATCGACACTGAATCAGAGAACCCTCAGCACTTTGCTGGATGCAATCCTTATGTAGTATCATACAACTCTATCTGGAGTGGACAGGATGCAGTCAATGCTGAGATCGGACTTGATTATCTCTGCCAGGCAGGCATACTTACTGGAGTAATTTTGGCATTAGGAAATCCTGATAATGGCAGCAGCTCTGGAGGAGGCTCTGGAGGAAGCTCTGGCGGCGGACAGCCCTGGGAGGAATGAATAAAATGAAGAGGAATCGCAATAATCATAATAAAAAAGCAATGCCTCATGATGGGGATCATGCAGATCAGGTTGATCATTCAAGAAGGAATATTCTGGGAGTTCTAGGAGCAGGAGCACTATACACTTTTCTTTCAGCATACGGATGCGCTGATCCATCCTCAGGCTCAGATAATAATAAAGGCAATACCCAGCCTCCTGAACAGAGGCCTGACCCAGAGCCATGGAATCCTGATTACAATAATATCGCAGACCTTGCTGCATTCTACACACAGGAAGCTGATGGTGTTGACCAGCCATTGCAGGATTACGGCCACATCATAGCAGCAGATCCTTCACTTGCAGCATGGGATGTCCAGACAATGCTTGACAGGTATCAGGGAACAAATGACGCAGACTGGGGATTCAGGAATGCAGTGATGGATGTGTATGAGACAATGCTCAGGCTAAAGGGACTGACACCTGAGGAAGCATCACCAGAGGTTGACCATCTTATGGCATGCCTTTCAGATGGATATCCAGCAGACCTTGAGAATATCATGATGGACACTCCTCAGGGACCTATGAACATAGGAGGAGTATTCTTCGGCTACATTGATGATAACGGCACTCAGAAAGGCTACATAGCTCTCAATCTCAAGGATGAGAACAATAATGACCGGCTTCTTGTGGCTGTTGACAATGATCTTGTGCTTGACGGAACAGGCAATATCACAAACATAACAGAGCTTGTGGATTATGTAAAGGCAAACTACAGTATCCAGCAGCAGGGAGTAAATGATAATCACGGGGGAGAGGGATATGAAAGGTAAAGCTATTTTTCCGTTACTGATATTAGGCATGATACTGCTTATGGCAGTTCCTGGATCAGCTATTGTAGGATTCCTTAATGTCAATGTGAACAATGGCCAGCCTGTGATGGCAGGAGATGATTTCACCATCCAGGTATCAGCATATGATCCTATATTTAATGTCATGTCACTCACTCTTGAGAGGGATGGCAGTCTTATAACAAGGAACTGCATGCCTGCGCACACATGCATAAGGTCATGGACAATAACCGAGGCCCAGGCAGGACAGTATACTTATATGATAACAGGAGAGAATGAAGTCGGACAGTCCCATACAGAATCAGTCAGCGTTAATGTGCTCGGGCAGGCTGAAGAGGACACTTATGTCTTTGTGACAGGCTCAATAATAGGCCCTGAGAAGACAAACAATGACAGAGAGGTATTCATTGATCCTTCAACAGTCAGGATTGAGGGATACGGCCAGAGGACAGCTGACCATTATGCTGATTTTGATGTCACTGCTGACACAGAGCTTAATGTACATTATTCTGCTGAAGGATATGAGACAGACTGGGATGTGTTCTTCTTTGACTCAAGGATACCTCAGTGCACAAGCGAGGGATGCAGTTTCACAAGAGCTACTGATGGGCCAGGAGAAACATTCACAACAGAATGCGAATTCTTCTCATCACCAGAAGACCATTATGCATGCAGGCTAACAAGCTCAGCATATGATTCTTACATAGAATTTGATTATTATCCATACAATTCAGAAGTCCAGGCAAGCAATGTCATCATAGCAAAGAACAAGATGTACAGGCCAGGATGCCCTCAGGTCTATGGGCTTAGGGAAGTATCATTTGTCAATGGCCAGAGCTATTCAGGACTTGACCTTGATGATTATGTGCATGATGACAATACGCCTAAGTCTGACATCACCTGGACAGTATCCAATGAGGATTATGTAACAACAACAATAGGCATGAGCAATATCATCTCAATTGTCGCGAATGATCCTGGATTCGCAGGAAGCGATATGATAAGATTCACTGCAAGCGACGGGCAGTGCAGTGACAGCGATGATCTTCTCGTTAATATAATCAACTCAAATGAGGAGCCTGTTGTTGACATCTACAATCCTCAGCAGGGAGATAATTTCACAGAGAATTGCGGAGACATAACCTTCAATGCAACAGTCAATGATCCGGACGGAAGCATAACAAGCATTGAGTGGTACTCAGGCAACACACTGCTCGGCACAGGACTGGATATATCTGTTCCAGCTAGCACATTCTCGCCTGGACAGAACTCAGTAATGATCTATGTGGCAGACAACCAGGGAGGCACTGACTCAGATACAGTCACATTCAACATAGTATCTCATACAGACCCTATATGCTTTATAACCGGGCCTGTCAATGATCCTGATCCTGCAACCTGGTATTTCAGGGCAGAAGGCCAGATGCTCAACTTTGACGGAACTGCATCACCTACTGACACCTGCAATTCACCATCATTCCAGTACTTCTGGAGGGACAATGCTCAGGCTATAGTCAATGACCAGCAGAGCTTCAGCATGGACAATCTTTCAGTAGGACAGCATAACATAACAATGTACGTTACAGACGGACTTGGAGGAGAGTGCTTTGATGTGCTTCTTTTGAACATAACAGACAGCAATATACCTCCAACTGCTGACATCAATTCTCCTGCACAGGCAAGCTTTGTCGAGGATTGCGAGCAGATATTCTTCAATGTCACTGCAGAAGACCCTGACGGCTATGTGAATAACATCCTTTGGTACTGGGAAGGCAACATGATCCATTCAGGACAGAGCTTCACAAGAAATGCATCATATTTCGGAATCGGAACCCATAATCTGTCAGTCACAGTAATAGATGATGAGGGAACTTACTCAGTAGACTCTGTTGTCTTTGATGTGGTTGACCATACAAACCCAACCCTGATGATAACACAGCCAGAGTATGATCCTGATCCTTTACTGTATTATCAGTATGGCGAGCATGATATGATACCTTTCAATGCAACTGCTGCAGCCACAGATGTGTGCGTTCCGTCTTCATTCCAGTACATCTGGAGAGAGAACAATGCAAACCTCATATCTGACATGCAGTCATTCAGCGCAGACAACCTTTCAGTTGGCCTGCACAACATCACAGTCTATGCCACAGACGGCTTTGGCGGAGAGGCATTTGATACAATAATGCTGAATATAACAGAGGAGCCTAACCAGCTGCCTGTGATTGATCTTATAGAATGCTTCAATGAGTTCGGCGGAACAGTGCTTTCAGAGCATGATCCTATATTCTGCAATGCAACTGCAGATGATCCAGACGGCTACATAAACATCTGGCAGTGGTTTGTATATGGCATACTCGGCCCTGTGTATGGCGAGCAGCTGGACATACCTTATCCTTATCTTGATGCAGGAGACTATAATGTTTCACTTACAGTATTTGACAATGAGTCAGCTTCTGCGACAGATTCTATCATGATAACAGTCATTCCAAACCAGGCGCCGTGGGTGAATATCACGCTTCCTGCTGACGCAGACTCATACACAACAATGGAGTACTGCGAAATAGGATTTAATGCAACAGGAGGCGACACTGACGGATATCTTGTGCCTCAGTGGGATCCTGCCTACAACTGGAGAGCTGTCCTTGCAGACGGAACAACAGTTGATCCTATAACAAGCGAGCAGTATTTCTTCTGGAATACAGGCTTCCCGGTCGGCCTTAACACTTTCAGCGTGCATGTGACTGATGATGATGGAATGCCTGCATCAGACAGCATTGTGATAAATGTTACAGAAAACATCAAGCCTGTTGTCGAGATATCGGTGCCTGCAACTGCAAACAATTACACTCATATAATAAACAGGAGTTCAGGATGGACTCCTCTGATGTTTGACGCAGATGTCACAGACGGAGATCAGGATGACTGCCTTAACTGCACACTTGCTGACTATACATGGGAGTGGAGCGATGATTTTGAGGGCAGCATAACCTCAGTGGCTGATACAAAAGCATTCACCTATAATAATATGGAAGTGGGTATCCACAGGCTTATAGTCCAGAGCGAGGACTGCTATGGAGAGAGCGGAATGGACACAATACTTGTGAATGTCACAGAGCTTCCTAACCAGAACCCTGTAGTCACAATATGGGATCCTGCAGACGGCCAGCCATTTGTTGATGTTTGTGATATCATAGACTTCAATGCAACTGCATTTGACCCTGATGGAGATGACATATCCCAGTGGATATGGACATATGGCGGAGCAGATCTCGGCTATTCATCATACTTCACAATACCTGCTTCAGATTTCAGCATAGGCAACAACACAGTCTATGCAAGAGCTCTTGACAACCAGACACCTGCTGGAGTCGGAATCGCAGCAAGGAGCTTCATGGTCAATGAGCATACAGAACCTGATGTAACATTGTATGCAGAGGATGTCATGCTCGCAACCCAGATAATGAACGGAAGCAGTGTGAATGAGTCAAGGCCTGTCCTGTTCAATGTCACAGCAGTTCCGCAGGATACATGCAATGCAGACCAGTTCACCTATGAATGGGAAGACTATTACAATAATGCAGTGACCACAGTCTCAAATGACCAGAGCTTCACAGCAGACAATCTTTCTATAGGATGGCATATGATAAGAGTCACTGTCCAGGACGAGTATGGATACACAGGAAGGGACACAATCTGGATTAACATATCAGATGTCCCTAATCCAGCTCCAGTCATATCAGACATAACATGCTATGATGCAGACACATGGTCAGCAACACTTGTTGAGTATGAGCCTATTGTCTGCAATGCTACTGTTACAGACCCAAACAGCAATAACATCACCACATGGTTGTGGGATGTTGAAGGAGATGGCGTGAGTCCTGAGACAGATGATGACTCATACGATCTTCCAGCCCTTCTTGGAAACGGAACCTATGATGTGAGCCTCACAGTGTTTGATGACGGCGATCCAGTCCAGAGCACAACACTTGTTGAGCAGATTAATGTCACAAACAATGCTCCTCAGGTCATGCTTACCTCAACTCCGGCAGTTCTTGTCAGTGACGAGCCTCTTGCAGTTGATTTCAACTGCAGTATAATCGCAGGAACAGGCAATCCAGACTATGACTACAACATGAGCTACGGAGGAGACTTCGGAAGCCAGTACCTCAGCGGAATAAGCAACACCTGGGTGAATTTCAATAATGATTATGACCATCAGGGAGACTTCAATGCAACATGCTTTGTGGTTGACATGGATGGAGATATGGGATCAGCAAGCCTGATAGTCAATATAACAGACACAGTTCCAGAAGCAAACTTCACATGGACTCCACTGAACCCAGTAGAAAGCGATACTGTGCAGTTCAATGACACAAGCACAGCATTTGACCTTCCTTTCACAGGATGGTGGTGGGACTTTGAGAATGACGGAACAATAGACAGCAATGAGCAGAATCCCCAGCACCAGTTCATGGCAGGAGGGACCTACGCTGTTAACCTCACTGTGAGGGATGCTGACGGAACAACAGATGATGTTGTGCAGTACATAACAGTCAATGAGACCTGCCCTGCAGACCTTGCGATAACAGCAAGCCAGAATCCTGCAGTTGAGGGAACAAATGTATCATTCGCAGGATTCGCTACAGGCGTTGACCAGCCTCTCAATTATTCATGGAACTTCGGCGATGGAACTGGAGTATGGCCAGGACAGGTAGTAGGACATGTCTTTGACCAGGACAATAATTATACAGTCACAATGGGTGTATCTGACAATGACGGCTGCACAAGATTCCTTTCATACGAGATCAATATCTCAGATACATATCCTACAGCAGTCGCAGGATCTGACAGGACAGTTGATGAATGCACTAATGTATTCTTCAATGGAAGCGCATCAACAGCATATGACCTTCCATTCAATTCATGGCTATGGGACTTCGGCGATGGAATAGGAACAAGCTCTCTTGAGCAGGCGACATATTCATATGGCTCAGTCTCACAATCAACAACATACACAGTCAATCTGACAGTAGAGGATGCTGACGGAAGCCCTGACTCAGACACACTTCAGGTCACAGTAGAGGACACAGAGCCTGATGCATTCTTCACTTACAGTCCACTGAATCCTGAAGAAGGCACTTCCATAAGCTTTAATGCAACAGGTTCAACAGAGAATCCATGCGATTCCTCAGCAAGCGGTATAAACTATACATGGAATTTTGGAGACGGAACAGTTGTCTCAGGATATGGAATGGATACACAGACACATTCCTATGATGAGGATATACCTTACAATGTCAATCTGACTCTCACTGATGAGGATGGAAGCACAGACTCATATGTGCTGACAATCAATGTGGGTGATGTTGACCCTGTCATTGTGAGCCTCAATTACGGACCTGCTCCAGTGAATGAAGGCGACACTGTCAGCTTCAGTATCGGAGCTTCAGACATACTAGAGGATCAGATAACAGATTATGAATGGGACTTTGATGGAGATGGTGTTGTTGATATATCAGGACTTGATGAGACAAATCCTTCATTCACCTATGAAGAGAACAGCACTTATGTAGTTAATGTAACAGTCTATGATGAGGACAGCTCAGTATCAGACACTCTTACAGTTGATGTAGGAAATCTTCCTCCGACTGCCAATGCAGGAGGACCTTATGCATGCAATCCAACAGGAACAATATCGCTTGCAGGAAGCGCGTCAGATCCAGCAGGACTCATAAATGATCCTCTCACATATGAGTGGGATATTGACTATGACAGCATACCAGCAAATTTCAACCAGGATTATGCAGGTTCAAGCACTCTCATAACCTGTCCTGTAGCTGAAGGAATATATACAGTAGGATTCAGGGTAAGTGATGATGATGGAGGAGTCACAATTACAGAGACAACACTTAATGTCTCAGCAGCATATGCAAACAGCCCTCCTTTCTTCAATCCGCCTCTTGGGTTTGTGACAGCAATAAACAACACACCATTCTCATATGACCTGAGCCTGGTCACTTTTGATTCTAACGGCGACGGAATATCATGGTACACAGACACAGCGCTTTTTGACCTTGCAGTGAATGCAGCAACAGGAATGCTTACAGTGCTGCCGACAGCAGTAGGAACCTACAACGTGAACATCACAGCATGCGATGACTCAATATACCTGAATAACTGCACAAGCGACATACTTGTGCTTGATGTAATAGCAGCATGCGTTGATGCAGATGGAGATGGTTACAATGCTTCAGGCGGAGCATGCGGTGTTGTTGACTGCGATGATTCAAATCCAAACATCAACCCAGGCGAGATAGACATCTGCAATGGTCTTGATGATGACTGCAACTCAGGAACTGTTGATGGTTCAGGAGAGACAGCTCCGCTGAACTCAAACCAGCAGGGAGAATGCACTGGCTCAGCACAGCTGTGCACTGGAGCAGGCGGCTGGATAGATTATTATCTGAACATACCCACTTATGAGCCATTGAATGAGGTGTCATGCGACACACTTGACAATGACTGCGATGGTACAGCAGATGAGGGGCTTACAACAACATACTATGAAGACGGAGACAGTGATTTCTACGGAAATCCGGCTGTTCTTGTTGATGAATGCTCACAGCCAGCAGGCTATGTGACTGACAACACAGACTGTGATGATGCAGATCCTAATATAAATCCAGGAGAGATTGATGTGTGCAATGGAGTTGATGATGACTGTGATGCAGGAACAGCAGACGGCTCTGGAGAATCAGCTCCGCTGAACTCAAACCAGCAGGGAGAATGCTCTGGGTCAGAACAGATATGCGCTGGCGTCTCAGGGTGGCAGGATGATTATTCAGGAATACCTACTTATGAATCACCAGATGAAGTAACATGCGACACACTTGACAATGACTGCGACGGTACAGCAGATGAGGGGCTTACAACAACATATTATCTTGATGGGGATTCAGATCTTTATGGAAACCCTGCTGTGTTTGTTGATGAATGCTCACAGCCAGCAGGTTATGTAGCAGACAACACAGACTGCGATGACGGAGATGCAGGAATAAACCCAGGCGCAGCAGAGATATGCGGCGACGGAATAGACCAGGACTGCAGCGGATCTGACGTGCCATGCACCTGCGGTGACAGCACAGTTGATATCGGAGAGACCTGCGATGATGGCAACACTATAAGCGGTGATGGATGCGACAGCAGCTGCCAGACAGAGTTCTGCGGTGACGGAACTACCCAGACATTCATAGGAGAGCAGTGCGATGACGGCAATAATGCAGGTGGTGACGGCTGCTCAGCAATATGCACAATAGAAGGATGGCCTGTCCCAACATGCGGAGACGGCAATATTGACTCAGGAGAGCAGTGCGACAGCGGAGTAGGCGCGCACTCATGCTCTGACTTTGATTCATTCACAGGCGGTACACTAACATGCTCAGACTGCATGTTCAACACAACACAGTGCACAGGCGCAGGAATTGTCAATGGCACATGCGGTGATAATATAATAAATCCAGGAGAGACATGCGATGGTCTTGACTGGGGGCCTGTCACAGGATGCGCTGACTTCGGCTATACAGGCGGAACACTCAGCTGCAGCAACTGGTGCGACTTCAACACTACCTTATGCACAGTATCAGGAACAACAGCGTGCTCTGACGGAGCAGACAATGACGGAGACGGCTATACAGACCTGAATGATGCAGGATGCTATAATGCTCTCGGCGTGTACAATGCAAGCGATGATGATGAAACAAACAATGGAGCAACACAATGTTCAAATGGAGCAGATGATGATGGAGACAGCCTCATTGACTGGCCTCAGGATCCTCAATGCACAGGAGTGCT
>WJJV01000104.1 GCA_014729495.1 Candidatus Woesearchaeota archaeon
CAGTACTCATCCGTGTTGCTGCCTGGCTAAAGCCAAAAGAATGCGCCACCTCTCCGACATAGGGATAGCAGCACCTTATCGGAGAGGCTAGGAGGAGATTGCAATACAAACAACTCAATCCATCGCCACCTCTCCGTGGTCGGGTTCTTTGCGCTTGTCGGAGAGGCTAGGAAGAAGATAATGAGTATGCAAACACAAAAAGCATTCGCCACCTCGCCGATCTCGCATTAGCAACATCTGACCGGAGAGGCTAGGAAGAAAATGCAGAGTATACAAACACAAAAAGAATTGAACTATTTATATCACAAGAATATCCTGAGGTCAGATGAATATCCTAAAATAGCTTTTAGAATACAATCCTCTCATTCAAGAACTTCCAGTATCCTTGCCTTGACCTTGGCCTTTCCGCCTGTTGGCTCTGATATCTGTTTGCTGCAGACAAGGCAGTTAACTGACGTTGATGATTTTCCGAACATTATCTGTTCGTTCTTGCACTTAGGGCATCTCACTTTTATGAATTTTGATGTCGGCTCTTTTATCATTCTTATCACTTGAACTCCACTTTCTTTGCTCTTATTCCCTGCTTCTGTACATGCATCTTCTTGCATTCCTTGCATGAGTATCTCAGGTCTGTCTTCTTGCTGGCTTTCTTGCCTGTCATCTTCCAGCCTGAGATAGCTGGTTTTGAGTATCTTCCAAGACCACCAAATCCTCTTGAAGCCCCTCTCTTCTTAGCTCTCTGCTTTGCTCCGTATGTTAGAGCGCTTCTTCCTTTCTTCTTTGCCTGGTTCACGCCCTGCTGAGTGTGCTTCTTGCAGAATGGGCAGTATCTCTTGATCTGTTTCGGAATCTTCATTGTGATTACCTTGTCATGATTCATTCATTTCCTGAGACTCTGTCTTGTCCTGCTCTTGGCTGGATGATGGTTCGCTGCTCTCCTGAGCATCTGCCTCGCCATCACGTCTTGCACGTCCTTTCTCAACAAGGACATCAACCACTTTCTCAGGCAGATTTTCTGTCTCGTCCTGCTCATAAGGCCCATAAATCTCAAGCTCAGGCCCCACAAACTCTGGAACAGGGCTCAAAAACCGCACTTTTACAGTTCTATATGCCCCTGTTTCAGGCTCTTTAGAACTAATATTTAAAGCTTGTCCTTTTTCCTGTGCCTCAGATGCTGTATCCTGGCCAGCAGTCGCTGTCTGAGGCTCTTCAGGCTTTTCTGAATTCTCACTGGCCATTTGAGATGCTAATCTGGCCATCTCAGGAGTTATGGGTGATTTTGCCTCAAGAATATTGTTTAGGATGCCTCCTCTGAAGTTATAAAGGGTACTATGCAATGCCTCAAAAAGTGATTTCTCCTCGCACATGAGCGCAGAAGTGTCTATTATGCTGCTCTCAGTCCTTGCCTTGTTTATAGCAAGATTGATTATCTTCTTCTCTCTCCTGTCATAGAGCTCCTTGAGTATCTTCTTTATGTTCTGAAGCTGTATGAGGGCCTTTTCTTTCTCATCTGTGGCAAATAGCTCATTCTGCTGACTGGAGATTATGCTGAGCTTTCCCTGCACATACCTTATAACATCCATGAAGAAGCTTTCCTGAAGCTCCTGGAGCTCTTCCCTGTTCTTCTCTCTCCTGAGTATCTCAAACAGGGTCTCATAAGTTATGGCCACTTCAGCCTCTTTATTCTGCTCTTTTTCAGAAATTTGCTCATCCCCCATATATGGATGAGTAGAGGGCATCTATTTAAATTTATTGTGGTGCCCCCATATAATCTTTACACATCAAAAGCAATGCAAAAAGCTTTTTAAAGCGTCAGGCATGCATACAGCGCATGGCAAAGCTTGATTTCCAGAACCTCAGTTTTACAGAGCATAAGGACAGCATAGAGGTCAGACTGCTTGATAACTTCTTTTTCAGTCTAAGAAAAGAGGATCTTCAGAATATAGGAGAATTCTCAATAGGAGAAAACCATATTGATTTTCCTGGCCAGGATGAGAAAAAGGTCTCAAAGAAGTTCAATCATCTGATTGCTGAAGGCATGGATAATCTGAATAATAAGCTCAATGGAAAGCCTGCTGTGTATGTGCACAGGAACTCAGGAATACCTCTTATAGGAACACTGCATTTTGGGATAGTTGACAGGGGCACGACCATAGTGGAGGTTAAGCCATTGACAAGCTGCAACCTCAACTGCATATTCTGCTCAGTTGATGAAGGGCTATCAAGCAGGAAGAGCAATGACTTTGTTGTTGAGTCAGATTATATAATAGAGGAGCTGAAGAGCCTGCTGGAATTCAAGCAGGAGAAAGGAATTGAGATATTCATCAACCCTCATGGAGAGCCTCTGCTCTATGGCGATCTTATAGATCTTGTCAGGGGAATAAAAGCTATTGAGCAGGTCAGCAGCGTTTCCATCGCAACCAATGGATCACTTCTAACAGAAGAGCTTGCTGACGAGCTTGCTGAGGCAGGTCTTGACCAGCTTAACATATCACTCAACTCACTTGATGAGCAGAATTCAAAGATGATAGCAGGCACAAAAGAGTTTGATATTAAAAGCCTGAAGAAGGTCATGGAACATGTAATCTCGCAGGAAAGAATCAGGATAGTGCTCGCTCCGGTATGGATTCCTGGAGTCAATGACAAGGATATAGAATCTATAATCTCTTACTGCAATGAGAAAGGATGCGGACTCGGCGTACAGAAGTATGTGAGGCACAAGAAAGGAAGGAATCCTGATGTGGAAGAGATGGACTGGAAAGGATTCTTTAAAGAGCTTGAGAGTCTCCAGGATGAGTACGGAACAAAACTGCTTTATCCAGAAGGGCCTGAGAAGACAAAGGAGCTTCCAAAGCCTTTCAGGACAGGGGATACTATCAAGGCCAGGATAGCATGCAACGGAAGATACAGAGGAGAGATGATAGCAGCTGCCCATGACCGGGCCATAACAGTCTATGACAGCACTAAAAGTCCGGGAGAGACAGAGAAGATAAGGATTATAAGGTCAAGGAATAATGTGTATTCAGGGAAGGCTGTCTAAGAGATATTCTGGAAGAACAACTCAGCAGCTAATGCAAAGTTGCAGTGATCATCATACATTCCATCATACATTCTCAGGACTGGAGTACATCCAATAATCCTCGCCATGCTTTTCATAATGCCTATGCATCTCATAATTA
>WJJV01000105.1 GCA_014729495.1 Candidatus Woesearchaeota archaeon
TACATCGCAGCGCTCCATGCCTGCATGAGGCATCCCTGGCTTTCCATTGCAGCGGATGAGCTTATCTCTGCATGGTGTCCTATTGCGCCCTGCCATAATATCTCTCTTGTGCTCGCATCAGCTATGCTGTTTATGTATGCTGAGAACTTCCTCTTGTTGACCCTTGCCATGCATATTGCTGCGAGATTGTTGATCCAGAACCATGAGTCTCCTCTATGGTAGCTTTGGTTGTTCTCTCCAGTGTATATATCAGAATACAATGGGTGTTCCTTGTCTATTGATGAGAGTCCTCCCCACTGATTCCATAGTTGGGGAATAATCTTGTTGAAGCACTTTGTCCACTTTGACTTTGAAAGAAGATCCGGGTATGCGTAATATGCTATGAAAATGTTAGGCCTTATTGTGCTGTCATTAAGGCCGTCTTCAAGGTATTCTCCATTCCAGAAATCCTTCCTTACCCTGTCAGCAAGATCCTTCTCAAGATTATCAGCTATATTCTCACCTACCTTATCCTTGGTCACAGAGCACATGAGTTTCATCAGCTTGTAGATGTTCAGTCTAAATGCCTGTATCTCTATCCTGTAACCCTCTCTGTGGTCATTCATGTATTCTGTGTCCATCCAGGTCTCCAGCTTGTCATTGAATGCCAGATCATCATTGGTATGCTTGTCTATAAGGCCGTATATACATTCCTCTATCTTGTTCTTTATGAACTCAAGGTCATCAGGCGAAAGATATTCTGTTATGAGCTTTCTCTGATGCAGGGCCTCAAAGAGATCAAAGACCCTTTTCATGAGCCATCCTATTGCATCAGCGCTTCCAAGACCCTTTGACGGTGCAGGATAGAAGTTTGGGATCCTTCCGTCCTTCTTTATCATCTTCAGCTGCCTGAATATTATCTCTTTTGCAAGATCATACTTTCCCTGGTCGATCAGTGCTTTTATGCTTACTGCCTCATCCCTTGTCCAGAACTGAAAGAACCACCAAAATCCTGCGTAGATGCCTTTCTTGCTGTCAACTGCAGTGATAAGGTGGTCAAGAGAGAGGCACGCAGCCTTGTATGCTGACATCTTCTCTTTGTCTTTCATCCTCTTCTGGAATCCATTGACATAGATCTGCTGTTTCTTCTTGAGCTCAGACAGGCTCTTCTGCACCCTGCTGTTCTCTTTAATTGCTTCGCTCTTGCTTGTAGAGAAGGATATCACAAGGCTTTTTGCCTTCATTCTCAGAGCAGAGAAGACATATCTCTTCCAAGGCCATGACTCTCTACGCTGGTCAAATGAGTATGATTCCTCAAAGAACTTCTTTGTCTTCTTTGATATTGAGCCTCCGCTGATCACAATGTAGATTGAATATTCTTTTCTGCCTTCTGAACGGTCCTCTCTTTTGTCTGTCTTCTTTATGTACTCTATTATTATCCTTCCTTCCTCCTCCTTTATTTTATAGAATCTTCCGAACTCCCTGTTGTCGTATGCTTTCTTTGCGTCAAGCACAAGCTCAACTTCAGCCTCTTTGCTGAGTTCATAGACAATGGAGTTATGGAACAGAGGCATCATGAAATTCTCTTTCAGGCCTTCTCTTTCCCTCTCAACAGAATAAAATCGGTTCTTGAGCTTTGTGACAGGCCCGGCTCCTGCAGGGAATATGTTGTCTATTGCCTTGAACATCTCTCCTTTATTGAAGAACACGCCCTGGTATCTGCTTGAGGGATATTCAGAAAAAGACATGTATCCTCCAGCCTTGTTCGTCAGTATGAAGCATGGATTATCTGCCTCATTCGCTACTCTGATATCTTCTATCTGGTGGACAACAAGCATTATACCCCCTCTTTTTTGGATTATCTATGCTAATATATGGTCTTATATATAGTTTATGTTTTGGAGTAGAACCGGGTAATCACTAAATCAGCAGCAACAATAGAATAATGAATAATTCTATTTTAATGTTGGCAGCAGCAACAACATTGGATTCGTACACAGTCAAGGAGGGAAGTTTTTAACTTATATTGCAGCAACAACAACGGTTGACTCACACACAGTCAAAGAAAATTCTTTATCTATATGGCAACAACAATAATGGATTCATACACGGTCAGATTTCGCTTTGCTCAATCTGCCCTGTTCGTAAAGGGAAAAACCACACTGCGTATGGTTTTTCCCTCTACACTCAGTATTCATCCATTGTTGTTGCCTGGCTAAAACCAAGAGAATGCGCCACCTCGCCAACATAGCATTAACAGCATCTTATTGGCGAGGCTAGGAGAAATACTCAGGCCATACCTTCCAAGTAAAACATCACCGCTTTGCTGATATCGCAATAGCAGCATCTTGCCAGCGAGTCCGGGAGAAATCAGGAAAATCTTCAAAAAACTACTCTTCAATTTCCTCTATAGAACTTAGCTGCCTCTTCTGGAGGCATGGTATTTATGACTGTCCCGAACATCTCAAAACCTGCCCATGTGGCCAGCCTTGGCAGAACCTCTATGTGGAAGTGCAGGTCTTTTCCAGCAGGAGAGTTATACACTGCATAATTGAATGGTGCATTGAGCTTCTTGAGCTTCCTCAGGACTTTCTGAAGTATTTCAGCAAGATCCTTTCTCTCAGAATCCTCAAGCTGGACTATGCTGTTCCTGTGTTTCTTGGGGAATATCCAGATCTCAAAAGGGAATCTGGAAGCGTATGGCGTGAATGCAGAGAAGCTCTTGTTATTGAAGCACTTCCTCTTTGTCTTCATCTCCCTGCTTATTATCTCGCAGTAAGGGCATTTCCTCTTGCCTTTTGCTGCGCCTGCCTTCTGCTCCACGATCTCAGGCACCTTATTGTATCCTATGACCTGGGAATGGGAATGGAGTATCGAAGTCCCTGCTTCCCTGCCTGAGTTCTTGAACACGCAGACATACTTTATTCCTTTGATCTTTCCTATCTCCTGAATCCTTCTGCAGTACACATCAATGACACCCTTTATGTCCTGCTTGCCCAGATCCCAGAGCTGCTTATCCTTGTCAGGAGTCTCAGCAATCACCTCATGTTTTCCATAGTTGGACGAGGACTCATGGAACCTGTCCTGTTTTCTTATCACAGGATTTCCTTTCTGCCTCACAGCAGAGAACTTGTTGGGGAACACCCTTATCTTCCATGGCCACTTCTTCCTTGTCTTTGGATCCCTGTTCTCCACCCTCATTATCTCAGGAGGTGTCATGTCCTCATTTCCAGGAGCAAAGAAGTCATCTTTCTGGCTGATCTTCTTACTATCCTTGCTTTTAGCGAACTGGTGCGGCCTCTTGCCTCTTTCAGAGGCTATAATCACCCACCTGTCAAGAATATAGTCCTTTCTCAGCTCTCCCATGCATGACCTCTCATTTGCCCCATACTTTCTCTATTGCATAATCATGGGCATTGAAATAATTATGTATAAGCTCCTTCCAGTCAGCCAGATTGGCTGATTCCTTGGCCATTATCTTCTCTCTGACCCTTCCCTTCTCATCAAGAAGCGTGAAATTATGCAGTATCTTTGTGAAATGATTGACTGCCTCATCTTCATCCTTTCCGAACCTGTTGAGTATGAACACTCCTTTGTTGACATGGCCCTTTGACTGCAGGAACCTACCGAAGCCTCCAAGGTCTGTTGTAAGGGAAGGCACTCCGAGGGCAGCGCTCTCCAGAGGAGTGTACCCCCATGGCTCATAATAGCTTGGAAAGACTCCAAGATGGCATCCTGTTATGCAGTCATAATAAGGAAGGTCTATCAGGCCGTCAACTCCTGTGAGATAGACTGGATAGAATATTACCTTTACCTTATCATCCTCCTTGTTGTCCAGTCCTGTATTTACGAAGTTCCACATGATTGCATCATGCTCCTCATCAGGCAGATTATGGGTGGATAGCAGGGGGTTTCCTTTCTTCTCAAAAGCGCTCTTGATCTTCTTTGCTTCAAGGAGCCAGTCCTTGTCAAAGAGCCGCATCTGCTGGAACTTCCTGACATCATCTATTATATCCTTCTTGGAGGTTATTACGTTCTCTATTATCCTCTCTTTCAGCAGCTCAAGATTATCATCTACAAAATCCCTTATCTGGTAGTACATGTTCTTGTTTGATGACAGCTCCATCTTGGTGCCATGCACATCTCTGGGTATCCAGAAGAATGCGATGACTGTCTTCTTGGATTTCTGCTTCTTCATCATCTCGTTAAGCTTTGCAAGAGACTTTATGAATATGTCAATGCCTTTGTTCTTGAACTCGTACCTGCCTACTATGAACATCAGCAGTGTCTCCTCTATGTCAAAATTATAATGCGGAAAGAAGTAATATGACACAAAATCCCTTATCACATCCCTGTTCTTCCTGTGCTTTATTGCGCACTCCTCATATGTCGGGAACTTTGCTATGTCAAGGCCATTAAGCACAAGCACATCAGCTTTCCTGCCCAGTATCTTCTCTGCCTCTATCGAGGTTATCTCACTTACTGTTGTGAAGACATCGCAGTTCTCAGCGCAGGCCTTCTCTGTGAGGTGCTTGCTCTCCACACCATGCTCATAGGCTTCCTTTTCAGGATCCATCTCTTCAAGCATCTCATATAGCGGCTCTCCTGAACCTGAGATCGTCCTTCCTAGCATCGTGGCATGGGTGGTAAAGACTGTAGCTATTTTTGTCTTCTTTTCAGCGCTGCTTCCTTTGAGATACAGGATTCCTGCGCCTGCCATCCATTCATGGAAATGCGCAGCCACTTTCTTCTCGTTCTTTGGATTGCTGTTGCTGCAGTAGCTCTCTATAAGCTTTGCTGCTGCAGTTGACCACATCATCGGCTCTTCAAACTCCCAGCCTGCATTGAGGGAATCTATCTTGAAATCATCCCACAGATCCTTTTTTATTGCGTTCTTGTTCTGCACAAATCCCTGGAAATCTATGAGTATTGTCTTTGGATCTCCTTTTATCTGCCATGATCCGAATCTGCAGACTATGCCCTCTTTTTTCAGGCTGTCAAATGCCTTCTTGAATTCTTTAGGAGCATCCTCCTCAAGAAAGATATCCCTTGCCTTGTCCTCAAAGTATGGGCCTATCAGAAAATACTCCTTGTAGTGCTGCTTCATAAGGGCTGCTTTAGACATTATCACAGTATATATTCCGCCGACCTTGTTGCAGATCTCCCAGGAGCACTCAAATAATACATCGGTTTTGGACTTCTTGTTATTATTATTGGCCATTGGATTCAGATTTGCATTGTGTGTTTAAATAATTTTAATATTACTGGGTAATGGCAAAGAAAGTAGCAATCTTCACGCCAAAGGCACTAAATCTGTGTGATCTGTCTGCAATCAATTTCATGACCTTGTTTAAGACCCCAATCCAATACTTCAGTATGATGTTATATTATGGCTATTGTAACCTTACTTTAATACTAAAAGAGCAACATAGTGATGCTTATATAATAATATATTAATATTATGATAGTAATAACTTATATCTAAAAGAATCAAAAATTATTTAAATGAGAGTGCTTTTTCGTATACTGATAGTGACAAAACAGGACTGAACAGGACTGTCTAGGGGATTTTTTAGAGATTAGGGCATAAAAAAAGAGGGCACTGATGGAAGGCAGCAATAACAAGAGAACCTTTGACGAGCTAAGAGAGATAATTCTGCGCGATCTTACCCAGAGCCAAAAAACCATAAACCAGATCTCTTCTGAAACAGGCATCAACTGGAAGACAGTAGAGAATCATCTTACATTTCTTGTGGGCAAAGGACTGGCAAGAGAGATATTCTCAAGCAAATTCGTAAGGATATTTGAGGCAACAGAAAAAGGACAGGCAGCAGCAAACGGAGGGCAGCAGGACAACAGCCAGTTCGAAAAAACAGGCGAGGTGAAGATAGGCTGATGAGAATCCTCATGTTCGGATGGGAGTTCCCTCCTTATGCTTCAGGAGGGCTTGGAACTGCATGCCAGGGCCTGGTAAAAGGCCTGGCCAATCATGACCAGCAGATAATATTCGTAGCTCCCAGGACTCCAGGATCTTCAGATCCAAAAATCAAGCTTCTATCAGCAAAGGATGTTGAGAAGAAGATCAGCCTTCGCAATATACCTGGAATAATGGCTCCATACATGACTTATGAGGAGTATACTCAGATTAAACAATCTGTTGAGTTCAAAGAAGGCGCTAATCCAGCAAACCTGTATGGAAAGAACCTGTTCCATGAGGTATACCTGTTCTCAGAAAGAGCCAGATACATAGCAGAATCAGAGGACTTTGATGTGATACACTGCCATGACTGGCTGACGTTTCAGGCAGGGATAAAAGCAAAAGAGATAAGCAAGAAGCCGCTTGTTATTCATGTCCATGCAACTGAGTTCGACAGGACAGGAGGCAATGCCATCAATGAGCATGTGTACAAGCTCGAGAAAGAGGGCATGGAAAAGGCTGACCGCATAATCACTGTAAGCAATTACACAAAGAAGATGGTTGTGGAAAAGTATGGAATCAGTCCCTCAAAGATAGATGTAGTGCATAATGCTGTTGAGTTCAACGAGAGCAGGTTCAACTCAAAGATATCAGGCAATGACAAGATAGTGTTGTTCCTCGGAAGGCTCACTCTGCAGAAAGGGCCGGATTACTTCCTCTATGCAGCAAAGAGAGTGATCGATATATATCCTGATGTCAAGTTCATAGTGGCAGGCTCTGGTGATATGGAGCCTTTCATGATAGAGAAGGCAGCAGAGCTGGGAATAGCAGACAGGATGCTTTTCGCAGGATTTCTCAAAGGAGCTGATGTGGACAAGGCATACCAGATGGCAGATCTGTATGTCATGCCTTCAGTAAGCGAGCCATTCGGCATAACGCCTCTTGAAGCCCTGAGGAACAATGTGCCTGTTATCATATCAAGGCAGAGCGGAGTGTCAGAGATCCTGGAGAATGCGCTGAAAGTGGATTTCTGGGATATAGATGACATCGCAAACAAGATAATCAACGTGCTTCACTATTCAGAGCTCAAGGATGAGCTCAGCTTAAACGGATCCAGGGAGGTCAGGAGATTCAACTGGAATACACCAGCAGAGAAATGCATAGGCGTATATAATAAATTAGCATGATCTGGCTGATATAATACACTAAATACACTATATAATGCATAAATTAATTAATATCTTATGCATCACAGCATTTATTATAATCAATCTCAAAAAGGGGAGGATAAAGAGGCAGTAAAAAGATGGTGAACATATGCTTTTACTTCCAGGTACACCAGCCTTTCAGGCTGAGAAAGTATTCAGTATTTGATATAGGCAAGAGCACAGACTACTTTGACAGCAAGAAGAATATACAGACCATGCTCAAAGTGGCTAACAAATGCTATCTTCCAATGAACCAGCTTCTTCTTGACCAGCTAAACAGCATAGAAGGTTTCAAGATAGCTTTCTCTATAACAGGCACAGCCCTTGAGCAGTTCGAGGAATACTCACCTGACATAATACAGAGTTTCAAGGATCTTGCAAAGACAGGGAAGGTAGAATTCCTTTCAGAGACATATCACCATTCCCTTTCTTATCTCTATTCAAAATCAGAGTTCAGGGAGCAGGTGGATATGCACAGGAAGAAGATGAGAAAGCTGTTCAATGCTCGGCCAAAGGTGTTCAGGAA
>WJJV01000106.1 GCA_014729495.1 Candidatus Woesearchaeota archaeon
CAGGAAGAGAAGGCCTAAGACTTTCAGGACAGAAGAGGCTGCAAAGAAATGGGCAGAAGAGAAAGGCCTGAAAAGCTATGATATTGTAGACATGAAGAATCCAGGCTCTAAGAATAGCAAGTTCAGGGTTGTTGAGAAGAAGTAAGTCTATTCTTAATTCTATATTATCTAATGAATATCCACTTTATAGTCTAACATCTTTACATCCCCATCATGCATAAACTCTGCTTCAAAATAGTCATGCTTTTTCAGGAGGGGCATGAATACATGGTCTGCATCACAGAGGTTAAGCTTGAATAACTGGCTGTCATCGATCCAACTCAGGGAGCCTTCCCTATTCTCAGGCTCGAGTTCGCCTTCATAATCCTCAGCAGTGAACACATGAACTTTCCAGTCCTTTCCAAAGAGGTTCCTGAATATCATGACTGACCTGAGTCTTGGATTCCTGATTTTAAGCCCTGATTCTTCTTCCATCTCCCTGACTGCAGCCTGCTTTGGAGTCTCGCCAGGCTCGATCTTTCCTCCAGGCGCATCCCAATAGCCGTAGAAATACTTGTCAGGCCTCTTGTTCTTGTGTATCATCAGGGTCTTTCGATCCTTTCTCAGATAGGTCATTGCGCATTGTTTCATAATCCAGTAATGCAGATAGAGATTATATAAAAAGTTAGGCATTAACTTTAAATACCAAACCCCTTATAGGCAGTATATGGCAGATTTCAACACAATTGCCCAGAAATGGCAGAAGAAGTGGAAGGAATCAAAGATATTCCAGACAGCAGAGGACCCTAAAAAAGAGAAGTTCTACTGCCTTGAGATGTTCCCATACCCTTCTGGAAAGCTTCACATGGGCCATGTGAGGAACTATGCAATAGGCGATGCCCTTGCACGATACAAGAGGATGAAGGGCTTCAATGTGCTGTATCCTATGGGCTATGATGCTCTTGGCCTGCCTGCAGAGAATGCAGCAATAAAGAACCAATCCCATCCAAAAGAGTGGACACTTCATTCTATCAAGCTCATGAAAGAGCAGCAGGAGCAGCTCGGCCTGAGCTATGACTGGAGCAGAGAGATAGCGACATGCCTGCCTGAATATTACAGATGGAACCAGTTCATGTTCCTGAAATTCCTTGAGAAAGGTCTTGCGTACAGGGCAAAATCTCCGATTAACTGGTGCCCGAAGTGCAAGACAGTACTGGCCAATGAGCAGGTAGAGGAAGGCGGATGCTGGAGATGCCATTCTGCTGTTGAGGTAAAGGACCTTGAGCAGTGGTTCCTCAAGATAAAAGACTATGCAGAAGAGCTTCTGAAAGATCTGGACAAGCTTGAGAACTGGCCTGAAAGAGTCAAGACAATGCAGAGGAACTGGATAGGCAGGAGCGAGGGAACACTGATAAACTTCAAGCTCAAAGGGACTGATGAGGACATACCAATATTCACGACACGGCCGGACACACTATACGGAGTGACTTACATGGTATTCGCTCCAGAACATCCAAAAGTGATGGAGCTTGTGAAGGGAACAGAGCATGAGGAAAAGGTTAAGAAATTCATAAACAGGGTTGTGATACAGGAGAAGTTTGAGAGGACAGCAGAGGATAAGGAAAAAGAAGGCATGTTCATAGGAAAGTATGCAATCAACCCTCTAAATGGTGATGAGGTTCCAATATACATAGCAAACTTTGTTCTTCTTGAATACGGAACTGGAATGATAATGGCAGTGCCTGCCCATGACCAGAGAGATTTTGAGTTTGCAAAGAAGTTTGACATTCCTATAAAAGTGGTTATCAATCCTGATGGATATGACCTTGATCCTGAGAAGATGTCAAGGGCATATACTGAAGAAGGCACAATGATAAATTCAGGAGACTTTGAGGGAATAAACAATATGGATGCTATTGAAGAGATATCAAAGTTTGTCGAGAAAAAAGGATGGGGGGAAAAGACTGTGCAGTACAAGCTAAGGGACTGGCTCATATCAAGGCAGAGATACTGGGGCACTCCAATCCCTGTAATCTACTGCGGAAAATGCGGTGCTGTTCCAGTGCCAGAGAAGGATCTTCCGGTTGTGCTGCCTGACAAGGCAAGATTCTCTGGAGAAGGCAATCCTCTTGAGACAAACGAGGAGTTCGTGAATGTAAAATGCCCTGAGTGCAATGGAACTGCAAGAAGGGAGACAGATACAATGGACACATTCATTGACTCATCATGGTATCCTTTCAGGTACTGTGATCCGAGGAATGACAAGAAGCCTTTCGGCAAGCCAGCAGAGTATTGGATGCCTGTGGACCAGTACATTGGAGGAATAGAGCATGCAATATTACACCTCCTTTACGCGAGATTCTGGACAAAGGCAATGAGGGACGTTGGCCTGACAAAAGTAAGCGAGCCATTCTCAGCACTGCTCTGCCAGGGCATGGTGATAAAGGACGGCAGGAAGATGAGCAAGAGCTTCGGCAATGTCGTTGATCCAGGAGAGATAATAGCCAAGTACGGGCCTGACACAGCAAGGCTATTCATGCTGTTTGCAGCACTCCCTGAGAAGGAGCTTGAATGGAGTGATGAAGGAGCAAACGGAGCATTCAGGTTCCTCAAGAGAGTTCTCAGCCTTGCTGAGGAGAACATAGCGGCTCCTGGAGAGGAAACAGGCAACAGGGAAAAGAACCTCATTGCAAAGCAGCACAAGACAATAAAGATTGTCACTGAGCATGTTGAAAGATTCGAGTTCAGCCTCGCAATAGGAAGGATAATGGAGTTCGTCAATGCAATATACAAGTACAGGGAAGGAGAGATAAACAAAGTAGTGTATGATGATGCTGTCAGGACAACAGCCCTTCTGATATCACCATTCGCTCCGCACATTGCAGAGGAGATATGGGAGAAGCTCGGCAGCAAGACAATGATATCACTGGAGAAATGGCCTGAATATGATGAGAGCATGATTGATGAGAAAGCAGAGCAGGCAGAGGAGATAGTCCACAACACAATATCAGACATCCACTCTGTGATGGAACTTGCAAAGATAAAGAAAGCTGAGAAGATAACACTATTTGTATCAAAGGGATGGAAGTATGAGTATGTCAGGATGCTCAAGCAGGAGCTTGAGAAGACAAGGGATCCATCAGAGATAATGAAGGCAATGATGCTAACTGACCTCAAGCAGCATGGAGGTGAAGTGGCTAAGATGACTCCAAAGCTTGCTGCTGATGAGTCAAGGCTGCCCAAAATTCTGCTATCTCAGGAAGAGGAGCTAAAGGCCCTTGAGTCTGCAAAGGAGTTCATAGAAAAGGAGTTCGAGGCAAAAGTTGAGATGGTCCGTGCTGATGACTCAAAAGAGGCCAAGGCAAACAATGCCATGCCTGGAAAAGTTGCTATACTTGTCAAATGATTTTCAGCATCACTTTAAGCTTATTTCTCCTTTATGATATCTCGTCAGCGCTTAAGTGACTCCTTTCTTAAGACCCTCATAGCTTGCAGCGATCAAGTCTTCATCCAGACCTACAACGCCCCATCTAAGCTCCTCTTTGTTGGTTAGCTCCAGGCCGAACTCTAGATAAGCCCTCATAGTTGAGTCAACCCCTTTCTTATTGACCATCTTAGGGCTATAATTCACAAGCTTTATCCTTTTTATCCAGGGAAATTGCCTTCCAACCATTTTCTTGATTACCCTGAACTGCGATGAGACTGCTCCATACTGGGATGAAGCCACATCATGATAATCCTTCTTGTCCTCATCATTTCCTGTCTTTGAGAAGAAACCCCTTATTGTTGTCTCACTGACCTCATCATCTGCCTCGTGCTTGGATCCAGTTCCTGTATGGAATATGTCATCAAAGAAGTACTGCCTATGCTCGCCTAGTGTGCTCTCTACAAGAAGATAGTGCTCTCCTTCCATGTTCTCTCCTGCTTTTCCCTGCAGCTTATAGCCTGCCTGCTCCATATCCTGTATCGTTGCTATCAGATCCTTTGATCCTGTCGTTCTCTTATCTATCTGATAACCATACTTATCTGCAAGGGCCACTGCAGTAGCCTCTCCAGACTGATCTGAGATAACAATGTCCTGATTGTTTCCTATCAATTTCGGATCTACATGGCGGTAGGTGGCTCCTTTTGATTCTGAATCCACATGAGTTCCTGCATTGTCCGCAAAGGCCTGCCTGCCCACAAAAGGAGCATTATCTGGCACATCTATTCCTGTCAGCATGGCTATCCTGTGAGAAAGGTCTGTCAATCCTTTTAGATTCACGCCTGTATTCAGGCTCATCTTCAGCTCTAAGTCAGCAATTATCTCAGGAAGCCTTGCATTACCGCACCTTTCTCCACAGTAATTTGTTCCATGTACCATTGGCAGACCCATGCCATTATCAAGGATATACTTCACAAAAACAAGTGAGTTTGCCGTGGCTACGCCGGAATCCTCATGACCATGGAATCCGAATCTCCTGAAATCAGGAAAATTCATCTTCAGCTTGTCAAGATATCCTTCCAGACCAGGCCGGCCATTAAAGTCAAAAGGCAGTACTCCTCCTTTTGTGTCGCACAATACAATCCAGTCTGATCCAGCATCTATTGCTGTGCCTATGCAATCAAGAGCATACTGCTCGTTCTCATGAAGACCGGAAAAGCAATGCTCAAGATCATATATCACTTCCTTTCCTTTCTGCTTCAGAAAGTCTATGCTGTCTCTTATCATGTCAAGATTCTGTTCTGGAGTTACCTTTAGTACCTTCTCTACATGAGGCAGCCAGGTCTTTCCGAATATGGCGACAGAAGGTGTGCGGGCATCAATAAGGGGCTTAAGTTTGGGATCTTCTGAAGCTTTTGTGTCTTTCTGCTTAGTGGAGCCAAAAGCGACAACATTCAGAGGAAGGCTCATCTTATATAGTTCCTTGAATACTTTGAGTTCTCCGTTTTTTTCAGGATATCCTGCCTCAAAGTAAGGGACATCCTGCTTGGCCAGTTCTTTTGCAATCTCGATTCTGCCCTTTCCATTCAGTTCTGACCTTGGATCCTGAGCTCCGTCTCTTCCTGTTGCTTCATACACCACTACATCAATCTCTTTCCCTTTCTCTGTTTTTGCTGACATGCTATTCTAACCTCATGTATGTTTTTAACACTCCATGGCCCTAGACATTGTCTTGCGGGCTCAAAGAATAATGCTGATTATTCCGATGATTCCAATAGAAACCAGACTAACCAAATTTAGAAGTGATGTCTTTGTATCTAGGTCTAGTTTCATTTTCAATTTGTTATACGCAAGTGGTATATAAAACTTACGGAAATACAAAGCATTTCCTAACCTCAAAAATCAAAGATTTTTGTAGGTTTGGGTTCTGGATTTATTCATGGCCTTGCAAATATCTCCTCCTGAGCATGCTTTCCGGCATTTTCACGGAACGGGCCTGCGTATTTCATTATCTCATCAATGCTTGCCCTCACTATTATCCGCGGCACCTTGTGCTCTGGCATGTGCCTGCTCATAACACAGCTTTTTCCATTGCTGTCAATAGAGCAGTACACCCTTCCTTTTGAGTCAACTCCGATTATGCCTTCATCGCCCTCTCTGACCTGCTCTCCGCAGTAATCGCAGTTCATATAGCCTTGGCTATTGCCATCAAACCTTATTGCTTTTGAGATGAATGCCTGATTTATGGTCTGGGCAATGATCTCTTCAATAGCAGTGAATGATGCAGTTCCTATCTGTCCCTTGCTTGGTGGCCCGTACTCTGCAGCCCACTGGTCTGCGCATTCTCCCTGTCCGCAGACTATCACAGAGCCTGGCCTGTGGTAGACCATATTTCCTTCTGGTCTCACAGCATGCGGCTGTCCTGAATGTATGCCATAAGAGCACATTGCTTGGGGTTTTCCATCTTGATTTTCCATTTTATTTGCCTCCGTTTGGATATTATTTATTATTCTCAATAGCAAAAAATATTTTAGAGTCATCTGCTCATTAACTATACACTGCTGGCTACTTGACCAGCTCACCGCAGAAGCAGAAGAAGAATTATAAAATAAAAACTAGAAAAAGAATTACTATTTCTATCAGTATTCTCAGTTATAGAAAGCATCTTGAATCCTATGCCTCCTTCCAGTCTTAATAGTGTCAATTCTCAAAGTGTAAGCCTTCAAAGCATTGAACATATCTGTATCCTTGCCTTCTAATTCAGGGGGCATGTCCAAAGAGATATTCTTGAAAGAACCATTGTAAGGCTTTCCATCCTGACCTGCTATACCCAAACTTGTTCCGTTTGCTCCGTGATCAAAAGAAAATTTAAAATTAGGTGAACTTACAACAACCATGACAGGAGATCCTTTATCCTTTCCATCAACTAATTTTTGCAATACAATTCCATTAACATGATTCTTTCCAGTAGAAGCGATATCTTCTACCCCCATTGGCCTGTATTCATCACCACTGATAGGAAAATTGCCTCTTTGGATCATTGCCATCTTCTGATTAATATTGAAGTCAACAAAACCATATGCATGCTTAAGCTCATAGTCTGCATTGCAGTACTTATTATCCCACCACATTGCTTGTGCAATAACATTCTGCCGAATATCTTCTTTAAAGAAATCCATTGCAGTTGGAGTCCTTGGTTTAAAAGCTTCAAGGTTATAATGGTATGATGTGCCATGATCAAATTTGTTAAGCATAAAAAGTCTTGGAACCCCATCAGGTTCTGAGTCATCCAAGCCAAGATCATAGTGTATGGGTATAATAATATCAAAATCCTGGCCATACCCTCCCCGAGCGCCTGTTTCTCTTATACTAACAATATTTCCTGATTCATCTGGGCCCGCTCTTCTTACAGAAGTGACACCATAAAAATTAGATCCTATGGTCCAGATTCCATTTTCTATATTCTTAACTTTTCTTTCTATGGGTATCACTTTATTGTCAATTGTCATTTTCACACCTTCTATTCTAAGTCAGAATTCCAGCCTGCTGTCAAGGACGTTATTTCCCTGACAATATGTTGAGATGAAAAACAACGCCCTTGCTCACATTCAGTGAACCAGGACCAGAACTACGACTACCAAAACCAGTACTGTGTTGATCAAAGTCTTGGATTTCATTATTTTGATTGTTATGATTATTCCATATAAAAATCTTTTGTTTATTCACTACTTTATGTACGGAAATTTAACGGAAAGTCAGGCTTGGCTTTAAACAGAAGATCTCAAAGATGATATTATCATGAGTGGCAGGCGCGCCCAAAGATGGATACACCCCATGGGTTGTGGCTTGCCCCAGCTTTTTCTCAATTCCGCTACCCTGCAAGCATCAATTCCAAAGGTTAGTGCTGCTCCCGTCAAGGCCTGACACGATTCCCTAAGGAATCAATCCTGCAGGACAGAATATCATCGGCCAAGCCAGGACCACTTCCCATGGCATGCACCTCTCTCTGAGCTTCGATCCCACCTGAAGCCGATTGATGGTTACAGAGGACGGCTAACCCTCCGATCTAGCCTGCCAGTATGCATCTTAGGAGTTGGTTTTAAATATTTTACGGTGAATCTGGAGCAGAATTAAGGCTCTGAGGCCTCCTGAGAGGCTTTTTAATACAGTAGACTATAGAGAATATTGATCAGGCAGGGTCAGGGTAAAAAGTCAGGGTCAAGGTTCATATGAGCAGTACAACTATTATGAAGCCTGCAAGGCATCCCAGGCTGAGGAAGGGCATTGCAGGATAGAATTTCTTGTCCTCTGCTTTTGCAAGAAGAAGGAATAGAGCTATTGTTGTTGTGACAGCTATTATGCCTGTAAGGGACAATGCTCTTGGTTTTGACAATCCCTCCATGATTATGAGATGCTCCATTACTGTGCCTGAGAACAGCAGAGGGAATGCAATATCTCCTCCGCCAAGTATTGCGCTGCGAGTCTTCTTTCCCTGCTTCTTTGACTGCTTCTTTGACTGCTTTTCCTGCTTTGCTTTCTTTGTTTGTACAGCAGCACTGATGTCTCCATCATGCTTGTAAGGCACAAAAAGCCCTGCAAAAACCTTTGATTTTGTCTGGAATTCTGCCATCTTTATCATGTGCTTTGACTTCCAAACAGCATACATGTCATACAATGATATGAGTATCAGAAGCCCGAATGCAGCAAAAAGGTTCAGCAGGGGGATTATCAGAAGCGCTATGCCTGTGTAAATAAATACCTCAGTGAGGTTGTATATCCAGACATTCGGCCTGTATATCTTCCACATTCCAAGCCCTAATGCCAGCAGTGCAGCCACTGCCCAGTCTATGTAGACTCCGAATGCAACTGCCATTGTCGCCCATACAGCAAGAAAGAACCATGCTTTCCAGACCCTATACACTCTGAGCTTTATCATAAGAAGCAGTATCGCAGTGCCTATAAGCACCATCACACCTATGATAACAAAGGATGCTGATTTGTTCTCAACCTCAGGAGGCGGGCCCAGCACAGTATCAGGATGATCTATTGTGATGATTCCTGTCTCAACATCTTCAAAGACCATTATGTGCTGGTTTATTGTTATCAGGCCTACAAGCTGGGCAATCAGGAATAAAGCCACTATAAGCAAAGTTGCTCTGAGTGTGTGTTTCATATGAAATAGTCAAAAAAAGAGATTATATAAATATATTGCATAAAAAGGATTTTCTTCATCCTGTATCAAAAATCAAAGAAATATTTATAAACCCTATATATAATATTGCTGGCATGGGAATAAGTATATGCACAATAGGCGGATATGATGAGGTAGGAAAGAACTGCACAGCAATCAAGGTAGATGATGAGGTAGTGATACTTGACATGGGCCTGCACCTTGACAAGTACATAGCATACACAGAAGATGAGGATGTGTATGACTTCAGCGCAAAGAAGCTCATGGAGATCGGGGCTGTGCCTGACCTGTCGCACATAAAGGAATGGATACCTTTCACAAAAGCCATACTTTGCACTCACGCGCATCTGGATCATATAGGAGCAGTGCCTTTCCTTTCAAACAAGTTTGACTGCCCGGTTATAACAACCCCTTTTGCAAAAGCAGTTCTTGAGGCAATACTGAAGGATGAGAGGATAGACCTGAGAAATGATATCAAGTCAGTGAATCCTAATTCTGTATACAAGATATCAGACAAGATAACTGCTGAGTTCATCAACATGACCCATTCAACACCCCAGACTGCGATGATAGCAATACACACAGAATACGGCACAATAGTTTATGCAAATGACTTCAAGTTCGACCAGCAGCCTGTGCTGGGAAAGAAACCTAATCTCAAGAGGCTCAGCGAGATAGGAAAAAAAGGAGTTCTGTGCCTGATACTGGACTCGATATACGCTGATTCTCCTAGGAAAACCCCTTCTGAAGGAGTGGCCAAGGAGATGCTCAAGGATGTCATGCTGGGCACAAACTCAAAAGGCAAGGCTGTTGTTATCACGACATTCTCATCACACCTCGCAAGACTCAAGTCAATAATTGAATTCGGAAAGAAGCTGAACAGGAAAGTCATATTCCTGGGAAGGTCGCTCAACAAGTATGTGAAGGCAGGAGAGGATGTCAACATAGTGGACTTCTCAAAAAAAGCAAAGATAATAGGATTCAAGGACAAGATAAGGAAAGAACTGAACAGGATAGCAGACAAGAAAGACAAGTACATCATTGTCTGTACAGGCCATCAGGGCGAGCCTAAAGCAGTGCTGCCCAGGATAGTAAACAATGAGTATAAGTTCAGGCTCGGTCCAGGAGACCATGTCATATTCTCATGCACTGTGATACCCAATGAGATAAATCATGCCAACAGAGAAATTCTTGAGTCAAAGCTGAGGAAGAATGGGGTGAGGATATTCAGAGACATACATGTTTCTGGACATTGCTCAAGAGAAGACCAGAGAGACCTTATTGAGATGCTTAATCCAAAGAATATAATACCTGCCCATGTTGATGCAGAGAAGGCTGTTGCCATGGCAGAGCTCACAAAGGAACTGGGCTACAAGCTGGGCAAGAGCGTATTCATAATGGATGACGGCGGGGAATTGACATTCTAGAGTCTGGAAAACTTTATATACCAGCAGTATCTACTCAGCAATAGGGGGTTTTAGATATGAAATTAAGCTTAGCAGAGCCTAAATATCTTAAGGACAGTATATCAATAATATCCGAACTGGTGAATGAAGCCAGGTTCAAGATAAATTCTGATGCAATAGAACTCATTGCTATGGATCCTGCAAATGTTGCGATGATAATATTCAAGCTGCTCTCAAGCTCTTTTGTTGAGTACAATATAAAGGAGCCTGTGGATGTAGCAATAAATCTTACTAACCTTAAACAGATACTGAGGCGTGCATCTCCAAGCGACACTATAACCCTTGAGCTTGAGGAGAGCAAGCTGAAGATAACATTCAAGGGAGCGACAACAAGGACATTCTTCCTTCCGATAATAGATATTGAGGATAAGGAGCAGAAAGTGCCTGAGCTGAATTTCGGACTGAGCATACAGACAGCATCAGACATGCTCATACAGGCCATTGATGACGTTGACATAATCGGAGAGAGTGTGGCTTTCCTTGCAGAACCCTCAAAGCTCACAATACAGGCAGAAGGAGACCTTAGCAAGGCCAGGATAGAGATAACTGAAGGAGAGAATGCCAAGTTCTCTGCTCACACAAAAGAGGCAATGAAGTCAAAATACTCAATAGAGTACCTTAAGAAGATGGTAGTGGCAGGAAAGCTTGCTCCGAATGTGGTTGTGCACTTCAACAAGGACTATCCTCTGAAGCTTGATTATAAGATAGTGGATAAGATGAACCTAAGCTTTATCCTGGCTCCAAGAGTGGAGAATGACTAGACTTGATGCAGGATACAAACAATATATTTATATATTTCTGTGACATAATATTATAATACTATGTACTGCGCAGAGCATGGGCGGGCTGTTGTAGGAAGCTGCCAATGGTGCGGCAAGAGGATATGCAAGCTTGATATAGGGAAATCCCTGGGCAAGAAGGTATTCTGCAGGCAGTGCTCTTCAGACCTTGGTTCATATATTCAAAAAAGGCAGATGCAGCAGATAAGAGAAGAAAAGGAGAGCCAGGCAAGAAAAAAGCAGTATTCCAGGATATTTGACTCATATTGAATCCTGGCCAGACAGCATGATTTTCTGATGTTTTTTCCAATACATTTATATATAAATATATATTAAACACTATATATAAGGCCTTATTCAAGGCCAGAAAGGTGGTATATATGCCGACTGCAAGATGCATGAAATGCAGAACCCAGGTAGAGATCAAGGACCCTGAAGAGGTAATACTAAAGAATGGCCTCAAGTCACTAAAGGGTGTCTGTCCTAACTGCGGTACTAAGGTCAGCAGGATACTTGGCAAGGCTTCTGAAGAGGAGATCAAAGCCAAGCAAGCTGAACAAGAATCAGAAGAGAAAGAAGCTGCATGAGCAAGAAGATAATAGCTCTGGCATTGATAGTAGTTCTTATTGCTAACCTTATTCTTTTCTCTGCAGGGATCATTAAAGGACTGGCATTCTGGACAATAATCATAATCACAGCATTGATAGCTTTCTTTGGATTCAAGAAAGAGCAAAATTAATAAAAGAGAATACATAATCCTCATGTTATGAGACATATAATAGCATTAACACTGCTTATTGCACTGGTTCTTGCAGCGTGCGGATCAGAGACAGCTGAAACAACCCCGGACATTGTACAGGAAGATGCTGATGACACAGAACCGGTTGAGAATGATGTTGAAGATACTCCGCCTGCCCAGAGCCTTGAGGATCAGCTGAGGGACCTTGAGATAACTCCTTCAGGAGATGACAAGTGCTTTCTCAGCCCATGCGACTGCAACTGCTATCCTGTAAAGAATGTGCCAGTCCATGCAAAGAGACCTACATGCGCTTTTGATTGCAGGAGCGAGTATGGAATCACAGGCTGCAGGTTCACGAACTTCCAGTGCACAACAATAGGATGATGCAGAATATGTCTTTTCCTTAACAGCTTATCCAATATCGCTTGGATCATTCTGGAATATCCTTGAGCCTGCCGAAGTCATAGACCTTGTCGCTTACTATATAAACCCTGAAATTATCTAGATCCTGCTTAAGGTAAGGGCTCAATGACTTCTCTCTTGTCATGTCAGACCCTTCTGTGACAAGGTTGAAAGATGGCATCACAATAAGCTCTTTTTTCTTGTATTCTCCTTTGAGAAAACACTTGAAAACCTCAACCCTTGGACCTTCCCTGAGTGATACTGCAGGATGGTCATGGCCTATTATGATTGTCTTTGTATTCTTCGGCAGCTTGACTTCCTTGTGGCCGTGCAGAACAACTATCATCCCATCATCAATCTGGTAGGTGTCAACAATCTCAACATGCCTTTTCTTTGCTATAGGGCCTAGTATTGTGTCATGGTTTCCCCTGACAAGAACCAGCTTTTTTGCATACTTCAGAATCAGGTCTATTATCTTCAGGGTCTCTCTCCATTCCTGTTCTGAGATAGTGCCGAACTCATGCTTTATGTCTCCATTGAGGACAACAATATCAGGCTTTGCTTTTCTCAGAATAGCTGTCATCCTCTTTAGGATGTCCCTGAACTGGAATCTGGGCACCATCACACCCTGCTTGTTCAGGGCCTCCTCATAACCGATATGCAGATCCCCTATTATCAGGGCACTGCCTATCTTAAGGCCGAGGTCAATTATCTCTATTCCTTTTGAGATTTCCATCTTATATCTGCTGAATCTGCTTTAGCCTGTCAACAACCTCATCAACAATCCAGTCAGGAGTTGAGGCTCCGGCAGTTATACCCGCTGTTTTCATTCCTTTGAACCATTCTGGCCTCAGTTCAGATACATTCTCAATGTGCCTTGTCTCTGTTATCTCTGAGCACAGCTCTGCAAGCTTGTTTGTGTTTGCTGATCTCTTGTCTCCGACAACAAGCATAATGTCTGATTCTGAAGCTGTTCTCTTTGCTGATTCCTGGCGTTCAGATGTAGCATTGCAGATCGTGTTTGACACATCTACCTCTGCACATACATCTTTCAGGACTTCCAGCACACCATTGAATGATTTCTCTGACTGGGTTGTCTGGGAGACAAATCCTATTCTCTTGTCTTTTATTTCTTGTTTCATCTCCCTTGCATCTTCAGTGCTGCTTATGATTATTGGATCCCTAAGGCTTTCTGCAATCCCCCTGATTTCTGGATGGTCTTTCTGACCCAGCATCACAACCCTGAATCCTTTTTCCTGCATCTCCTTTGCATCCTTCTTCACCTTTGACACAAAAGGGCATGTGGCATCTATTACTTCTGCTCCTTTCTTCTTTATTGCATCAAGCTCCTTGTCTGATACACCATGCGCCCTGATGATGATCAGGTCTCCTTGTTTTATATCATCCAGTTCTGTGATTGATATTCCTTTATCTTCCAGATCCTTCACTACATCCTTGTTATGCACAAGAGGGCCATATGTATAGATTCTACCCGGACCAGCTGCCTTGAAAGCAAGATCAAGCGCGCGTCTTACACCAAAGCACATTCCCTTGTTCTTTGCAAGAATAATCTCCATTTTATTGGGAAGTGTGATGCTTTTCGACAGCCTTGACAATATTCTGAAGATGATTCGGCATAGGAGGCAGGCTTTTGAAGATATCCAATGCTCCTGCTTCAGAATCAACAGGTATTCCATCCTTCAGTACAAGCATATGAGGTTCAAGATGGTCTCCCAAATCACCATTAACAATTCCATTCTGACTTAGATAAAGGGTCTCCTCTACAGTGCCATCAGGAAGCTTTTCTCTGAAATAAGAGATATTAAAAGGCATGCCATCAATAGAGTATGACTCCTCACGAACTGGCGCTGCAGGAGTCGGTTCTTCTGCATAGACTCTCCTGTAA
>WJJV01000107.1 GCA_014729495.1 Candidatus Woesearchaeota archaeon
ATGAGTATCCTGTCAAACTTCTTCTTCAGCTTAGGGACTGCATCTCTCACATCTCCGTTGAACAGCTTAGCATTGTCTATCTTGTTGATTCTGAGATTCTCTAGGCCATACTCATGCCCTGCAGGGTTTATCTCAACACCATATACCTCCTTTGCTTCTGAATTCTTTGCTATGACACACACATAAGGCGCGCATCCAGAGAACATCACAAGCACACTCTCTCCTGTCTTCACAAGCTCTGCTATCCTTTTCCTTTCTGTGCTGAGCCTTGGAGAGAAATAGACATTCTCTGCATGGAGCTTAAGCCTGACATTGTTCTCCTTTGCCTCAGTCTCTTTGCTTCTCTTTCCTGCTATTATCTTTAGTTTCTGGGTCCTGAACTCTCCTTTGTGTATTCCTGCTTTCTTGGCAACTGTATCAATATTCTTGTGCATGTCGAGCAGTGTCTGCGCTATCAACTTCTCCTTGCTCTCCAGTTCTTCAGGAACATCTATTATTGCTATCGATCCAATGACATCAAAAGATGCCTTGAGTTTTGATAGCTCTTCTTCTGTGAGATCCTCTTTTAGAGCTTCCCTAAGCTTCATAATACCACCAACCATGCTCCTGCAATCATTATGCTGCATGCAATAAGCTTCATCTTCAGGCCCTTCTCATGGAAAAGCTCCCCGCCTATGAATGCTGATATGAAAGTGCTTAGCCTTCTTATAGGTATCGCAAGCACGATCAGGGTGGCCGGAAGCGATATGGCACTAAGATAGAGAAGATCGCTGAGGACAACCAGAAGCGAAGCCACTATTATTCCAGGCCAGTCCTTCCTGAAGGCCTGCTTTATGTCTGAAAGACCTCCTTTTGCCCTGCTTTTCAGAGCCAGGAATATGGTTGACAAGAACATCATCTGCAGGAAATAGTATGAGTAAACATCTATTGTCCTTACAGCTATCTTGTCTATTACAGCGCAGAAGCTTATGAAGATCAGATATGTCAGGAGAAATACCAGCTTCTTATCGCTGAGCACCTTCAGAGGTTCTTTTAGGTCTGATATCTTATGGTCTGCTTCAAGCACATAGGTTCCTGCAATCAGCAGCACAATTCCGGCTATATTTATTGCTGAAGGATGCTCGTTGAGTATAAGATACCCCAGTACAAGAAGGAAGACCGGGCTCAGGTTCTTTAACGGCAGTATCTCTGATATGTCATAATGCCTGAGAAGCTTGAATATCATATATGCTGCTATTGCCAGAAGGGATGATTTCAGCACAATTATGAACCATTCTATGGGCATAAGGTGGAAGTTCACCTTTGGAAGCAGCACCAGAAGGAACACAAACATCATGAGATAATAGCTGCTCATGAACTGAAGGGTGTGCTCATGGTAGAGAACTTTCTTCTTGAATATTTCAGACACTCCAAATATGAATGCTGATATGAGCAGAAGCACGTACCATTCCATATGATTCTAACGTTCGCCAATGATATTTAAAGTTTGTCAAACAAAATCTCCAAGTCCTGTCTGGCTGCGTTTCTCTTTCTCTGACTTCAGCTTCTCAAGAACATCATTGACCCGTCTCTCAGAGAAATCATGCTCATCAACAAGTATCTCCTTGACCTTGTCTGCGTCAGGCGTTGTCCATTTCAGCTCATAGTCATCAGTTGTGGGCATGTTACTTATGACATCATAGACTTCTTTCCAAGGAAAATCAAAATGATCTTCCCAACCTGCTTTGCTGAACATTGAATCAAAGTCATCCTTGTTTTCCCTGACAAGCTTCAGGGCATTCTTTGGCCCTATGCCCTTTATGCCTCCTGGATTGAAGTCTGTTCCAACGAGCATTGAAAGCGCGATGAGCTGGTCCTGATCTATGCCAAGAGCATTGAGGTTCTCCTTAAGATCTATGATCTCCGGGCTTATTGTGGTGAATGACAGCTTTCCTGGAAGCTTTCTCTTTCCTGAGATTGTGAGATTCCTGATCATCCGTGGTACACTGAACATGAGGCAGTCAAAATCCTGGCTGACTTCTGCAAAGGCTTCTCCCTTGTTGACAATGTATGCAGCCTGGGCTTCTCCTTCAGAAGGAGCCTGTATGACCGGCAGCCCCATTGCTGATATCAGCTTCTTAGCCTCCTCAACCATGTCTCTTGTGAGCCTGCTTGTCCTTGCAGCATACTTCTTCATATTATCAAGATCCTTCCTTTCCTTTGCTATCTCATATTCCTTTCTTGCCTTTTCCTTTGCCTCAGCTCTTCTCTCCCTCTCTCTTGTCTTGAGTTTGGGAGGTTTTCCATCAAAGACAAAAGCAAGCTTTACTCCTCTCTGCATAAGGTTCAGGGTCCTGTTGAATATGCCATTAAGGTGAGATGTGACATTGCCCTTAGAATCCATAAGAGGAGATCCGTCAGACATTCTTATGGTAGTGAGAAACTGGTACATTGTGTTGTATGAGTCCACAACAAGCACTCTGTCCTTTAGCTCGGGGATCTGTATCTCCTTCTTTATTACAATCTCTTTCAGCTTTGTTCCCATCTTAGAATAGAATAAAAAAAGAAGTTAAAGAGCAAAGGCCTCACTCTTTAACCTTTATTGTAAGAATATTCTCTTCATATGAATCCCAGAATCTTGGCGAGGACTCATATTCAATTAAAACATCAAAGACATAACTTCCAGGGATTGTGCTCTCTCCAGGGCCTATTGTGGGCTTGACCTCAACAATAAGAGGTTCTGCAGTGCTCTCTCCAGGACCAAGCTCAACTGTAGTGAACCTGTTATTTCCCATCCAGGACAGCATTGTGTCATCATCAGCCACATCTATGAGTGTTGCGAGACCTCCTGTTGTCTTTGCTTCTTTGAAGTGCACTTTCAGTCTGAATCTCTGTTCTCTGGGCATAACATTCTTGATTCCCACTCCAAAGACATATGTGTCTCCGACCTGTATTATCTTATACGGAGTAGATATCCTTGTCTTTTTTCCCTGCTCAAAATCAACAGCCTTCTCTGCCTCTTCTGAGCTTAGGTCATATGACGCTGGCTCTGAACTCTCTGCTGAAGTCTCTTCTGCATCACTTTCATCATCAATCATTGCAGAATCCTGAGAAGAAGGCTCTGTTGTCTGAGATGGCGTCTCAGGGCCTTTGCTGCAGCCTAATGCAATTACAAGAACCAATATTGCCATGTATAAATAAGCGTATTTCATTATTTCACCCCACCTAAGCTGATTTTTGATTACTCCATTTAAATATTTTTTGGTGAAATCCGGTAAAAGAATGCTATTAGGCGCACATTATGCACATCTTGTCTTATATCTTCTTAACATACATGTTCTTGAATTCAGACTCAAGAACATCCTGGGCTTTCTTTGTGAGATCTCCTGTCATGAGGAGCAGCACAGGAAGCTTCTTTCTCTGGCCTTCTATGAAAACAGAGCTTATGTCTCCATCATTGAACTTCTTCTTGTTCTTTGCTTTGCAGAAGTAGGTAAGAGACCCTACTGAGCTCAGTATCTTCACAGTGAAATCAATGTCAGACTCTTTCCTGTTTATCTTGTAATCAATTATTTTTATGCTGTTCTTGTCAAAATAATCCTTTACTTTCTTGAAGAACTTGTCATCCGGAATCTCTATTGCTGAATCTTCCTCCTTCTCAGGATCATCACTTCCAAGTCTGGATTGTGTTTCCTTTCTCTTTATCTCATTCTTATCTTCCTCAGATAGCTTCTCTTCTTTATTCTCTTTCTTTTCCTGCTCTGGCTTCTTATCAGTCGCTTCCTGTTCTTGTTTATCCCTGACTGTCTTGTTCTCCTCTCTATTTACCTGGGCTGGTTCTGGTTTAACTTCCCGGGGTTTTGGCTGGGCAGCGGGCAGCATGCCTCTTATTATCTTTCCTGCCTCCTCATTTGAAAGAAGGTACCATTTCCAGAAAAGTATCTGCTCATCACCTATCTTCACGCTGAGGGGCTTGGCAAAGTCCTTGATCTGCCTCAATGACACTCTCCTCAAAGGCTCAAGATCCTTGTCCTTCACAACCTTCCTCTCTTTCAGCATCTGGAAGGTCTCCTGGTCCTTTGAATTGAGGTGTTTTGAGAATTCCTGTAGCCTGGTTTCCTGGCCAGGAGCATAATAAAGAGGCGACCCGCCTATCTTTACATTGGTCAGCTTAAGCTGTCCCTTGTCCACAAGCTCTGACAGTACTGCAGAGCCCATAAGAACATCAATCTCCAATTCTTTATTGATCTGAGAAGGTATGACAGGACCTTTGGCCCTTATTATTGACATTGCCTTGCTGAGTTTGTCTTCTTTCATATGATCACTTGTTACTCCTAAATTTAAAAAGATTGTTGTGGTGCATTTTATTCTTAAGAAACATCAAGAGGCCGGAATAAGATAAAAGACCAGTATCAAGGCCTCGTCCACCGTATCTCATAGTATGTGACATCATCCTCATCATCAACAATTCCTATGAGAAGCCTCTTCTTTGTTGAGTGAGCCACCCGGTTCTTAGCAGCAAATTCATACCATGTGAGCACAGAGCTCTCATGCACAGGATAAACTACCCATTTTGCATGGTCTTCTCCAGGTTTCACTCCCCTGTCATACACCCTGAAGTCAGCTCCGAATTTGAGCGCTGTCTTTATCACATATCCCCTGTTCCTCATGTCCCTGAAAACGCAGTATCTCACCCAGAAGTTTGGTTCCAGCTTCTTGGCCTTTCTTATGAAGCTTTCAAGCCTCATCTTCCTGTTGCTCTCGCTTCTTATCTCTATCCTGCCTTTTTCAGCAAGATACAATGCTTCTATAAGGGATAGCTGGACCTTTCCATCCTTCAGTATGCCATATACTCCCTGATTGTAAAGCTCTCTAGCTGCATCTGAAGATTCTGTGAGGACGCGCTCATCACTCATCAATGATTTGATCATTCTCTTGTCTTCCCTGGATGCTTTGTCATCAGATGCTTTTGATTTGGCATTCTTTGCCTTGACTGCCTTTTTTGCGGTTTTCTTTGATTTTTTCTTAGCCATATGCTCCCTCATTTCCAGCTCATTTAAATAGTTTTTTATTACAATATTGAAAATAATTAATTATTGATTTTCTCATAGATTACTAAAATCATCATATATACTGAGGAATAAAAGACATGGCTGCCCTAAACCCTTAACTTTTTAAATGAACAGGATTCATGTCTGTCTTATGCAGATCGTGTTTTTAGGGACATCATGCATGGTTCCCACAAAGGAAAGGAATGTAAGCAGCGTTTTCCTTAGTCACAAGAATGAAGGCATACTCTTTGATTGTGGAGAAGGCACCCAGAGGCAGATGAACATCGCAGGCATAAAGAGGACAAAAGTCACGAAGATATTCATAAGCCACTGGCATGGAGACCATGTCTCAGGCATAATTGGGCTTCTGCAGACCATGGGCAATGATGAGGATCCTCCAAAGGTTGAGATATTCGGCCCAAAAGGCACAATGGATCACATGAAGGGCCTGATGAATGCATGCGTATTCGAGGCAAGGGTAGATCTCAAAGTCCATGAGCTTGATCCTAAGAATATTGAGAGATGCATTGAGACACCTGAATTCTATGTTGAATGCGGGTATCTTAACCACACAACACACTGCCTTGGATATTCTTTCATAGAGAAGGACAGGAGGAGGATAAAGGTTGATGCACTGAAAAAGCTGGGCATAAGGGAAGGGCCGCACCTAAAGAAACTGCAGTCTGGAAAGGATATTGATTACAAAGCAAAGAAGATAAAGGCAGATGATGTGACCTATATTGTGAAGGGAAAGAAGATAACATATATCATGGACTCAAGGCCCTGCAATATGTCAGTAGAGCTGGCAAAGAACGCTGATGTGCTGATAAGCGAGTGTGCATATGCAGATGATCTGCAGGACAAGGCAAGGAAGTACAAGCATCTCACAGCAGGAGAGGCAGCAATGATAGCAAGGAACGCTGATGCAAAGAAGCTATATCTCACCCACTTCTCACAGAGATACAAGGATACTCAGCAGATATGCGAGGATGCCACAAGCACGTTCCCCAATACTGTATGTGCAGAGGATTTCATGAAAATCACGCTGTGATCTGAAAAGTTTTAAAAAGTTTTAAATAACCTTTATGGCTTTACAGGTATAATCTACATGGATTGCATAAAGTATGCAAAATAGTATGCAAAAAAGAGGTTTCATTTGATGGCAAAGAAGATAAACATACCTACAGAGAAGATAACTTCATTCTTCAAACAGATTCCCCAGAAAATAGGCCCTTTTTTCCAGCAATTGCCAGCAAAGATCTCAGCATTCTTCAAGAGCTTGCCGAATAAGATAAAGAATTTTCCGCAGACATTCCAGGCAGCACCAACAGATGAGAAGATAGCCTATGGCATTATAGGTGCGGGCATAATATTCCTGCTGGTAGGGATAATTCTTTAGGGCATTTCAGAATTCATCTGGATAATGCTGCATCAGATCTCTATCTTCCCTCTCTGGCACATCCTTATTATCTCCTTGGCCATCCTCTTTGTGTCAGGCTCCCCTCCTTTCTTTAGCACACTTTTCTTTTGGGCGATCGCTTCCAGGGTCTTCATCCTGTCCCTGAACTTTCTGACACCAAAATGCTTCTCTATCCTTCCGTCCAGATTATCAATAAGATCTTCTGCTGCCTTTTCAGGATCCTCTATCTTATCAGGGTCAACAGCGCCTATAAGCGCATAGGATGGCTTCTTCTTTGAGTAAGGGAGCACACCCGGAGTGTCTATCATCAATATGTTCTTTGTTATCCTCAGC
>WJJV01000108.1 GCA_014729495.1 Candidatus Woesearchaeota archaeon
GCATGGAGTCTGACCGTCTTCTGACGTGGACCCAAAGCTGGGACATGCCTTTCAGGGTGACTAATTTCATATATCTCACAGTGCCTGAGAACAGGTATTATTTCATTGATCCTCCAGACCATGTTGAGAGGGATTTCCTGGACAACCTTCCTGCTAATCTCACTTATGAGATAGTCAAGGCAGGAGAGGATATAGAGAACCTTGATGATATTGAATTCAGGGGAGAGCAGAAAGTGAGGCTTGTGTTCTTCGGAGACCAAGGAAATGGGCCTGATATGCCCCAGGATCTTGAGAATGTGGATGACACAAGGATAACTGCGCTTGTGATTGATGACACAAGTCCTGCCTGGATGAACGGCAATGCTGAGATGCTTTTCTATCTCAAGAGAGGTGATGTTTTTGTTGAGGACCTTGATGAGGAACAGGCAACAAACTCCTATCCTGTTCTTGGTTTCTCAAGCGCTTATGGTGCAGTGTACTCTGACAGCTTCCAGAATTTCAAGTGCAATATGGATGATGCTGTGAAGAGATTCAGCTTTGTTGCTGAGGTCTACAAGGAAAAGTCAGGGGACCTTGCAGCAGCAATGAGCAACAGAGGAGACTCTGGAGGCATACTCTGCGGAACAGTGCTTGGCCTGGGATACACAATAATGCAGGACATGGAATCCAGCATAAGCTCTATGGAAAGCACAGGAATATTCCAGGCAATATCAGACCTGAATGATGTCAATGACAATGCAATACTGAACTCATGCCCAAGAATATATTGAGAATGAAAAAAAAGATATTAAACCAATTGATCCAGATCAGCATACAGCAAAGAACAGGATGATGATTTCAAGAAAAGCTCAGGTGAGGATGATGGAATCAGTGATGATACTGATAATATTCTTCATAATAGTCGTGCTTGGATTCATGTTCTACTCAAGGATACAGCAGGGATCAATACAGGAGATGCAGAGGCAGAGAGCAGAGGAGAATGCAGTGGCCATAGTGCAGAACATGCTCTACATGCCTGAGATACAGTGCAGTGAGAAGAGCGTGATGATAGACATCTGCTTTGATATCTATAAGCTTGATGCTTTCTCAGAAAGGATAGATCCTCGGGTCAGCGCTAACAGGAATGCTTTCCTTTTCTACCAGCAGGACTTCGGAGACAGCATGATCCAGATCAGGCCCATATTCCCTGATCAGAAAGACCCTTATCTGATATATAATAATACTCCATTGGATGATGCAGAGCAGAGCTTCATCCTCACAAGCATACCAGTATCATTGAAGGATCCTACCAAAAGAAACACAAAATACTCCATAGGAATACTTGATGTGAAGGTGTTTACATGATGCCAGGGAAAGCAGCAGGAAGCAGGGGATTAAGAAGAAAGGCTCAGCTTGAGATGATAGGCATAGCAATAGTTGTTGTCCTTGTGGTATTGGGATTCCTCTTTGTCCTCAAGGCCATATCAGGACCTCCTTCTGAAACGCACAGCGGATTTGTTAGGTCTCACATAACACAGGATTTATTGAATACAGTGAGCATATCAGATGCTGACTGCGGAGGCATAGACATGACAGAGCTGCTCAAGGCATGCGCTGAGAGAGCCACTGTGGACTGCGCTCCAGATCCCTGCCAGGCTTTCATCACATACATGGAGGATATACTTGAGCAGACTCTTGGAGAGCAAAGGCTCGCTTACAGGCTGAGGGCATACATAAGCAATTCCCCTCCTGCAACATCTTCAGAGTCCATCCAGGAGAACGGAAACCAGATAGGAAGCATATTCATAACAGCAAGAGGCTGCAATCAGACATCAATACAAAGAGGATATTATTCAGTCGGTGAGAAGCCTGGCTTGCTTGTGATACCCACAAATGTAGGGGATCTCAAGGTCATGCTTGAGATATGCTCAAGAGTGTATTAGATAGGGTATAGCATATTTATCATCACTGGTCGTGGGACTGAATGAACAAAGTGAGTTTATGTCCCACTTAGCTCATGTCTCAAGGGAGTGAGCCGTTGCTGGAGATATGCTCAAGAGTGTATCAGAATAGAATTATCTCCTTATGGGCTTTGAAGCCACCGAAAAGTTTATATATACAGCTCATAATGACTTGAGAATAACTATATAATACAATCAACAAATAAACGAGGTGAAATCTGATGAAAAAAGGAGATCTTTCTCTTAATCTTATCATAATAGCAGCCATTCTTATGATAATATTTGTGGTGCTGATTGTGATATTCTCAGGAAGGATGAGCATATTCAGGGGCTCTGTTGAGAAATGCGAGCCAGTGCATGGAACCTGTGTCAAGACAGGATGCGACGGCCAGTATGAGGTCATTGACAGGCAGTACTCATGCGATATGGACGGAGACCAGAATTTTGATGAAGAGCAGCAGGTTGATGGATTGTGCTGCGTGAGCGTTGGATGATTCGAAGATGGCCTCCAGCAAAAAAGCACAGGGAAGGAATATATGGATAATAGTTGTTATGATACTGGCATTAGTTGGTGCAGTTGTAATATTAATATTCACAGGCTGGGGGCATAATAAGATAAAATACAGCCTTGGCTGCGAAGGATGGTTCTCAGGAGTTGGACTTGAGGAGAGGGAATGCTATAATACAGAAACCTGCCCTCGCGGAACCAAAGAAGAGAAAGGGCTTCTGGGATTTGGATGCAGAGACGGAGTGTGCTGCAGGGGAACAGCCACAGGGGAAATAAGCGCATTAAAAGTAACAATTGACGGGAATCAAGAAGAAGAATTTGATATTGAACCAGGACCCAAAATCCTGAAGTTCTGGGGATCCGGGGAGGTTTATAAATGCACTGCAAGCCTCAAGGAATCCGAAAAACAAGTGGCTTCTCAGGAGATTAAGGACTGCAAGGAGAGCAAGAAAGGAACAATAACATACGATTTCAAGCCAGGAAAATCCTACAGCCTTGTTGTAAAGGGATTTGCAAGCAGCGCAATAAAGATTGATGAGGCCACTATCGATATCAGTGTTGGTGCAGATACCAAGAGGGATGATGACAGCAGTGATGGAGATGAGGGTGTAGATATAGGATCAAGGCTGTATTATACTGACAGCAGCGGTTCTGAAGTAGATATTGAGCCAGGCCAAAAAACATATATTGATTCTGACACTGTTAATTGGGAGATAAGATGCTCAACAACATATCCTGAATGCTATGTGAAGATTCTGGGTGGAAAATATCCTGAATATGATATTGAGAAAGAATATGAATATGATTATGAGGGAGGTAATACCC
>WJJV01000109.1 GCA_014729495.1 Candidatus Woesearchaeota archaeon
CAATAAATCTGCTTGAAGAACGCAATCCCAAAAAACCAATCCAAGTAGGTGTTTTATTTGGGCTTCCCGGAGATACATACGAGACAACCGAAGCTAAAGTAAGATTCATTGAATCTCTTGGAAGAAGGTTTGAGAAAATTGGTATCATATCAAGTACAGCAAATCCTTTTGCAGGTACAGGGCTGTTTCAATGGTTGAAGAACAATCCTCAGGCAAGAGCTATGTACTCAGGAGATTTGGATAATGATGATCACTTTGATTATGGAGAACTTTCTAGAATACAGACAATGCTTAGGACTAAAGATAATCAAGATCATTTATTTGACTGTATACTAAGGACAAAAAAAGTTGCAGAAGACTACTTCTTCACATCATACTTTGTGCAGGGGCAGGTGAGAGAATGAAAAAAGATAACCTCAAGATAATGCTCGCAAGGCTTCCAATGGACATTGCTTATCCAGAGAGCGACAAGCTCCAGGGTTTCCATGGAGCTCCGAACAGCGGCCTGCATATCATTGCAAAGGCTGTAAAGAGAAAAGTACCTGATGCTGACATCAGGATATATGATGGTTATATAATAAGGATGGATTATCTTGCTCGTGTCATAGAGACTTGGAAGCCGGATATTGTGGGAGCAACAGACCAATACCCCGAGCATCATAATGTGCTTAGATTTCTTGAGAAAGGGAAATCAGAAGGTGCACTCACTCTTGCAGGAGGATCAAATGCTTCAAACGTAGCTGATAGGATGGTTATTAACAATGATTTCATTGATGGTGTTGTGAAAGGAGATGGTGAGGATGTTCTGTCAGATATTGCATTGAAGATATCTCATAGCAGGGATTATCCTGATTTCAGGAAGGATATACCTAATCTTGTCTATTTTGATGGTGAGGTAAGAGAGAATGAGCAGAAATTATCTTCAATGGATATACTTTTTGATTTTGAAGATATGGCTTTGCCTAACATTGATACTTCACAGGCCGTTGAAATATCAACTGTTAGAGGCTGCCTGAAAGCACAGGGAACAGATAAATGTTCTTACTGCACTTCAGGAAGCAGATACAGGACAATGGATCCTGATCTTATGTGGGAGCAGGTCAGGCTTCTTCATGATAAATATGGCTATAATTTATTTTTTGAATCAGGAGACACTATTGCAAACGAACCTTTATTGAGAGATCTGATTGAGACGAGACCCAGCGAACTATCTGATGTTGGCTTTCGTGTCTATTGCAGTCCAAAACAGATGACTCCTGAGATGGCTGAGCTTTTCAGAGAATTTAATGTCAGGAGATTGTTTCTTGGTGTTGAGTCAGTCAATGATGAGCTTCTTGCAGCTGCAAACAGGAATTACACAGTTGAAACAATATATTCTGCTATTGAGAATGCAAAGGAATTTCCTCTTCATATACCTTTTCTTCTGGGTTTTCCTGGAGAGACTTCTGATACTCTGAAGAACAATCTTGATTTTGCAAAAGAGATCATGAGATACAAGCCAGAAACAATCCTCTTGGCAGGATCAGTGATACCTCTTGCTGGAAGTTCTCTCTTCAATCAGATGCTTGAAGATGAGATGATTGTGATAAAATATTCAGGAGATCTCAAAAAAGATGACCTCATAGATTACAGAGAACTTGTAGGTCTCTACACTTCATTCTATACTGATTGTTCAATTGATCAGGTCAATGAAACTGCTGAGAAAATTAAGTCATTGACTAAGAAAGGAAACGCAACAACATGGCCTCTGCCATTCTATTCACATTAGGAGGAAAAGATGAAACCCCTAACCCCAGAACAACAGGCCCAGCTTCAGAAGCAGATTGAGGCGCATAAGGAGATAATAGATGGCACAGGGGAAGGTTATGTAGTATATATTCATTTAGGGTTTGAGGACTTTGAATTTGCTGTTTATATATATGAAGGTGTTATGAGAGCAGATCAGATGACCTCTGCTTATCTGGCAAGATACCTGTCCTGGAATAATGAATTATATGCAGGAAAGACCGCAATTGACATGGGCTGCGGATGCGGATTGCTGGGATTGGTGATGGCAAGATATGGTGCAGAGAGAGTTATCATGTCTGATATATCACCTGAAGCAGTGAAAAACACAAAAGATAACTTAAGAATGTGGAAAGGATCGGAGCAGAGGTATATCAAAGACACCTATGAACCTGTGAAAGGAGGTCTTTTAATCAAGTATCTCTGCGAGGTTGTCCAGGGAGACCTTTTTGAGAATATTAATGAGAAAGCTGACTTGATTGTCTTCAACCATCCATTTTTTGACGGCTATTCGTCAGAAGCTCCTTTCTCAATGGCTTCAAAAGGAGACACTCTTGAGAGGTTTCTTGAACAAGCTAAGGATTATTTGTTTGAAGACAATTCAAGAATAATAATGCCCTTCTACCATGTTGCTCCTGAAGACAATGATCCAGGAATACAGGGCCCAAAGCATGGCTATAAAGTTAAGACAATGCGGCATTTTGATGCAAAGAAAGGTATGCAGCAGGGTCCAGTAAGCATCTATGAACTCAGTAAATAAGTTAGAACAAGTCTCAACCTTCAATCATCTCAATCTCTATGTTCAGGCCTTCAGGTATAGGAACTCTCATAACAAGCCTCAGTGCCCTTTCATCAATGCCGAGATCTATAAGTCTCTTATGGACTCTCATCTCATATCTGTCCCATGTGGCTGTGCCGTCACCGCATGGAGATTTCCTTGTGGTGAGCTTGAGCCTCTTTGTAGGAAGAGGGATGGGTCCTCTTATCTCTACCCCTGTCTTCTCAGCGATATTATTAATGTAATCGCATATCTCATTCACTTTGTTTATATCGCTGCTCGCGATCTTTATTCTTGCTTTCTGCATTTTTCAGTCACTCGTTGACAAGGGTTTGCCGCATGATGATGTCATTTTCATCATGCAATCAAAAAGATAAAAAATTATTAAAGCTCTTTCTTCACCAGATCGATGCACATGCCTGCTGCTACAGTCATTCCTGAGTCCCTTATAGCAAACCTTGACATCTGAGGTATCTCCTTCTGCTTCTCGATGACCAGAGGCTGTATTGGCTTGATCTTTACGATTGCTGCATCCCCGTTCTTTATGAAGTCTGGATTCTCAGCAAGAACCTCTCCTGTTGCCGGATTGAGCTTCTTCTCTATCGCGGTTACCTGGCATGCAATCTGTGCTGTATGTATGTGGAACACAGGTGTGTAGCCGATAGTCACGACAGTAGGATGGTTAAGCACAACCATCTGTGCAGTGAACTCTGATGCCACTGTTGGAGCATTGCTTTCGTGTCCGATCACATCTCCTCTTGTTATGTCCTTCTTTCCGAAGCCTCTTACATTGAATCCAATGTTGTCTCCAGGTCCTACCTGCTGAAGCTGCTCATGATGCATCTCCATTGACTTGATCTCTCCCTTGACTCCTTTGCCTTCTCTTCCAGGAACAGCTATGATCTTGTCTCCGACTTTCATCACTCCAGTCTCTACTCTTCCCACTGGAACAACTCCTATTCCTGTGATATTGTAGACATCCTGGATTGGAAGCCTCAATGGAAGCTCTGTTGGCTTCTCTGGCTCCTGAAGCTGGTCGAGAGCCTCAAGAAGTGTAGGGCCGTCATACCATGACATGTTCTCTGATTTCTTAGCTACATTGTCTCCTGGGAATGCTGCAATAGGTAAGAACTTGCATACATCTGGTTTGTAACCAACTGACTTAAGCAGGTTCTGAACCTCAGCTTTGACTTCCTCGAATCTCTTCTGGTCATACTTGACCATATCCATCTTGTTGACAGCGATGTAAAGCTGGTCAACTCCAAGCGTCCTTGCGAGAAAGACATGCTCCTTTGTCTGGGCCATGACTCCGTCATTGGCTGCGACAACAAGAACTCCTGCATCAGCCTGTGATGCTCCTGTGATCATGTTCTTGATGAAGTCTTTATGCCCAGGAGCATCGATTATTGTAAAGTAATACTTCTCTGTCTCGAATTTCTTGTGAGCCAGATCTATTGTCACTCCTCTCTCCTGCTCCTCTTTCAGGTTGTCCATGACAAAAGCGAATTCAAAGCCTGCTTTTCCAAGCTCTGTTGCCTTGTCCTTGAGCTTCCTCATTGTCTGCTCATCAATATTTCCTGAGTCAAACATGAGCCTGCCTACTGTAGTTGACTTTCCGTGGTCAACGTGTCCTATGAATACAAGGTTTATGTGTGTCTTATCCTTAGCCATTTTATATAACCTCCAAAATGCTCTTTTATCAGTATATAAGCTCTGAGAAGGCTGTTTTCTAGACCCCCAGAGATTATAATGAAAAAAGGGCTCATTTATAAAGTTTTCTGTGGGTCCTGCCTTCTCACTGGTTCTCTCCTAAGCCTTTCCTGTCTCTTATCTGCTTTATTATCTTCGGCTGCATCTCCTCAGGCAGCTTCTCAAAGTTCTGGTCAACAAGGAACTGGTTGCCTCTTCCTCCTGTAGCAGACCTCAGGTCTGATGTCATGCCGAACATCTCTCCTACAGGAAGCTTTCCTTTTACAACCACTTCAGGCCCTTCCTGGTTCATCTCCAGAAGCTGGCCTCTCTTGTTTGATATAAGTTTTGATATCTCTCCCATATACTCATCAGGAGCCTCAAACTGCAGTGTCTGCACAGGCTCGAAAAGCATAGGGCTTGATATCATGATCGCTCCTCTTATACCTTCCCTTACAGCAGGATACATCTGTGAGGGTCCCCTGTGTATAGCATCCTCATGAAGCTTGCAGTCTGTCATATTGACCCTTACTCCCACGCAAGGCTCCTTTGCAAGAGGCCCTGCATTCATGACATCCTCAAACATGTCAAGCACAAGCTCGATTATCTCATTGATGTACACGATACCTCTTGTCTGGTCAACAAAGATATTGCCATTGAACACATCCTTTATCTTGTCTGCATCCTTTGTATCCCATCCGCAGGCAACGAACTTGTCCCTCATGGTGATATCTTTCTTCTTTATCCTTCCTTCTGCAACCTCTCCGGATTTAAGCAGGTCTTTTGTCTGCTGGTCAAGAGGTTCAACTGTGAAATAGATCTTGTTGTGCTTGTTAGGAGACTTTCCTTCAACATCCTGCGGTGTCTTCTTTGTGATAGCTTCCCTGTATACGACTATAGGAGGTGATGTTGTTACCTCAACACCCTTTTCTGTCCTTATCCTGTTCTCCACAACCTCAAGATGGAGTTCTCCCATACCATGAAGGAGGTGCTCTCCTGTCTCCTCATTGATCTCGACCTTGATTGTCGGATCCTCTTTCTGCACCATCCTCAGCACTTCAATGAGCTTTGGAAGGTCAGCAGGGCTCTTTGCCTCTATTGATTTTGTCACAACAGGCTCAAAAAGATGGACTATCTCCTCAAAAGGCTCTGTTTCTTTGAGTGTTATCGTCTCTCCAGGAGCTCCTTTCACTCCTGCTATGCCTATTATGTTTCCTGAAGGCACATTGTTGACTATCTCTCTTTTAGCGCCGTTGTATATGAATACCTGCTGGACTTTCATGCCCTGCTTTGCCCTGTTCAGATATACATCAGTTCCCTTTGTCATTGTTCCTGAGAATAATCTTCCAGCAGATATCTCTCCTGCCTGGGGATCGACAACAACCTTTGTTATCACAAAGAACAAAGAACCTTTTGGATCGCACTTGATGAGAGATTTTCCTTCTTCACTCTCAAGATCACCATGCCATAATTTTGGAATCCTGTATGCCTGAGCTTTTACTGGATCAGGAAGATGCCTGATAACTGCATTGAGTATGACTTCATGGATAGGGGCTTTCTTCCTGAGCTCCTTATAATCCTCTCCTCCGCTTTTGTAAGCATCAATTATGTCTTTGAAAGAAACGCTATTCTCCTGCATATACTTGACGCTCATTGCCCAGTTATGGAAAGCAGAGCCAAAGCATACAGATCCATCCTGTACATTCACCTGCCACTCTTTCTTGAATTCATCAGGGGCAATCTTTGCAATGAACTCATTCACACTTGCTATTATCTTGACAAATCTCTCCTGCATCTGTTCAGGTGTCAGCTGAAGCTCCTTGATCAGCCTATCCACCTTGTTTATGAAAAGGATGGGTTTAACTCTCTCTTTGAGAGCCTGCCTGAGGACTGTCTCTGTCTGAGGCATTATTCCCTCTACTGCGCAGCACAGGACTATGCAGCCGTCAACAGCTCTCATTGCCCTTGTCACGTCTCCTCCAAAATCAACGTGCCCTGGTGTGTCAATAAGGTTGATGAGGTACTCGTCATACTCATCTCCCTTGAAAGCGTGAACCATGGATACGCTTGCAGAATCAATAGTTATTCCTCTTGCCTGCTCATCCTCATGGAAGTCAAGCACAAGCTGTTTTCCTGCAAGCTCTTCTGACATCATGCCTGCTCCTGCAAGGAGATTATCAGAGAATGTGGTCTTGCCGTGATCAATGTGCGCGCAGATAGCTATATTCCTGATCTGCTTCTGCTCTTTCATGAGCCTTGTTACCTTGTCAACCATCTTCTCTCCCATTGTGATTACCTCTCGTCTTCAGCATAGATCATCTCTGTGTCTATCCTTCTGTACTCAAATATCTCATCATCCTTGAAGAATCTCTTTATCTCCTTCTCTGCTGACTCAGCTGAATCTGATGCATGCACTGCATTGCACTGGTTGCTCAATGAATAATCTCCTCTGATTGTTCCTGGCAGTGCTTTTGATCCATGGGTCTCGCCAGCCATCATCCTTGTTACATTGATTACATCATTGCCTTCAAGCACAAGAAGCAGTGAAGGGCAGCTTCTCATGAACTTCACAATTCCCGGAAAGAAAGGCTTGTCCTTCAGGTGCGCGTAATGCTCCTCCAGCACACTCTCTTCAAGGTGGGCCATCTTCATGCCTATTATCTTCATCCCCTTTCTCTCAAACCTGTGCACGATCTCGCCGATTATTGTGCGGTTGATTGCATCTGGTTTTATTATTATTAGTGTCCTTTCAGTCATTCTAACACCTCATGCCTTGATCCCTTTCTTGACCTTCTGATATTCATCAGTCCATTTCGTTGTCCTGGGCTTTCTCTTCAGCTTAAGCATGTTCTTCTCGCATTTCATCTTGCAGAAGTGCAGAAGCTTTCCGTCTGTCTTTACATAGACCTTGCCGGTCCCTTTTGTGATTGTCTTTCCGCAGAATGAACACAGTGGCATTTTAAGAACCTCCTCTTCCTTTCCTGTCAAGAGGTCTTGCTTCAAATTCTGTCTCTCTAAGCATAAGTATGTCTCCTTTCCTTACAGGACCCTTGACATTCCTTCTCAGCACCTTGTCCTTGTCTCTTCCTTCAAGGACCTTGCATCTGATCTGGGTTGCCTCTCCTCTTGAACCTGTCCTTGCTATGATCTCTTCTACCCTGGCAGGGGTTGCTGGCGAGAAGCTGACTCCTTTCTTCTCTTCCTGCTGGACTTCATCGCCCTTGCCTTTCATCTTTCTTACAGCTGCCATTTTGGATCATATCTCATTTGGATATCTCAGCTATCACTTTCTTTGAGTCTCCTTCCTGCACTACAACAACTGCTGCTGTTCCTACTCCCAGGCCTGCTGCTGCTCCTAATTCCTCTTTTGAAGGGACCTCAATGCATGCGACTCCTTTCTCTTTTGACAATACTGGAATGTGCATTGTTATCTCTGGTGGTGTGATATCCTTTGCGATCACAACAAGCTTTGCTTTGCCTTTCTCAAGGGCCTTTGTGACCTCATTTGAGCCTTTCCTAATCTTTCCTGTCCTTTTAGCAAGCTCTACAGCTTCATATGCTTTTTCTATCTCAGCCATTTTAATGCCTCCTATATTATAATAAGGTAAAATCAGAATTTTTACCTCATAACCATCTGGTTTTGAGGGCCTAGGAATCTTTGGTCATCTGATCTCTAGTACCTCATTCAGACTCATGCTCAGGGCCTGAGTCATCATAAATCACTGGTATTAGGCTGGAATGAGAGGGGGTTTTTAAAGGTTTGGGGTGGAGGGCAGGTAATGCATATAGAAAAGAAGGCCGTAAATGAGGGTATTGAGGGTGTAGGGCAAGATATTACTCTGGCACTCTTTCTCATATATCAAAGGGGGGAGAAACCCCACTGGACACTGG
>WJJV01000110.1 GCA_014729495.1 Candidatus Woesearchaeota archaeon
CTCCTTGGCCATTCTCTTTGTGTCAGGCTCCCCTCCTCTCTTAAGGACACCCTTCTTTTTAGCGATAGCTTCAAGAGTCTTCATCCTGTCAGAGAGTTTTCTTACGCCAAAGTGCTTCTCTATCCTGCCATCCAGACCTTCTATAAGGTCTGCTGCTGCCATCTCAGGATCATCCAGCTTGTCTGGATCAACAGCACCTATAAGCGCATAGGATGGCTTCTTCTTTGAGTAAGGGAGCACACCCGGAGTGTCTATCATCAATATGTTCTTTGTTATCCTCAGCTTCTGTAGTCCTCTTGTGTAACCTGCCACAGGGCTTGTGCCTGCGCTCTTCTTTCCTTTAAGAGTGTTTATGAGCGTTGACTTGCCTGTGTTAGGGAATCCCACAACTCCAACAACAACATCCTGCTTATCAGCCATTGACTTAACCCTCCTGAGCAGTCTCAGGGTTCCGAGCCTGTTTCTAGCGCTGATCCTCACAGAATCAGGAATCCTCTTCTGCTCGCTCTTAGGGACAAGATCGCACTTATTTATAACATACAGGAATTTCTTGCCTGCTTTCCTTACTTTAATCTCAATAAGCCTGTTGGTGCTCTCCTCAATCCTTCTGGCATCAACCACAATGAGGATTATGTCAGAGTTCCTTATTACCCTGTCCACTAATGCTTCTGGATCCTTCATAGCTGTATGAGTATACTGGTTACTTTATAAACCTTGCCACAAATATTTTTATAATAAAGAGAATCCAGCAGATTATGGAGGCAATAAAAGGCACCATAGGACGGAAATGCAGTCTGGATAAGGAGGAGAGTCTTATCAAGGATCCTTTTCTTATGGATTATTTCAAGATCCTTAAATCAAAATCTTACAGAAGACTGGCATATAAGACTCAGGTCATATCTGCACCAAGGAACCCTCACATAAGGACGAGAAGAGTCCACACAGATGAGGTAATCACCTTCTCTTTAGCTATCTCAGAAGCGCTTGGACTAAAGAAGACATTATGCCAGGCAATCGCTGCTGGCCATGATATAGGGCACACTCCATATGGTCATCTTGGGGAATCCGTACTTTCTGAATTTGCAGGAAGGCATAATGGGTTTCCAAAACCATTTCTTCACCACATCTACAGTGTTGTTGTGGCGCAGGATATAGAGCGCAAGGCAGAGGGTCTGAATTTGACATATGAGACCCTTGATGGCATAATGCACCATTCAGGTTTTGAGAGGCCTGAATGCAACAAACCAGAAGAATACTTTGTAGTGATGTACGCTGACACCATAGCATATACTATAGGTGATCTTAATGATGGCATAAGATATGGTTATTTTGAGGACAAGGATATCCGACACTATAAGGATATTCTGGGAGACAATGCAGCAATTATGTCAAGGAATGTTATAAAAGCGCTTGTAGATGAAAGCATAGAGGCAAACAGAGTGCAGTTCACGCATGGTGATGTCTACAACAGATTTGTTAATCTCAAGAATTTCCTGATGAGCAGATTCTACCAGAGGATAGACCATAAGTTGCATGCAGAAGCATTGGAGAGCTGTCTTGATTTCTTCTCTTCTGAGGTGCCAGAGGTGGATCCAGTGATATCTGTCTCCCTTATGACTGATAATGAAGTAAGCGAGTTAGGAAAGATGCAGCTAGATTCTATAAGGATAACACCTGATAAAATAAGTCATTTTGGTGTTTTTGAGATTCTTCCGTATATAAAGAATAAAGAGATTGATTATACAAGCGCAGGTCTTGAATGGGGTGAGAACCTTAAAGGAGATGCTTCATAATTCCATCAATAATCAGACTCACTTCGCAGCCAGCTTTATGTCTCCTGCCTTGACAGTCTTTCTGCCTGCATGGTGGGCATACTTTATTGCAGAGGCAGCCAGTTCCTCGGCTTTTTCTTCAATTACCTCTTTAAGAGCTGCTTTTGCCTTGTCTGACACCCTGTCAGCACCAGCCTGCTTCAGTACCTTCTCCATAGCTGCCAAAGGCAGCAGTTTCTTGCTTCCTGCCATATTATAACCCCCCTTGATTGTGATAATGATTAATCTGCCCTTTTTATTTATAAATCTTTTGTTTGCGTCCCCTGGCCTTTATTGACCATTTTCTAGGCGTTTATAACTGATTTAAGGCCTTAAAAAGCTTATATCCACTGGACACAGGACATACAGCCTGGATAAATATATAAATCATTCATTAATATAACCAGTTATGTCAAGGAAATCCAGGGGAATAAATGCTGAAAGAGAGCTTCTGCATAAGTTCTGGGATAACGGCTTTATAGCCATGAGGGCTCCTGCGTCTGGAGCTATAAAATATCCCTGTCCTGATCTTCTAGTGGGAAATGCTGCAAGAAAACTGGCAATAGAATGCAAGACAACATCCTCTGAGAAGCAGTATCTTTCATCAGATCAGGTGGAGAGTCTTAAGATGTTCGCTGATATCTTTGGTGCTGAGCCTTGGATAGCTGTCAGATTCAACATGAGGAAAGATAATGCAGGATGGTATTTTGTAAGCCTTGATGACCTTAAGGACACTGCAGGAAAGAACTATGTTGTAAGCCTTGCTCTGGCAAAGGCAAGAGGGATGCTTTTTGAAGAGATAATAAAATAATCCGGTTGTGATATCAAATTCTTCTGGTTATTCTGATTAGCTCTATCATTAACTCTATCCTGACTTCATTCTCCTGTGAGCTGGTCATACCATGTGGTTTCCTGGGATGCATTGCATCCTTGTTCAGATCTTGGATCCTTGAATTCATCAAGCAGGTCAGGCTGCTGTTCTGTGATAAGGTTCCTGCAGCCTTCAAGGCCATAACCTTTATGCGTGCAGTCAGCAAGAAGGAAGCAGGGTATTGAGTTCTCGCAGAACTGGTATCCTCCCTTTTCAGCAATCTCTGCTCCTGCTGAACCATTATTATTGAAGTCTATACTCTGAATCCTTGTGCAGTACTCTATTGCACCGTCAATATCTGTGATGGCATCGCAGAGATTCTGGCATTCTTCTATGGCAAGATCCATATCGCTCCTGTTATAATAATCCCTGTTTACAGGGCCGCTGGTCTGCCTTATGAACATACCTAAAAATACAAGAGCTATGACAAAGAGAATCATTGTTCCGAATATGATCTTCAGGGTTCCAAAAGCTCTTCTTGACATCCTTTATCAGCCTCTTTTTTATTGGAGTTAGAATGATCTCTTTTTTAAGTATTTATGAATTTTTATTATTATATTGTGTAAGCTGAGTCTAGTAGACCTTGAGAATCTTTCTCAAGCCCATGCTGAATATTATTGAGAAAAGTATGTATGACCAGAACCATCCCATCTTCAGGCCGAATATGTCCAGCACAATAAGCTGTTCCTGATCCACAGCAATGCCTTTTACAACACCATCATCCACAGTCTTGAGGGGCTTTATATACCTTTTATCTGATATCTTCACCTGCTTGAAATAAGGCTGGCCTTCAACATCAAACTCAATATTATACTCTCCTTCAGGGCCAGAAAGCTTCCATCCTGCATAATAGGCATCTTCATCCTTGTCAAGAAATCCTCCATACCTTGATTTTGTAAGATAGGGGTTGTCGAACTCAAAGTCATCTTCTGCAGGTATCTCCCTCACGCTCACAGTCCTGTCAGTAATGAGCTCAAGGCCTTCAGGAACAGTTATGCTTGCCTGTTCAATCTTGCCTTCATCAAAGAACACATATACTTCAAAGGTCTCTCCAGGATCTATGGGGTCATATGCCATATTTGAGACAAGCCATCCGAATATGAGTATTATAGGTATGAATGTGAACAGGGTTGGCTTCATTGAATGGAGCATGTATTTCATGTTCTTCTCCATTACTTTCTTGTTCATCTCCATCATCTTTGAAGGATTGTCACGGAACTTCTTCATCTCTTTCTGCATAGCTTTCATGTCTTCCTTTAGTGTCTTCATAAGCTCCTGGTCTGTGACCCATTTGTATACCATTGTTATTATAAGTGCTATGAGAAAAGATATCAGAAGAACTGCCCAGAATGATCCAAGGCTTATGAAAGGGCTCAGTACAGGATCCAATATAAAGTTCAATGAGTCATAAAATGCCATCTTTAATAATCTCCTATACATCCATGAACTTTCTCATCATGGGGTGCATATCATACATGTGCTGCTTTGCTATTTCCTCATACAGCTTATAAACTATCATCACAGTCAACAGAAGGCTTGTTCCATGCACAAGGGAGCCTGAAAGGTCTGCCATTGCAGCGAGGAACCCTATTGCTATGGCGCCCATAACAGTAAGGGGGCTTATGTATCTCTTAAGCAGCTTCTCCATGACCCTCTCATCCTTCCTGAATCCAGGTATTGACAGACCTGAGGAGATTATATTCTTTGCCTGGCTTTTGGCATCCATACCTGCTGTCTGGACCCAGAACCAACTGAATATTACGCAGCCCACTATCATTATTATCATATACACCAATGCCTGGGCATATGGCTTCCAGCCTATAAGAAATGATTGCTGCCTTATGATGAGCCCCAGGATTCCTTCTCCGCCTCCTGGAACACTGACCCATTCCACAAGGCTCTGAGCATTTAGGCCTATCCAGTTCTGCAGCAGGTTTGCCCAAAGCTGGATGTTTGCCAGAAGAGCAGCCACGAGTATGACCGGAATATTGGATGTGTATATGAATGCGAGCGGCCATCTTATGCCATGTCCTCTCACCCTTCCGAATGAAAGAGGTATCTCAACCTTCATAGACTGGCTGTATACTGCAATCACAAAGACCAATACTGTGGAGATTATTCCTGCCAGCATGAGGCCTGCTGTGACCATGCCGTCTGTGCCTCCATGGGATAATGCCCTGAAGAGTTCAGGAATTGCTCCAACATAAGTGCCTGGATTGTTCTCTGGATGTATCCAGCTGAATGACCTTATGAATATCTGCTTTGACACTCCTGCAGCTATGAAAAGACTGACTCCTGATCCAAAACCCCATTTTGATATTATATCATCCATGAAGAGTATCGCTATTCCGCCGAGTATCATCTGGAATATTATCACAAGCTCAAGATTGAGATACAAGGCAGTTCCCCTCAGGGCCTCATCAGGAGCAAGTCCGCCCATGAAAACATATATTATCGCCTCAAATATTATGAAGAATAGGGCAAGCAGCTTCTGCACTCCCTGGAATGTCTTCTTGCCTTCTTCTGAAGAAAGATCAAACTTCAGTATTCCTGATCCATTGAGCAGCTGAAGAACAATGGATGCGGTCACTATAGGACCTATTCCTAGTGATATTATTGATCCGAACTCTGCTCCGAGTATGACTGAAAGAAATTCAAACTGCGCAAGAGAGTTCTGGCCAAGCCCGAACAATGGTATGAGACCGAGAATAAAGAATGTGATAAGGACTATCAGCGTCCACTTGAGCTTTTCTTTGAAAGAAAGCCGCTTCTGTGTAGGCCCTTCCACTTCTGGAAGGTTCATTAGTATTGTTCTGAACAGAGACATTCTATTCCTCTTTTTCCTGTTCTGGCTTGCTTTCCTTGTCTGAAGGTTCCTGTTTTTTTATTTCTTTTGGTTCTTCTTTCTGTAATATGATATTGACTTTGCCGCCGGCTTTCTCTATCTTCTCAGATGCCCTGTCTGTTGAGCTCTCTACTGTCAGGATCACTTTCTTGATTATGCTGCCTGATCCTAGCAGCTTGTTGACTCCTATGCTTGAGAGATCCATCTCGTATGATCCTGATTTTTCTGTTGCCAGACCTCTTGATGCGAAGCTTTCTATCTTGTCATTTATGTACTGGACATTGACTGCCTTTGTTGTCTTGGAAGGGCTGCCTTTCTTGAAACCATGCTTTCCGAAGTATCTTGGGTTTGACCAGATCATGCTCTTCTTTGCATCTCCTCTTTTTCCTGATCCTGCCATTCCTCTGCCTCCCCTGTTGCCGGCTCCCCTTCTCTTCTTCATAGAGCCCCATCCATGGGTAGTGCATCCCCTGTACTTGATTGATTTCTTTCTCTTGTTTATTGTCATTTACAGCATCCTCTTGATAAGGTCATTTATCTTGTCTCCTCTGTATCCAAGTGCCCCTTTCTCAGCGAATGTCTTCTTTATGCCTTTGCTGCCGAATCCTTTCTTTGGGGGATTTAGCCTGAAGAAAGGCTTTGTCTTCTTAGGATCCTTAGGATTCTTCTTGCCTCTCCTGTCTATCATCTCTTTGAGGGTTGCTTCGTCTATCTCTCCCCAGGTTATATAGTCCTTTACTTTCTGGACCATTCCCATGTTTGCAGGAGTCTTCTTGATAACAACACAGCAGTTCTTCCTGTGCAGACGGAGCATCTTAAGTGTGTCTTTTATGCCCTGCTTTACATTTATCATGCCTCTGACAAGTATCAGAGCTATGAGCTCTTCTGATTCTCCTTTGCCCTTAGCGCTCTTTTCTTCACTCATTTTTGACTGCTCCTTCCTCTATGCCGAATCTTTCCTTGTGATCCTCATGTATCTTAACATCAGCAAGAGTCTTCAGGGCTTCATAGCATGCTATGATCAGGTTTGCTCTGCTGGCTGTCTTCCCTTTGGTCTTTGACCAGACATCCTTTATGCCTGCCATGTCAAGCATCTTCCTGCACTCATTCTGTATGCACAGACCTTTTCCTTTAGGAGCCGGCATCAGCTCAACCACAACACTTCCTACCTTTGCTTTGACTGCGAATGGAATTGAATGGGATGTTTTGCAATTGCACTGCCATGAACCGCAGCCCCTTCTTATCTTGATCATATTGAGCTTAGCATTCCTGAAAGCCTTCTCTCTTGCAGGAACAGTCTCTTTTGCCTTTCCTGATCCAAGACCGACTATGCCATTCCTGTTTCCTACAACCGCCATTGTGGAGAACTTGGGCTTGTTTCCTTCCTGGGTCTTCTTCTGGGTCTGCTTGAATACCCTTCTCTGGCCTCCTCCGAACTTTCCTTTTGACTGTCCGAGCAGCAGCAGCTCTGATTCAAGCTCTGGTATAAGTGCGTCAACTATCTCGGGCTCAAGTATGATTCTTCCTTTGTCTATGATCTGTTCTATGTCCTTTATCTCTCCTCTTAGGATCTGTTTTCCTATCTCTGTCTTGGGATTCCATCCCTCAAGCTCTTTCTTTATAGGAATTTCTTTCAGAAGGTCTTCAGGTTCTTTAGGCATGTCTCCGACTACTGCTTCTTCTGTCTCCAGAGGCGTTTCTTCAGACTCAGAGTCCTTGTTTTCCTGATTCTCCTGTTCCTCTATGTCTTCTTTCTTTTCTTCTGCCATCATGATCCTCCTGTGATCTTGTTCTTAATGCCTTCAAAATACTTTGATATATTATCAGGAGTTATTCCATTCTTTTGATATTCTGTGAATGACACAGATTCCTTGCTGTCCTTGAGGCTTTTTGCGTATTCTTCTATTGTCTTTCCAGAGATTCGGTCACCTGAGGGAAGTATTTCATCAGATACTGCTATCTTAAGGCCTGAGTCAACAGCTCCTTTCACAGCAGCAAAACTCCTTGATCCCTTTGTAGAGATCTGCAAACCTATATCCACGACAGCTTCTTTTATTCCCTTCTCTATAGCTTTCTTTCCTGCGAGCAGACCTACAAGATATGAGGTGGGTATGTTGCCTCCCTTTGTCTTGAGTCCAAACTTCTGGAGGTCTTTTGTTGTCGCAGTGACTGATATCTTATCCCCCTTTGGTTCAAACTCAGCTATCTGGACGACCGTGTTCTTGAGGGATCCTCTGATTACTAGTCTGGGCTTTCCAGACTTGAGCAGACTAATCCTCTTAAGGTAATCAGTCCTTCCTTCCCTTTTCCTGCGGAAAGGGACACTATGTGTCTTGCTTCTTTTCATTTTTCTTTATTATCTCCCTTTCTTCAATATAGACCTTGATATGCCTTATGCTTCTGAAGAAACCTCCTTTGCACTTACTGTAGAGGTCCCTGTATGATCCTATATCTATCCTATCACCCTTTTTCAGGCTCCTGAGAAGCTTCCTTTGCGCCCTTATCCTGTTCATCCATGTCTTCTTCTTAGGGCTTCTTGCTGTTTTCTTTCCTTTCCTGCTTCCATGGCCCTTTCTCTTGCCTTTTCTTTTCTGTTCCTTGGCTTTCTTTATCCTTGATGATGACTTGCTACTCTTATGCTCAAGCTGTATAGCTCCCTTGCTTATGAGAGCCCGTATGTCGGCTTTTGTGATAGCCTCCTTGATCTCGTCCAATCGGGACTCATCAAAACTCACTCTCTTTTGGGAGCATTTCATCGCTTCTGCTGCAAGCCTTTTCTGAACTTTAAGATCCATTTTTATCACGATTTCTGGGTCAGCACCCTATCCCTCTCTTTCTTTTCTTCCTCTTTTTTCTTCTCTTCCTGCTCTTTCTTATCCTCTTCTGACAGCGCCTTTTCTATACCCTCTTCTTCTTGCTCTTTCTTCTGGCTTTCGCTCTTCCTTTTCTTCTTCTCTTCGTCCTTCTTCTTTAGTTTCTCATCTCTCTGTTCTTTCCTCTTCTTTACCATATCTTCTTTATCTTTTATGAAAGCCTGAGGATCATTAATATTTAGCATGGTTATCCCTTTGTTTACAGCCTCTTTTATTATCTCAATCTTCTTCTTAAGGCCGACACTTCCTGATATGATTATCCCTTCTTTTTTTGGATCAACTGCTGCCAGATCTGTGTTATGGGCTGTGAATATCATCAGTCCTGACCTGTCAGCGAATTTCACTGCATTCGGGGATCCGTAGCCTGTGCTGACTGTTTTCCTGTGCCCTCTCTTCTGCAGCCTGAGTTTTGACTGGAGGCCCCTTGGCTTTACCCATTTCTTCTCAAGCCTTTTCTTCTTATTGGAGTCCTTTCTGATGAAATCAGGCTTTCTTTTCTTGATTCTTCTTCTTAATTCAAGCATGTCTTCTTCCATTTTCTTATTCTATACTCTTTCCGTCTTTTTCTGTTATGTATATCCCATCCTGGAATATCCTTTTGTCCCTTCCTTTTATCCTTGTGAGCGTCTCTATGTCGGCTGCAGTCTGTCCTGCTGTCTCCTTGCTGATGCTCTCAACGATTACATCATCACCTTCTACCTTGACCTGAGCACCTTCTTTTATGTTGAGTTTCCTTGCTATCTTCTCTCCCAGGAAGTTTGATACGCTTAATTCATTTCCGCTGACTGCAACATTCATAGGAAAGTGGCCTGAGCATATCTTAAGTCTGTAAGTATGCCCTTCTGTAACCCCTGTTATCATATTCTGTATATGGGCTTTGAAGGTTCCGGTTGTGGTCTTCTCCCTTTTTGTGGCATTCTTGGATTTGATGATTATCTTATTGTCATTGTTCTCTATGCTTACTTTAGAGCTTGCCAGCTTCCTCTCTGTTTCTCCTTTAGGCCCCTTTACCTTTATGGCATGCCCTGCTATCTCTGCAGTGACTCCTTCTGGGAGTTCAATCTCTATTGCCAGCTCTTCTATCTTCATTTTCAGTAGCAGTAAGCCAAAAGCCTTCCTCCCAGGCCTTTCTCCTTGGCTTTGTCGTGTGTCATTATGCCTTGTGATGTTGATACCACGATGAATCCAAAGTCCTTTGCTATAAGGTATCTCTTCTCGAACTTCTCATAATCCTCTAGCTTTATCGGATACCGTGGCTTGATTGATCCGCATTTGTTGATTCTTCCTAGAAGGTTGATTGTGATTATGCCTCCCCTGTTGTCCTCTTCCTCTTTGAAGCCTCCTAGATACAACCTGTCCTTCATTATCTCTAGTATCTTCTTTATGACTTTTGAGGACTTGACAGTGCATTCCTTCTGCGCTACCTTCTCTGCGTTCAGTATCTTTGATAATGCTGCTGATAGTATATCGTTTTGTGACATTTTTCCACCTAATTGTATTTCTTGAATCCTATATCTTTTGCTGTTTCCCTGAAGCACTGTCTGCAGATGTTGAGGCTGTACTTATCTATGTGGCCTCTTATCCTGCCGCATCTTCTGCATCTCTTCTTGCTTATTCCGCAGCTTCTTTCCTTTGGAGCATTGTGCTTTATGTATTTCTTAAGCTTCTCTGCCCTTACCTTAAGCTGCTTAAAAACCTTCTGATAGTTGCTATAGCTCATTCTTGCTCACCTATCTTCACGCTGAATCTTGATTTCATAAATTCAACCGCATCCTGCTTTGTTATCCTGTGTTTTGGAGGTATCTTCTTTTTCCTTATTCTTCTCTTCTTTATCCTGAATCCAGGCCTTTTGAGTGTTACGCAAGCCTGCAGGCCTATTATCCCTATATCAGGATCATACTTCGCATCCTTTATGTCTATGTACTCAGGTATTCCAAATGATATGCTTCCATTATCATCAAAATGGCTTTCATTGAGGCTGCCTGATTTGGCATCAAGCAATCTTGGTATGAGATCATATGCACGCTTGCCCCTGAGTGTGATCCTGCATCCTATAGGAAGGCCTGGTCTTAGTCCCCAGCTAGGTATCCTCTTTGAGGTGAATGTCTTTACAGGCTCCACGCCTGTGAGGTTCTTTATCAGCTTAACACCCTTGGTGAGCAGGTTCTGATCCTTTCCTGCACCTATATTGAGGGTAAGCTTCTCTACCTCTATCCTTTTCATAGGAATGCTCTTCTTTGTGTTTTCTGTATCTGTCATTTTGCGCTGATTGTCACTACAGGCTTATCTTTTCCTATCACATAAGCATGTCTTTTGTTTGTCTCAAGGGTTTTGCCTTCATCATTCTTGATCCTGATTATGTCATTCTCTATGCTCTCTATCACTCCAGTGTAGCCGACATATTTCCCGCCGGTCAGGTATGCCTTGGAACCTTTCTCGAACTTGATGTGGTCCTTTATCTCCTGTTTAGGCAGAGAGAGCATCACAGTATCTCCCACAGCATATGGGACCTTTTCACCCTTCTTGAAGATCATGTTCCTTGATCCTGCCAGATTGAGCTGTGTGGCTCCTCCTTTCAGGATTGTCTTGTTCTTTATCTTGCATGGTTTGACTCCTGCTTCATTCTTGTTTATCTTTACTGTATCTATCTCTGATCTCTTGTTTATGATTATCCTGTAATGCTCGTCTACCTCAGGAAGGGAAACAACGTCCATCAGCCCCACAGGAAGCTTCAGGTCTCTCCTCCTTTTTCCGTCCACCATGACTTCTTTGTTGTAGAGTATTGTCTTTGCCTCCTTCCTTGTATTGGCGCATTTGATCAGCTCTTTCATGATTGTCTCAAGAGCCATTCCTTTCATCAGCCCATGAGCCCCTGCATTAGGACGGCTTATCCATTTAATGTCCTTCCTGTCGAGTTTCCATGTCCTCGGCATTGAAATCCTTTTCATGTGATTCTTGACCATTTTGTTACCTCATTCGCTGCTCTGTTCGCTTCCATCCTGAGCGCTCTTCTTGAGTCCTGAAAGCCTTTTCTTGTCATTTGTATTGAGCTCAACTATCATCATATTGGAAGCCTGTACAGGAGGGGCTGCCTTTGAACCATCCCTTTTGACTACCTCTATGCCTGTTATGTATGCTACAGACCTGTCAATGTCAACCCTTTCAATTGTTCCTGTCTGTCCCTTGAACCTGCCTCTCATTATCTTGATCTTGTCTCCATTCCTTAAAGGAACTGATCTCAATCCATGCTTCTTCCTCATATCCTTGGAGAGATTGGCTCCCATAAGCTTTCTTTTGGTATGTTTTGGAGCATTTACTGAGTACTTCCTCTGCTTTGAGCGGTTCTTGCTCGCTTTCCATAATTTTGACCATATCTTCATTTTCAATCACACTATTATGCTTGCTATCTTGGCTATTCCAGGCCATCTGTCGCACGCTTCTTTTGCTATAGGTCCCTTGAATATGGTCCCTTTTGGATTTCCTTTATCATCTTTCAGCACTACAGCAGAGTTTTCAGCGAACTTTATCCTGCTTCCGTCAGGCCTTCTGTACTCTTTTCTTTGTCTTACTATCACAGCAAATACCACCTGCTTTCTCATTGCCTGAGTGCCTTTCTTTACAGTGGCGAGCACGAGATCACCTACGCCTGCAGCAGGATATCTTCCTTTTGAGGTCTTCTGGCCCTTGACTGACACTATTTTTATCATCTTGGCGCCTGAATTGTCGCAGGTCTCTATGTAGCTGCCGTGGGGCAATGCTTTTGGTATTCTTGCTTTTATGGCTAACATCTTACTTAACCTTTCTGCTTTGTCTTCTTTGCTGTGTCTTTCTTGTCAGTGTCTGTCTTTCCTTGCTTCTTGTCGGTCTCTTTTGCTGAGTCCTCTTTTTTTTCTTCAGGTTTCTCTTCAAAGCCGGAAACTTTCTCCTCTTTTCCCAGCTTCTCTATGATCACGAAATTCTTTGTCTTGCTCAAAGGTCTGCACTCAGCAATCCTCACGACATCCTTTTTCTTTGCGTTTATGCATTCAGGATTGTGCGCATGCACCCTTGTCTTTCTCCGTTCATACCTGTCATATTTTGATATCTTTCTCCTTCTCTCCCAAAGCACTGTTGCAGTGTTCTTTGCCAGATCAGAAACAACCACTCCTGTGAAAACCCTTTTGCTTATTGTAAGGTCTCCATGGAAAGGGCATTTCTTGTCTTTGCATTCAGTTTTCGGGGAATTGATATCCAATCCTGTTTTTCTTGCCAATGTTATTCACCTTAATTTCTTCTTTATGCGCTCTTCAGGTCTTCCTGAAAGGTCTTTTCCCTGTATGCGAGCCTTTTTCTCTGATATGTTCAGAGTGATGTTGTTCTTGATCATCTTCTTCTCTCCCTTGTCTGTCATGATTGTGATGCAGTTCTTTGTCTCGTCTATTATCCTTCCTTTGATGCCGATATTGGACTTATTCACTGAATCTATTATCTCTGCTTCCACTCCTATGAGCTCTTTCTTTGCCAGGTCTTTCATATTATTCTATGTCTATTGTTTCTGGGGGGAATCCCAGACCCACCAGGATGGGCTTGACCTTGCTCTTGTGATTGCCCTGAAGCTCTATCTTGCCGTCCTTGACTGTTCCTCCGCAGGCAAGCTTGTTCTTGAGCATCTTGACAAGGTCCTTGATGTTGATCTCCTTCTTATCTATCCCTGCAATGATTGTGTAGTGTTTCCTGAATTTCCTTTTTTCTATCTTCACCACAATCCTCTGTCTTTCTTTTGCGATTGACTCGCAAACGCATAAGTCTTTTGGTAATCCGCATATCTGACAGACTTCACTCATTTGTTTTTTGTACCTCCTGGCTTGATTCTTCTGCTGCGTTTTCCAACTCTTTCTCTCTCAACAGTGTCATTATCATTGCGATGCTTTTCTTTGTGTTTCTTATAAGGCCTGGACTCTTGGGCACAGTTCCTGTAGCTACCTGCGCATTAAGCTTTATCAGCTCTTTCCTGAGATCCTCAAGCCTTTTGCTGAGCTCTTTCTCATTCAGGCTTCTCAGTTCCTTTATCTTCTTCACTGACATCTTGTTCTCCGCTTGATGTTTCTTCTGCCTTTTTTTCAGGCACATCTTGTGGTTTATCCTTATCTTCTGCTGATTTTGCAGTCTTTGCGCTCTTCTTTGGCTTGGCCTTCTTGTCTTTCTTCTTCTCTTCAGTACCTTCCGGCTTCCCCTTCATCTCCTCTTCTATTGTCTCCATATCCTTGATCTTCATGTCATCAGGAAGCTTGGTAGTGGGCGGCATTATGCTCACTTTCACACCGATTACGCCTGACTTGAGTTTTGCTGTTGAGTATGCTTTGTTGACTCCGCTGAGAGCTATGTCTCCGCACTTCTTGAGGTAGCCCTGGTAGAATCTCCAGGACTTGGATCTTGTACTCGGAACCTTTCCTGAGATTATTATTTCAATGCCAAGAGCGCCTGAGTTCATGGCATCCAGCATAACCTTGTGGGCTATTCCCTTGAATCTGGCTGCTCCATACCTTTCCATTGATGCTGCTATCCTCTCAGACACTATCTGTGCATCAAGATTTATATCCTCAACTTCGCTTATCTCTATCTGGGGGTTCTCAAGCTTGAATTTCTTCTTGAGATCCTGTGTAAGCTTCTTTATGTTCTGGCCTTTCCTTCCGACAATCAGTCCAGGCCTTGATGCGAATATGATTATCTTTTCTCCCAATGGAGTCCTCTGGAGTTTTGTGTGTGAATGTCCGCTGTTCCTGAGGTTGTTTGTTATATACTCCTCTATCTGCAGCTCTTTTATCTTTTCCTCGACTATCTTTCTCTCAATCATTTCTTCTCTCCTCCCTTTGATTCAGGTTTGGATGTCTTTGGTTCTGTCTTTTCTTTGCTTTTATCTTCTTTTTCTGATGATCTGCTTTGAGCATCCTTCTTATCCCCATCCTTTTTCTGATTCTCTTCTTTTGCAGGCTTTTGGGTGACTTCTTCTTTCTTATCTTCTGCAGCTTTCTCTTGAGCTTTCTCCTTTTCAGGATTCTTTTTCTGTTTGTCAGCTTTTGTTTCCTTATCCTGCACTGTACTGCCTTTCCTGGCCTTTGAATCCTCTACTTCTCCAAGCACTACTTCTATATGGGTTCTCTTGGCCTGTCTTCCCCTATGCCTGCCGAACCTCATAGGTCCTGATGCTTTCTTTGCTGCAACATGTATTATGCTGAGCTTTGAGGTATTAAGGCCTTTCTGCTGTCCATTAACCTCTGCTGAATTCAGTATTGTGAGTATGTTTCCGGATGTCTTTATAGGGTATCTTCCGCTTGTCAGGTTTCCTTTCCTGTGCCCAAGCCCGTTGGTGAATCTCCTGAATTCTATGGGCTGCTTCTTCTTGATGACATTCTCCAGCATAGCTTTGGCCTTGAGCAGGTTCTTCTTCCTGATGCTGTTGCATACCTCTATAGCCTGCTTTGTTGATATTGGGAGATCCCTTCCAACTGCCCTGGCCATACTTTCGCTGTTGTATGCCGGGAATGAGTATTTGTAGTCAGCCATCTTTGTATGCTTACCTCACTGATATTGCTGCGCTTGATCTTGTAGCTCCTACTCCTGGGGCACTGTGCGCTATCCTCCTTCTGGTCAATGAAAACTCCCCCAGCCTGTGGCCTATCATATCTGGCTGTATCATTATAGGAACAAATTCCTTTCCATTATGAACCTTTATTGTCTTATCCACCATCTCTGGAATCACTATCATCTCCCTGCAGTGAGTCTCTATGTTTGGCTTGTTTTTCCTTATTTTTGCAAGGAGCGTCTTCTGGCTTTCTGTGAATCCTTTTTTGAGGGCTTTTCTCATTGATGAGGGCAGCAGCTGCAGGAACTCATTGAAGCTAAGCGACTTCAGTTCCTCTAATGACTTTCCTCTGAATATGAA
>WJJV01000111.1 GCA_014729495.1 Candidatus Woesearchaeota archaeon
GCCCATTCCAAGCTTCTTTTGTATATATCCCCAAACCATGATATATGGACCTTATAGCATATTTAAATATTTTATGGTGCTGATGATGAGATAGAGATGAAATCCTGAAGATGCTATTCTATCCCAAGCCTCTCGAAAACAAGCTTCCTTAGCTTCTCTGGCCATTCCTTCTCTATCTCCTTCTTGTGCTTCTTGACAGCTGCTATGAATCTCGGGCTCACAAAGTCAATGTCCTTGCCGTCTATCAGGCTTGCTATGTCCTCTTTTGCGAAAAGAGGCACTTTTTTCAGGTTCCAGGCAAGGTATTTCAGCTCCTGCTTCTCTTTCTCCTCAAGAGAATTCTTGTCCTTCTCTGCCCTGTCCCATATTTCCTCATAGTCAATGTCCTTATCCTTCTCTACTGAAGGCTTCTTTCCCTTGTTCAATGATATCTTCACAAGCACATTCTTGTGCATCCTCCTAAGAAACTCAATCTTGTCCTCAATCCTGAGCATGTCCACTTTTCCCTGCAGAACGAGATTGAATGCAAAAGGAGATGGGATGTTTGTGGCTATCTCCTTTATGCTTATTGCATTGTTATCTATCCTTGTCAGTATCCTCTTTGAATTCTCTATGTCCATGAGATCCTCAAGAACCTCTCTTCTTGCCTCCTTGAGTATGAAGAAATCAGGATCTATCCTCCTGACTGCATTCATCAGTATCATAGAGCTGACCTGCTGCCTTCCGACCCTCTTTGTCCTTCCTGCATAATTCCTGAGTATCAAAAGGGCTCTTCCTGCGCAGTGCCTGAATCTTCTCTTGAGCACCTCTGACTTGTCTATAGCGTTCTTCATCACAGTGTCGAACTCCTTTGGCTTGAGAAGCTTGAATGCCTGCACTGCATTCAGCCTCTTTGTGTATCCAACATAGAATCCATTGTCGCTTATGCCTATCTCTACATCCCTGTGCTGTGTCCTGCTTATGGCAAATCCCACTGCCCTGCTGAGGCAGTCATTCACACGCCTTCCATACAATGTATGGAATACTGCATATTTCTTGTCATTCTCATCAACATAATGCTCAACAAGTATCTTCTTGTCAGAAGGCACTTCAGAAACATAGTCATACTGCTCTCTGAAGTAAGCATATATTGACTCTGCTCCGTTCTTATCAACATAGAGGAATTCATTTATGAACTTCAGTATCTCATTCTTTTTCTTTCCTGCCTTGAACTTCTCTTCCATCAGCCTCCTGAACCTGCCTATCTCCATGGCAAGATCAAAGCTCAAAGGAAGCATCTCAGAGAACCAGGAAGGTACTGTAGGAGGCCTCTGAGGCGAGACCCTTACCTGGACAGTCATCCCCCTGCTGTAAAGGAACTCATACACACTTCCTCCAAGGACAAAAACATCCCCTCTCTTTAGCTTCTCCAGAAAACCCTCATCTATTGTCCCTATCTTCTTGTCTCCTATCTTTACTATGACAACAGCCTGGTCAGGAATCGTGCCTATATTTGTCATGTGTATTACTCTGCTCATCCTGCCTCTTTTACCTATCATGCCTGTTTCCTTATCATACCATATCTTGGCATATATGTTTCTGTCCTCCAGGGATATGAACTTTCCTGCCAGGTACTCCACTACCTGAATTATCTCCTCTCTCTTGATATTCTTGTAGCAGTAAGAGCCTGAGATCATCCTTATCAGGTCTTCAATATGCGTCTTCTCTCCAAGGGCTATGCCATGTACGTGCTGGGCCAGAACATCAAGGCAGTTCTCAGGGATGTGTATCTTATCTATCTTCTGGTCTATAGCTGACTTCAGAAGAACAGAGCATTCCACAAGATCATCCCTGTCAAGAACTATGATCCTTCCTTTTGTTGTCTCATGAAGCTGGTGTCCGCTCCTTCCTATCCTCTGCAATGCTCTCGCTACGCTCTTAGGGCTTCCTAGCAGTATCACAAGGTCTATAAACCCTATATCTATGCCAAGCTCAAGGGATGTTGAGCTGACAACTGTCCTTAGCTCACCTCTTCTCAGCTTCTCCTCTATCTCAAACCTGTGCTCTTTGCTCAGGCTTCCATGATGGGCACCTATATTCTCAGTATAGTTCTTCGGAAACTTCTCCTTTAGGTGATGCACAACCCTTTCAGTCGCTGCTCTTGTGTTGGTGAATATGAGGGTGGTCTTATGGTCCTGTATGAGCCTGTCCATAAGGACATACATCTGATGGTGCATCTCTCCATGCTCTGTGTCAATAAGGTCAGGCACAGGACTCAATACCTTAAGGTCCATCTTCTTGATGAAACTGACATCTATTATTATGCAGTCCCTCTCCTTGCCTGCTTCGTATCCTGCGAGAAATTTTGCTATCTCCTCAATCGGAGCTATAGTGGCGCTCAGGCCCACCCTTGTTGTGTGCTTGCTGAGATGGCTTAACCTTTCTACACTAAGGGAGAGATGCACCCCTCTCTTGTTCTCTGCAAGCGCATGTATCTCGTCAATGACAATCCAGTCCACGCTCTTCAGATGGTCAACAAACTTCACAGATGACAGAACTATCGAAAGGCTCTCAGGTGTAGTTATCAGTATATGGGGAGGTTTCCTTAGCATTGCTGACTTCTCTGATGCTGTGGTGTCTCCTGTCCTCACTCCAACCCTTATCCCAAGCTCTTTTCCGGAAATCTCTTCTATCTGCTTTAGAGGCTCTACAAGGTTCTTCTGTATGTCATTATTCAAGGCTTTCAGAGGACTAACATAAACACAGTATATCTTGTCCTCTAGCTTTCCCTTCTCTGCTGAATCCACCAGCTCATTCAGTATCGAGAGAAATGCTGTCAGGGTCTTGGTCGCTCCTGTGGGAGCAGAGACTAACACATTCTTCCTGCTGTGTATCTCAGAGACCCCATAAAGCTGAGGGACAGAGAAATCCCTGAATCTGCTGAAGAACCATTTCTTGACTGTGGGATTCAGCACCTTCAGCAGAGTTTCTTCACTATCCTGCTTATCTTTGAACTTCACCAAGAATTTATCACCCTGTTTTAGGCTGTTTTAATAGGCTATTCAGCCTAATTACAAGGTCATTTATAAGAATTTCCTTAATAAAGATCAATATGCATGATATGCATAAACTGCTTAAAAGCTTCTGGCAGATCATATTAACAGGCTTAACAAGCCATTAGCTCAGAATCCAGACACAAGAAGAATCTTTCATTATTGAAAATAATTTTTCAAAACATATTCCAAACAACCAAAATATTTAAATACGAGCTTTCGCTATATCTTGTGGTTGTGGTAAGACCACACCACAATATGTTGTGTCTTATGCAATTATTATAAAGTGATAAAAAAGCACTTCCCATAGACCATGAAATGCCCTTACTGCTCTGGAGAAAGCCGTGTAATAGACAAGAGAGACAGCAGCCCAGGCATAACCAGAAGAAGAAGGGAATGCGTCAAGTGCAAGAAAAGATTCACCACATATGAGAAAGTAGAGGTCCTTGATCTTTCAATAATCAAGAAGGACGGGACAAGAGAGGCATTTGACAGGGAGAAACTGGAAAAGGGAATAAAGAGGGCCTGCGAGAAGCGGCCAATAAGCCAGGAAAAGATTGACAAGGTCATGAATGAGATTGAAGCAGAGCTGCTGAACAAGAAAACTAAAGAATTGGACAGCAGTGAAGTGGGCGAGCTTGTCATGAAGAAGCTCAAGAAGCTTGACAAAATAGCATATATCCGCTTTGCTTCAGTATACAGGGAGTTCAAGGACATAGACTCTTTTGAGAAGGAGCTGGACAATCTCCGAAAGAGGATAAAGAAGAAATCATAATAACAGGGTTTAAGGAATAGAATAAGAGAGAATATAAGTTAACAAACAACCAAGAGGTGGCAAAAGATGGGTGAAACCAAAGAGAATACAAGTGCAGAAATAGGGAATCCATACAGGATAAGCAGGATAAAGAAAAGAGACGGAAGGGTTGTGGAGTTCACAAAAGAAAAGATAACCAATGCTGTATTCAACGCTGCAAAAGCTGTAGGAGGCCATGACAGAAGACAGGCTGAACAGCTGGCAGACAAGGTTGCCACTATCCTTGAATTCAAGTATGATGTAGGAGAGACACCAACAGTCGAAGAGGTCCAGGATGTTGTCGAGACAGTCCTGATAAAATCAGGTCACGCCAAGACAGCCAAGGCATACATACTCTACAGATATCACCAGCAGAAGGTAAGAGAAACCAAGAGTGTAGCTATTGACTGCGTGAACACGATTGGAGATTACCTCAAGCAGGCAGACTGGAGAGTGAATGAGAACAGCAATGAAGCATTCTCATTCTCAGGGCTTCTTCTTTACACAGCAGGAAAAGTCATAGCAAACTATGCACTGAACGAGATATACACCCCTCAGATAGCGGATGCTCATAAGAAAGGATACTTCCATATACATGACCTGAACCATGGCTTCATAGGATATTGTGCAGGATGGTCACTCAAGAACCTGCTGCTGTGGGGATTCGGAGGCGTAATGAACAAGGTTGATGCAAAGCCCTCCAAGCACCTGGGTGTTGTGGTCCATCAGATGGTAAACTACATAGGATGCCTCCAGATGGAGTTCGCCGGAGCCCAGGCATTCAGTTCTGTTGACACCCTTCTCGCGCCTTTTGTCAAGGCAGATGACCTGGAATACAAGAATGTCAAGCAGGAGATGCAGAAACTTGTATTCTCACTGAACATACCATCAAGATGGGGAAGCCAGTATCCTTTCTCAAA
>WJJV01000016.1 GCA_014729495.1 Candidatus Woesearchaeota archaeon
CTGGTCTGATCATACTAACAAAAACATTTATATATTAGTATACTATTTTCCACACCAGTTAATCTAAAAGAGGGATATTACGGCAAAAAACAAGGCTCAGGCTGCAATGGAGTTCCTTCTCACCTATGGATGGGCCATTGTTGTTGTGCTTATTGTGATATCAGCGCTTGCTTATTTCGGAGTTCTTAACCCGCAGAGACTGCTTCCAGACAAATGCAATTTTCAGGTCGGAATACAGTGCAGGGATTACCATGCCACAAGAGCTGGTTATGCTGTGCTCTCAAGTAATGATCCAGTATATGCTCAGACCCAGCCCCCTTCTGTTTATTCCCTTACTTTTGATGCTGTGAACCAGCTGGGAGAGGATGTTTATGTGACTGGCATATCAGTCAGGGGGGATGACATCAGATGCATAGACATACATTATGATGTTGATGCTTGCAGTCTTTCAAACTCATTGGTGGAGAATCTGGACTTGAGCCAGGGATACCTTCTTATTGATGAGTCAAAGAGCTGCTTTTCAATATCAGAATTCTGCGAAATGCCTGGAGATCCCTGCAGTCCGCTAAGCCCGGATCAGATAGTGCTCTGGAGGCACGGCCAGAGGCTGAGAGGGACGCTCGATGATCTTGCTTCGCAGTACCTCACAATACTCTGCTATGATATGCCTCCAAGAGGCACAAAGACAGATGCAGAGATAATGATAGAATATTCAAGAACAAATCCTGCGCAGGGAGGCGCAATAAAGCACACTGCTGTAGGGGAGATAAAAACAACAGTCATATGATCTGTATGAGGTGAGAAAATGAGGAAAGAAACGCTTTCAATTGTCCTGTTGGCACTGATGCTGGTTGCTGTTATCCTGATAGCAGGCTGTGAGATAAATGTGAGAACAAGTCCAAGAGCATGCACAGGAGACAGGATAGGATTCTACAGGTGTTCAGAAACTCTCACCTCTATAGAGGAATGCGCTGAAACTGACGAAAGCAGGACATGGCAGCATGAGATCAACTGCACTGAGAATAATCCTGCTGACAATTATATATGCGATCCTGACATCTACTCTGCCACAGGCATAGGATCAGAACCTGTGGAGAGCTACTGCGTTCCCGGCTGCGTGTTCAGGCATGATGAATATGGCGCATTCGGGATACCTATAGGCACAGAAGGATGCGTTAATGACACAACATACGGCGAGTGCTCAGGTGCAGGCCAGATAAACTGGATTGACTGCTCTGCAACAGGAGGGGGATGCTACAATGACACATGCCAGACTGCAGACCAGCTTCAGGCAGTCGCTTTCAGCATTGATCTTTGGTACGGCCAGGAGATGAATGAAGCGATGTACTCAAACAAGCTCAACAGCAAAGACCTTCCTTATGTGCTGTCAAGCGGCGTCTTTGAGGAAACCATAGGAGAGAACAACAACAGTGTTCCTTACACCCAGACAATACACTTCACTGATGGGACAGGAAGGTTCATATTCGGCAATGATGATGGGGAAGAGAGAGCAGGAGACTATCTTTTCTTCTCTGATGCCTCTTCAGCGTATGCATTCAATTACACACTTGTTTTTGAAGAGCCTGGTGTTATCTATGATCCCTGGAATGCTGGTGCTGATATTGAAGGTTCAGGAATACACATGCTTGGAATGGACATGACAATAAGCCTTTTTGATGCAAGCGGAATGGGAACCCTTGAATTCACAGATCAGGAAGGCAAGATATATCGGCTTGAAGGAGGCCAGGAAGCAGAGGTGAATGGAGTTGAGATAGACGGGACATATGTGCATCCATGGGGTGACTGGGGAGCAGGTAAAGGAATCACTGTTTCCTATACTCCAACAGATGAAGAATATATTGCAGTTGGAGAGAGCCTTGTTGATCCTATATTCAATGCATTTGAGATAGAGCTTGCCAGTGTAACCAGGATTCCCGGAGACGAGATCAAAGCAGAGTCTTATGGTGCAGATGCAGAGATAAGCTGGAACAATAACGATGGAGTGGAGATGAACCTTCCCATGACTTCATGGGATGGATGGGTCATTCCAGGCACAGCGCTTATACCTCATGTCTGTGAAGGAAGACTTTACATTGAAGGGGGATCCTGTCAGGCTGGATGGACAACACCTTATGAAGCTTTCAATGGCATGCTGATATGGGTCTCTGATGAGGATTACAATTCACATCTGCTGAACCTCACACAGCTGGATGCATCAACACTTGATCTATATGATATAACATATGATGCAGAATACAGCAATCTTCCATACACTCTTGACACAGACCAGACATTCAGTCTTGAGGGCATAGGTGATATTGTGCTGAGACTGGTCGAATCTCATGATGGTTATGTTCATGAGATACATGCAGTTGACCTTAGTGCCCATGAATGGGAGTTCCATCTTGCGTCAGGCGCAGTTATAAGAGCAGACGAAGAGGCAGGACTGGTGATATGGGAGGAGCAGATTCCTACAATAGGTCTTCTTTGGTCAAACCGGCCTGAACAGAGGCTTGTCAATGGCAGTATTGCATGGCAGGAGCCGGTGATACTTGAGAATCCATCATGGGGATCACAGTGGAATGCAACAGGCATCAGAAAAGGCAGTGACGACGCAGATACTCTTTATCATGTAACTGCCTGGGGAACCAAAGCAGAATCTAAGCTTGATGAGAATGAGCTTGTGATACATTATCCTGATGAGCCTGTTGTTGCTAAAGTTGTTATCAAATCAACGCTTGCTGATGTTGTCACAAGCCCGCCACCAGTAACTCCATCAAGCCCTGGAGGAGGAGATGATCATGATGATGACAATTCAGGAGGGGGATCTGGCGGAGCTGCATTTGTCATGGCTGATGACCTCTATTCAGAGCTTGGAGAGGAAGCTGTTGAGGAAGTCCTTGAAGAGGGCGCTGGAGAAGTCCAGTCTGCTGAGCAGACAGATGATGGAGTCTATCTTCCTGCTGAGAGGATGATACAGGCCAGGGATCTCAGCATGCTCTATGTTGCGCTTGGAATAGTGCTGATAGGCGTGATAATAGGCACAGTTGTCATGATAAAGAAGCACAGGAAAAAAGCATGATCTTTTTTTATTTCTTTTTTTATCAATCCCTGACATGTCATGATCTATGCATGTATTGCTCTTCCTTTTCTCCAGTCCTCGACAGCCTTCTCAAAGTCCTTTTCATTGAACTTGAGCCAGCTTTTTCCTGAGAAGTAGGTATGGCTGTTCGTAGTGTCCCACAGCAGGAATCCATTGAGGTTCTTCTCAGGTCCTGTCTTTATGACTATGTCAGGAGGAAGGAAGTATGATGAATAGATGTTATCCTTTATGGATTCCCTGTCAATTGATTCTATATCTATCTTTCCTGCCTGTATCCTCCTTCCCAGAATCCTGCATGCATCCACTATCTCCTCTTTTCCGTCATAATTTATGCAGAGATTGAGGAAGAAGCTGTCATAATCCCTTGTCTCATCTATTATTGATTTTATCGGCTCAACTGCCCTGCCTGGAAGGTCATACCACTTTCCGAGTACAGATATCTTTATCTTGTTGTCATATATCCTGCTGTTGTTCCTGAGGTTCTCAAACAGCTCCACCAGCTTGTCGATTATTGTGGAGAAATGGGGTGATTCCTTGACATCTCCTGTGAGGACATATGCAGTGATTATGGGTATGTTCATGTTTATCTGAAGGTCCAGAAGCCAGTTTATCTTGGAGAACATCATCTTATAGATCTCTTCTATACTTACATTATGCGCTTTTGCATAAGAAAGCTGTCCACCCATTGTCAATGCCACATGCTTTGGCATCTCTTTTGCTCCCAACATCTTGTTTATCCTGCTGGATTTCAGTCCCAGCATAGTGTTTCTACTCATGTATGATAACCACATAATCTTTATATATTTTGCTGTTATTTAGCCTCTAAAATGCCTCTGGAGCTGTTTTTTGCCATCATAATCATAATCGTTCTGCTGGCAGGCTCATATACTGACATCAAGACAAGGGAAGTGCCTGACTGGGTGAATTTCTCTTTCATAATATCTGCGTTGGGGATAAGGGGCATATGGTCAATAGCAGCCTCTGACTGGAGATATATATCATACGGGCTCATGGGATTCCTTCTCTGTGTTGCAATAGCATATGCCATGTTCTATGCAGGCCAGTGGGGCGGCGGTGATGCAAAAATGATAATGGGCATAGGAGCCATGATGGGGCTCCAGCTTGACATTGATGCAATGCTTGTGGGCTTTCTCATGAACACCCTGCTTGTAGGGGCAGTATATGCTCTTGTCTGGGGCATGATCCTCATAATAAAGAACAGGAAGCAGTTCATGAAGCATCTCAGGAAGATAGTCCACAACAAGAGGATGCTGAAGATCAGGAAGCTGGTCATAATCTCTGCTGCAGTGCTTCTGGTAGTCGCCCTTGCGATCAATGAGGCATCAGTCAAATTCCTGATTCTGGGCATAGTCATATTGTATGTGACAACCTTCTACCTGTGGATTTTTGTGAAGGCAATTGAGAAATGCTGCATGCTGAAGAAGGTCACGCCTGACAAGCTCACTGAAGGGGACTGGATAGCAAAGGATGTCATTGTTGGAGGAAAGAGGATAACAGGCCCAAAGGATCTCGGCATCAGCCTTGAGCAGATAAAAGAATTAAAGAGACTGAAGAAGCAGAAGAAGATCGACAAGGTTCTCATAAAAGAGGGAATTCCTTTTGTGCCTAGTTTTCTGCTTGCATTCATTGCGACGTGGATTTTTGGGAACCTGTTCCTGCTGGTGTTGTGATCTAGTCTATCTCAATAAGGAAATTCCTTGTGTCAACTGCCTTTATTGTTGCCTTCATTCCCTTGCGCCACTTCTTTGTTATCTCTGATGGAAACCTCAGGAAAAAGCTGTGGCCGTCAAAGTTCAGGTTTCTCCTGAACTCTATCTTCTTGTCATCAAGAAATCCGGATGCTATTATTGCCTTGTCAAGTTTCTTTCCCTGCTCATAATCAACATATTCTTTCCCGCATTTAGGGCATTTCCATACTTCAGATTCTATTGTAATGCCTTTTCCAAGCCGTGTTTTTGCTTTTGCTTTCACGGTCTTTCTCC
>WJJV01000112.1 GCA_014729495.1 Candidatus Woesearchaeota archaeon
ACTTTCACTCCTTCATATTCCTTTGGAGCCCGAGGAGCCATCCTGAAATGCACATGAGAGACTGAACCTCCGCTTGGCCCATGATCTGTTATTGCTATCATCTCCATGCCTTTTGCTTTCGCTTCCTTCATGATGTCATAGATTGTACCATAAGCATGTCCGCTGTGCACTGTATGTATATGAAGATCTATCTTAAGCATTTTACACTGCCCTCGGCCCCTTGAAATAGCTGTCTTTCTTGTGCTCTGTGTTCTTCAGTGCATCTTCCTGCGAAAGAGATGGCTTCACAACATCCTCTCTGAGAACATTCCTGAGCTCAACAGGCTGCATGCTGGGCTCAATTCCTTTTGTGTCAACCAGATCAATATGAGAGAAGAATTCCAGAACCTCATTCAGCTGGGGAAGAAACTCTTCTATCTCTGCTTCAGAGAGTTCCAGCCTTGCGTTCTGAGCTACTTTAAGTATAAGCTCCTTGTCAACCTTGACCCCTTTCATAGGATTCCAGAAATATTGTGCTTTTATATAGTTTATGGTGAATTAATGCCAATACATTTATAAATGAGAATGCTTAAACATTCTCAAGGGGGAGACATATGGGCGCTTCTATGAGAATGTTGATTCTGGCAATCATCCTATGCCTGAGCATGATGATTGCTTCATGCTCTGAACATGGCAGTTCTGACCTGATAACAGGCAAGGCTGTGAAAAGCGTATTTAAAGAGAACAATGATGCAGATGCTCAGGAGGATCTTCTAAAAATCAATAATGGATCCCAGGAAGAGCATGATATAACTGAGATGCCTGCACAAGGATCTAAAGAATGCGGGATTATCAGAGGATCAGCCAGCTCCGGAAACCAGCAGGATTCAGACAGCGCACCCAGAACAGATCATGTCACAAAGATTGTTGAGAACCAGAAAGGAAGGATAGAATTCAAACAGGATATTGATGCATCAAAACATGATATCCTTATTGATGATAATCTTATCTCTGTTGAGCCTGATCCAGGAGTTGGAGCTTTGCTGACACTGAAAGGTGATTTTGACAGCACACCAATCATTGTGAGAGATGGAGAATACTGCTCTGGATGCAGGATCATTGACCATTCTGGAGGCAGGGTGGTCTTTGAGGTGCCTCACTTCTCTGAGTATACAGTCATGGAATGCTTCAACCTAACCGATGACTTTGTGATAAATAATCCAGGAGATTACACCATATGCAGGGACTGGACTGTGGCTGACCAGCAGAATGACAGCGTCATCCTGATAAACTCAAGCAATGTGAGCATAGACTGCAAGGGTCACAGCATGACAGGAGACAGAACAGGCGTCGGAATCTACATAGGAAACCCTCCAGAGATGGATCACTGGATGAACATCACGCAGAACCTTGAGGATCTCATGCCGATACTCAATGACACAGCAGGATTTGTGGAGAACCTAACATACCTCCATAGCATATCAATAAAAAACTGCAATATAAAGGATTTTGAACACGGAATGAACATCACTGCGATTGAGAACAGTGAAATAGTGAATAACTCATTTGATAATGCCCCCATGTTCCTGGCGATGAAGGATTCTCTGGTAGAGAACAATGAGATAAAGAACTCTGTCCTGGGAATGATAGTGATCGCCTCAAATGCGTCTGTCAGGAATAACCTTATCCATAACAACAGCGGAATAGGGCTTGGAGTGGGAGGCCTGAACAACACAGTTGAATACAATGATGTATTCGGCAACCTTAATGGCATGGCCATGGCAGGATTCAGGAATGTATTCAGGTACAATAATGCGACTGATAATCAGGAGAACGGCTTTGGCCTGGTGTTCGCAGCAGACTGCGAAGCATATGGCAATATCTTAACAGGCAATCAGGGCAGCGGGATCAGCATAGCAGAGTCAAGCAATAATACAATATACAGCAACCTGATGATGGGGAATGATGCAGGAATATCCATGAACGGCCTTTTCGGGCCAGGCCCCTCAGACGGCAACATAATAGACAATAATACAATGATCAACAATTCAGTAGGCATGAGAATAAAAGATGGCAGCCTCATGGATCTTTTTGCTGCCATAGGAAACATGCTCTCAAGAGCATTCACAGGAAAGGCCAGGTATGAAGCACCCCCTCATAGGATCACAGACACAGTCATCACAGGCAACACATTCAGCAATCCTGATGACATGATAGTGGAGAGCAGGGCATTTGAAAGCAACCTGATCATATACAATGAGTTCAGCAGCAAGGATTCCTGGGACATTTCAGGCCTCAGGCAGGAAAACACTGTGATCTCAAACAGAGGAGAATGTGATACTGACAATGACTGCGATGACAATGATCCAGACACAATAGATATGTGCAGGGCTTCCACATGCGTCAATGAGATCGCAACTATCTATGGAAGGGTTGTTGATGCAGAGACAGGACAGCCTCTTGCAGGCAAGGAGGTATCTATAATACCTGCCTCAGAATGCAATGCAGCAGATGATGAGACAGGCCAGGGAGACTGCATACCTGAGCCAAAGTCTGAGCCAGAGGCAGTCACTGACTCCCAGGGCAGGTATGCAGTGGCAGCGCCTCCAGGGATATACCATGTGGTGGTGAGCGGCAGCAGGGAGGATACCCTGAACAGGTATGTCGGAAACGAGGTCAGCAGCATAGAGATACCATCAGACGGCCAGATAAAGGTGGTTGTGGAGCCTGAAAGGATAGAGGCAGGCTTCCACTCAACAGCATATGTCAAAGCAGGCAGCATAACTGCCAAGGTTTTTGATGACAGCCATGTGACGCAGACACCTGTCTTTGTTGATGTGGCAGGTACAGACAATCTGGAATTCGTGATAGAGGTGCAGGGCAATTATCCATACAGGTACACCTACAACCTGTCTTCAATAGATGCCAACAATCACATTTCATTCTCAGACAATAGATACAGACCGGACAGCATAAATGGATCCAATCAGGCGATAATTGACCAGCTGGATGGAGACACCTGGAGGCTGTGGTTTGAGGATCTTCCTCCTGGGCATCCCTGGCAGGACAATGACTATGATGATGTGATATTCCTGATTGATTTCATTCCGTCAGGCTCAAACAGCACAGGCAATGATACTGACTATGACTGCGATGATGACAGCATTCCGAATTATCTTGATGAGGACGACAGCTGGTGCGACAAAGGCGACGAAGAGACAGAGATAGTCAATGATACTGTCACAGGGCTTTATACAGAAGGCCATATCCTTTATTCAGGAAGATTCAGCGGAAATAATAGGTACATAGCAGGGGACACTCTGCAGTTTGTGATCTTTGGCACCAATAATCTCTCGACAAGCGAGAATGTCACTTTCCTGATAGAGGATCACACAATCAACACTGGAGTGAATGGAACAGCAGCCTATGCAGGCAACACTAGCGATATCAATGAAGTGCTTGAGATACAAAATGATGGGACAAGGCATGAGAGAGTATTCAATCTAACCATCCCTCCATATTTCTCAGCAGAGAATGGGGGCAGGCATGATGTGCATATTGTCCACAATGGATCCAAAGTCCATAAGCTCGGGGACTTCTATGCGATTGCGGATGAACAGCCTCCTTTTATATGGGCAGAGGATAAGACAGGCTACACAAATGAGACAATATCAATAATGTACAATGCATATGACCCGCCTATGGAAGGCACTGTTGTCTTCCTGACTGGAGGCTCTAACAGCGATGTGACTGTAAATGTTGATCAAGACAACAACGGAGATTTTGATTATTCAATAGATGGAGGGCTTAATGAGATCCAGCTCAACTTCACTGAAAGCGGCCATTATCAGATCAAGTTCGCTATAAATGATTCAGGCGGGAACTATGTTGAGACATATTCAGATGTCAGTGTGTGGATCACTGAGGATGAGGCTGACATTATCGGAATGTCAGTCTATTCCATGTTTGCAGATCTGTACGGCCTGATGGGATATGATTTCAGCCATACTGTCGGAGCTTCAAATCCCATAGTGTATTCAGAATGGGACAGGTTCAATATCATCCAGGAGAATCTTGGAGATGAGTACATCACACCAGGAAATGGAGATGATCTCACACAGGCAGAGATTGATGGACTGCAGAATGTGATTGATGCATGCAACGGACCTGAATACGTGAAGACAATACCTCCTTCAACAGCTGAAGAGTTCAACCAGACACTCTTTAGCTTCCTTATGCACCTGCAATGTGATTGCGGCATGCCTTTGACAGGCCCTTCTTGTTAACTTATTAACCAAAAATTTATAAGTAACTTATTCTGTTAACCTGTTAACATGGCTAAAAAAGAGTCTGGATTCTCTCAGAATTATGCTATCTACACCTATGATATCTCAGATCTTGAACCAAGCAAAAGAGTGAGATTTGTCTATGCCCTCAAAGGCAGAGGTGATGAGAAAGGCCTTATAGAAGAGCTGGGAGGCATTTTCCTGGTGCCTGGCTGCTTCAGGATCCCTGCTGCAAAGAGCAGAGAGATAGACTCAGTATTCAGACTCTGGAAGGTCAGGAATAAGAGATACAAAGCGTTAATGGATTAACACAATAGGATAAAAGGCATAGTTATGTTAACATATTAACAAGAAGAGGCAACAGCACCAAAAAGAGGCAGGAAATGGGCAGTGATGATAGGATAGAACAGCTGATCAAAGAGCATGACAGGACTGATGATGAATATGCTTCAGGAAAAGAGAGGATAAGCAGGCTGCAGTATGCTGTTATGTTTCTTGCACTGGCTTTTATGCTCTTTGGATTCTTCCTTATCATAGAATACGGCGTGAGCCATACAGGGTATGCTGTGATAGAACAGAGCGGTAAAGTTGAGAGTGATGTTATAGAGGATCTTAAGGAAGGCGGAGAAGCAAGGGTGATCATAGTCCTTGAAGAGAATGAAGACAGCAGGAAGCAGGATTTCACTGGAATGAATCCTGAAGAGGTGGAAGATAAAATCAGGGAAAAGAAAGAGAAAGTCAAAGAAGCGCAGAAAGAGATAATAGATGATATCTCTGAGAGACCAGACAAGAAAGTAGGGATAAAACGCGCTTTTGAGCTTACAAATGCATTGAGCGCCAATGTGACAAAAGAAGGCATAGAAGAGCTGATAAAGAACAACAAGGTAAAAGAGATAATCAGGGACAGGCCAATAAGCATATCTCTCAGCGACACTATCAGCATGATAAATGCTGATGATGTGCACCAGATGAGCATAAGCGGGACCAGCATTGAAGGACAGGGTATCAGTGTCTGTGTCATAGACACAGGGGTTGCTTACACACACTCAGCATTTGGCAGCTGCGCAAACACAACAGATATCAATGATGGATCATGCCAAAAAGTGGTTGGAGGATATGATTTCGTGAATGAAGATTTCAATCCTCTGGATGATAATGGACATGGAACCCATGTTGCAGGAATAATCGCATCAGAGGATGCTGCTTACAAAGGGATAGCTCCCAAAGCAGGCATTGTGGCAATAAAGTCACTTGACAGCAATGGAAGCGGTTTTGAATCTGATGTGGCCAGCGGAATAGAGTGGTGCATCAGCAATTCCACGCTTCTGAACATATCAGTGATAAGCATGAGCCTCGGAGAAGGCCAGTATACAGATGACAACTGCCCATCTACTTTTGATTCAGCGATAAACGCTGCCAATGCTCTTGGCATAATGGTGGTTGCTGCTTCAGGAAACAACAATAATGATGATGCGATAAGCTCTCCTGCATGCTCTCCTAATGTCACATCTGTAGGGGCAGTTACAAAGACAGACAGCATACCCAGCTTCTCGAACAGCCACCCTATCCTTGACCTTCTTGCTCCTGGAGTTTCTGTGGTATCAGCAGTGCCTCCTGAGAGCTACTGCACAGGAGATCCAGGAGAGGCAAGCTGCAGTGACTCTCTATTCATGAGCCTGCAGGGAACATCCATGGCAACACCCCATGCAGCAGGAGCAGCTGCTCTGATATACCAGTATGAGAAGCTTCTGAGCAGCAGGAATGCCACCCCTTCAGGAATAGAGAGAATCCTCAAGAGGACAGGGATCAGCATAGATGACACCAGAAACAGCCTTTCTTTTCCAAGAATAGATGTGCTTAGTGCAGTCAATGCTGTCCTTCAGATCAATGAATCAGAGAACTCAGTGAATGATGCCCAGAATAATGCAAGAGTGGTCTTCAGGACAGGCACAGACCTGGAAAGGGCTTCAGAAGCATTTATCATAGAGGAAAATCTCATAAGCCTGAATTCATCTGCATACCCTGAATTCAACAAGCCAGCAGACCTTATCCTATACAATCTGGACTTTGCCAAGACACCGGTTGTACTGAAGGATGGAGTCGCGTGCGCAATCCCAGACTGCAATGTCACATCCTATGATGGAAACCTTAGCTTCTCTGTCGCAGGATTCTCAAACTATACCTCAGGAGCAAATGCCAAGCTGAGCATATTTGATGAAGTAGATAATGGGACTACAAGATACACGCATGAGAACATAACATTCTATGCCAACTACACCAACATGACATCAGGAGATCCCATAAGCACAGCAGTCTGCAACATAACATTTGATGACATGACAAACTCAACAATGACCTATGAATCCTCAACAGGATTCTATAATTACACCAGGGAATTCCTGACAGCAGACCTGTATCATTGGAATGTGAGCTGCGAAGACAGTGATGCAGAGCCGTTGAACACAACAGATGACATAACAGTCCTGCCTGGCTGCGGCCTGCCCCCTCCAGGCATTGACTGGAACATATCAGATGCTACTGTCAACTGCAACAATGAGAATCTTTATTTCCAGAATCAGAGCCTTATTGTCCAGGGCAATTCTACTTTGATACTGAACAACAGCCTGCTGACCCTCAATCAGTCCCCGTCTGATCAGAACATAACAATAATGAACAGCACAAAGCTGATAGCATATGATTCAAGAATACAAAGCCAGGCTGCCCCATACAACTTTGATATCATTGTGTACGGAAACTGCACTCTCTTCAATGTCACAGGAAACCAGTCACAGTATCACTTCAAGGCCAGTTCAAGCAGAATACAAAATTCTGCTTTTCAGGATTATATGTATTTTGAGGGCAATTCTGCAGTAGAGGTATATGATTCTGTATTCAATGGCAGGGTGTTCTCGCAGGAATCTGCAGTGCTAAAGACAGATAACTCCACATACAATGATTATGTGTTCCTGATGGGATCATCAGACAACACCATAAGCAACTCAGCATTCAATAGCAGGCTGTATTTTGATGACGCCTCAGTCACAAATTTCACAACACCCGGCTCTTTAGTATCTGCGGCCTATTTCCAGGCAGCTTCACCAGCAATATACGGCCATGCAGATATGCCTGATACTGCTTCTTTCTATCAGGCCGGGACAATGACCACAAGACACTACCCAATCCAGATCAATTACACAAGCGGAAATCCTGTGAACCGCACGCAGGTAAATATCACTAATTCTTCCAGCAGTGCCCTGATGTGGACAGGTTATACTGACGAGAACGGTCTTGCGGATGCTGTGCTTAAGTTCAGCTCAGATAACTACACTGAGAATCTCACAGTATCTGTCAATCCTTCAGAGAACATAAGCCTGATGACAGACACACCAATGATCATGACTCTTCCTGATCCTGAATACTGCGGAGATGGCATAAAAAATGGTGCTGAGCAGTGCGATGGCTCTGACCTCGGAGGGGCATCATGCGCTGACTTCGGATTTGACACAGGGACACTTGGATGCACTGCTGCATGCAATCACAATACAGCAGGATGCTCTGATAATGATGACAGTGGCTCAGGGAGCAGAGGAGGATTCAATTGCGAGATGGAGTGGGTGTGCTCTGAATGGAGCGGATGCATTGACGGAAAGAGCACCAGGAACTGCACAGACATGAATAAGTGCACAGGCAGCTATGAGAAGATACAGGAGAAGACCTGCCATGAGATAGAAAAGCAGGATGAGGATGATGGCATCATGCCTGCATCAGACAGGGCAGGTGAACAACAGCACGCAAGCATGCCTGAAGAAGAGGCTGCACCAAGGACAGAAAATCCAGGAATCCCAGGATTCAGCTATCTCATCATTCTTCCGATAATCTTCCTGCCCCTGCTGCTTATAGGCCTGCCAAGAAGAGTGGTGTTCGCAGAAGAGGAAGTGCTCAAGCGCATGATAAGCAAGGGTCATCATAAGAGATACTCAAGGATACACGTGACTGAGGATGTACATCAAAGATACAGCACACACCCCAATATAATGCCAAGAAAATTTGATCCAAAGAATCATGGCATCATAATATCCCTTCTAAAGACAGAGTATGGAATGGAGCATGAGCTTGCAGAGCTGACTGCCATTGCAAGCAGGCATCTTTTTGCCACAGTGCTGACAAACAAGGAAGTTCCTGATGAGCTCAAGCACAGGTTCAGAAGAATAAGGTTCCGGAACCCTGTTGCAAGGTCCAGATGAGCATAAGAGAATGCCAGACTGAGAATTCAGGCATCACTTTATGCTGTGCACAACAAGGCCTTTGCTGGTTATCTCCAGAGGGTGGATGTCCTCATCATTCTTTGTCTTTCTCATCTTTCTCACAAGAAGGCTTCTTGAAAGGTCTCCGCCCATGGACTCATAGATGACATGGATTATTCCGTCGCAGATAAACTCTGATATGCTGTCCTTTGAGAGGGACTTGTCATCTGCTGTATGGCTTATCAGCATTGAGGTCACATTGCTGCTCCTTTTGATGCTGTTCACGAAGCTGTAGATGAACCTGTTCATGGCAGTCTGAGGATTCTGGACAGTATAAGGAGAGTTTATGGCAAGCGTTGAGAGAGAGTCTATCACTACCCTGTTTATCCTTTCATCCTTGATCATCTTGATTATATCGTTCACTGTATTGTTGCTTATCTCTTCTGCAGGGATGCACAGGAACTTGACAATGCCTTTGGACACATGCTTCTTGACGTCCAGATTCAACTGCTCTGCCTGCTCTGTAATGCTTTCAGAAGACTCTTCAAATGAGATATAGAGCCCTTTTTCCCCGAACTTCTCTGCACCTCTGCTGATGAACTCAACGCCGAATATGGTCTTGCCTGTGCCAGGTGTTCCTGACATGAGAATGCAGCTGCCTTTTGGCAGTCCTCCTTCAACCAGATTATCAAATCCTCTGATTCCTGTCTTTATCCTTTCAATAACAACCATTACATAGACAATGTGCAGATATAAATAAAAGGTTTTCGGATTCATACCATCCCTAAACAGTTACTAAGATTATAAGAAAATGAAACAAATCCATCTATAGCAGAAAATGATCATGTACTGAAATCTATTGTGAACTCATCCTGACCTATCATCTCAATGCTTGCTGAGTCAATCACCATATCCTCATTTCTGATCCTGAAACAGTAGCAGCCTCTCTCAGGAACAGTGATATGCGATGTCCTCTCTTTCTGCCCGTCCTGCCATTCAACTGTATCAGTATGCACCTCTTCGCCAGGATCTGAGCACTCACCTTTGAGTATGTGATAGGCTATCCTCAGCCAGTCCACTCCGAGCTGAGCCCTGAAGACCTTGTCAGGTATGAATGTGACCTCTCCATTCAGGCCGTGCATCCTGATTATGTGGTTTGTCGAAGACTCAATAGAGAGCCCCAGCTTGCCTGTCCTTACCTCATTTGTCTTGCTTGCTGGATTGGTTCCTGCACACTCAATCTCAGGCTTAAGCTCTTCAGGCTCTGCTGCCTCCACATCAATGACATACTCCTCAGCTTCCCTTACACTGATATCATCAAGATCAGTATAGACTGCCTCAAGGTCATTTCCGGACATAAAGTATTCATCATGCTCAGCAAGAACCCTTGAGGCTGCCCTTGTCCCAAGGACATCATATCCAGCAGCCACAAGCCCAAGATTGCCGTTGTTCTCGTAGAGCCTGAGTATTCCTGTATCCGGCCTTATTGTGCTCTCTTTTCCGCACGCAGGGAAGTCCAGACCCATAAGCTCTGCTGATACACTGTTAACACAAGGGCCTCCTATTGAGATTATGTTCCGGCTTTTCTCCATCCCATCCATCTCGCTTGCCAGCTTAGCTGTGCCTGAGTCTATCTCATCTAGTACATACCTCTCTTTCTCCTCTATTATCTCAAGCTCTGAATAATGAGGAGCTATGAAGAAGTCATCTGTGAGCTCATTGTCTGGATAGTTCATGATGACCCATTGCTTGTCTTCATCATCATACAGAACATCTGTGGAGTATATTGTCGCTGACCTTATTGTGTCGCTGTTGCCTTCAGATATATCATGCCATCCTGCTTTGAGCAGGAGTGACCTGATATCATATATCTGCTGGAATGTGGAGCCGAATGTTCCATTGGCCATGTTTGCTGCATAGAAGGCTTCAGGCAGCCCTCCTGGAATGCCCTGGCCTGCGTAAAGCCCTGCAGTCATAGCGATTATTGAGTTCCTATAAAGAACAAGCTCGTCTTTGGGACGTTCTATATCTATCTCTTCATTGGCAAGGTCAGGGTATAGCTTTATGCTAATGTTTGTTACATAATCTGAAGTCTCATCATCTGTCTCCTCCAGAAGATGGAATGTCGCATTCTCTCCCTCTGTATCAAGCGTGAAAGTGGCTCCTTTGCCTGTCTCAGCAGGCTGGTCAAGAACAGAATCAGTGATGTTGACAATGCCGTTGGTCTCGTCTATTATCATCTGGATATTGCCTATGCCTGAAAGGTATAATACTGAGGGAGCTGTTGTGCTGTCTGTGTAATCCTCATCATCATGATCCCTGCTGTAAGTCCTGTCATAAATATCAATCTTATCTTTTGAAGTGTCTATGTCTCTTATCTCAAGGATGTGAAGCTCTTCGCCTGTTGTGACAGCGAATATCAGGCTGCCTTCGCATTCTTTGACAGATGTCTTATTGCAGATATCACCTTCCATGAGGAGCTGTTCATCATCATCCTCTCCGAACAGCACAGCTGAGCCATTCATGTAGAGAGGTATTGCCGCTTTCCTGCCGTCATTGTTGTCCAATAATATCTCTGCTTCGTCATCCCCGTCTGTCTCTATCTGTATTGACTCTATAATATAGTTGACTCCGCCATGCACCATCTTAAAGCTCTGGAAAACAGGATCAAGCATCTCTTCCTCTTCACTGAGATAAATATCATCTTCAGGCTCATAGCTTATGTTGAATCCTTTCCATTCACCTGCGATTCCCTGGAAGTAGACTCTTGATCCGCTGACATCCATGCCGTCAATCTCTACTTCATTGCCGTCCTCAAGCGTCAGCTCTGATGCTCCGAGGCTGAGCCTGCATATATCAGTGTCCTGAAGTTCAGAATGCACAGCCACAGCTTCAGCCAATCCTATGGTGATTCCGTTGATCTCCCTGCTGGAGCCTTTACTTATCCAGAGGATATCTCCATCAACAGATACTCCGCACATGTCCTCATCATCATTCACATCCATTACCTCTATCTCATGCTCAGTTCCTTCTATGATCCTGTTTAGTGTCTTTCCCTGCTGGAGCCATAATATGCTGTCGCCTGAAAGCAGAGTCAGCTTGTTTATCCTGTAGCCTCCAGATGCTCCTGCATCTCCTACATAGGTTATTGTGTAATCCCTGCCCTGGATAGTAAGCAGTGTGTCTTCCAGGTCATCTGAGGGCCTCTGGCCTGATGCTGAGCTGTTCGTGTACTCAACAGGATCATCGAACTCCAGTGAGTAATCATAGATCAGGTCACTGCTGTCAAAGAGCACATAAGGTCCTGAATCCCTGCCATCAGGCTGGTGCAGCTTTGCCACGCCTGATTCAGAATCATCTATGAATCGGAGTATCTGCCTGTACCTGTTGCTGTTTGATGTCTCTCCTTCATCATCCTCATAGGTCTCCTCAGCAAGTATCACCGGCAGTTCATTCTCACCGATCCTCTCATAGACATCAGCCAGGCTGTCAAGTCCTGGAGTATAATGATTGCCTGGCCGGTCAATCCTGAAAGCCCCTTCCATATCCCTTATGGCAAGATCAAGGGCTATACTCTTCCCTTGTTTCATAGCATACTGAAGCCCTGTGCCTATATCTATTGCTCCGATGACATCTCCTGGATCAGCTTCATCACCTATCACTATCACTGCATCTAGTGAGCCGTCATCTATGAATATCTCTGGGTAGAATTCAAGATCAGGAGGGTTAGCAAGTACGCAGAAAGAGTTTATGATGATGAACGCAAGCGCAACAGGAAAGATGATGGCTTCAGTCCTGATATTATTGATCTTATACACCTCTTTATGATCTAAGAATAGGATATAAGTATAGTTGATATATAAAAGTTTTGCATGATAATGCTGATAATGCATTACCAATCATAAAGGACTGGCATTCAGAACTCTGACTTGTCAACCATATAGATGAACATTATCTTTGATGCAGACTCTATCCTCTGGCACTGCACCTTGCCGTTGAACTTCAGCTCATCCCTCAGCTGTCTGGGTATAAGGAAGTATTTTGTTGCCTCATTCTTGCCCCTCTGGCTAAGATTGGCCTCAAGCTGTGAATTATGCAGAGAGAAAAGATGGATCTTGTCCATATGTCCCTGAAGCTGCTTTGCTTCATCATAGTCAACAGCAACCTCAAAGACCACTTTCCGGTCATCCCTTATCCTTGAAGATATTATATTGCCCATGATATGTTGCCTCTGTGGTCTGCGTACAAGATTATTGCACTGATAAGACAGGATAAATGCAATTATTTAAAAAATTTATGGATAAAAAAATTGTTTTTGGGATAAAACAGGAATTGCCTATCCAGCCTGATCATTGCATTCAGTTGAATATCAATTATTGTAGATTGACTATAGGAGAAAGCAATCAGTATTCATCATCATTATTTATCCAGAATAAGATTATCAGGATAAGAATTGATGGGTAAAGCTTAATAGTAAAGATATCAAACAATCATAAGAGGTGTATTTTTATCAAAGCAAAATATTTTCCGATAATCTCTTATGCAGTGCAGTCAAGAGGGCCTGTCCTGAGCGGACTTTTCACTGATAATGGCCTTGGACTTCTTGCAGCTTATATTGAACGTGCAGGATACAAGCCAGTGATATTTGATTATAACAACACTGAAACAATAAGAGATGTTGCTCAGCATGGCAAAGAAGGGTTTGTCAAAGGAGCTGTTGATGAGATTGATCAGTTTGTGAAGCAGAAAGAGCTCAGCATTATAGGATTCAAGGCATATGCAAATGGATTCAGGGATACTGTGAGCATGATAAGCCAGCTTAAGCATAGGAATCCTAAGCTAAAGGTGGTCATAGGAGGCCCGCATGTAGGGTGGTTCGGAAAGCATATTCTTAATGCGAGCACTGAGGCAGACTATGCAATAATCGGTGAAGCAGAGGAATCGCTTCCTATGCTGATTGATAGTGTCTACAAAGGAGGCACTGTGCAGGATATACCAAACCTCATTTACAGGCATGGGAAAGATTTGGTTCAGAACCCCCGGAAGTTCACTAAGCTTGATGATCTCCTCCACCCCATATACAATAAAGAGGTCTATAGGGATATTGAGAGCAAGATATTCGTGCCTGTTGTTGAGAACAGCAGAGGATGCTGGTGGAACAAGTGCAGTTTCTGCGCATATCCTCTCACTAATGGGCTATTCAGGCAGAGGCCGGTTGAACAGGTGGTGGCAGAGCTTGAGCACAACAAGAATACATTCGGAGCAGCATTCTCAAGGCTTGCTGACCCAAGCCCTTCTCCAAAAGCTCTTCACAAGCTTGTTGATAATCTAGGGCCTGAATACAGGCTCAGCTCATTCATCAGGACAGCAAAAGGATATGATTTTGAGAAGCTGGCGCGCAATTTCATAACATTCTTTGTGGGAGTTGAGTCAGCAAACCATCATGCACTCAAGAATGTGCTCAACAAGACCAATGACCCTGAAAGATACCTTGCAGATGCCAGAAAGATGCTTTCTGATGCAGAAAGAGCAGGGATCTCAATGAATGTGTCAATGATCATACCTTCCCCTGGAGAGACAGACGAGACAATGCAGGAAAGCATTGATTTTATACTTGAGACCCAGCCCCATTATTTCACCTGCCTTCCTCTGGGCCCGATACCTGGAAGGCCTGTTTCAGAAAAAGCGCTTGAACAGGGAGAATCAGGAGATCTTGTCCTGAAAGATAGCCATCTGTCTGAAGGCATATTCTATGAGGTAGACCCATTGCTCCCTCATGACCAGTGGATGGATCCATTGTGGTATCTAAGGGTGAATGGCGAGCTGCATCCCAATGCTTTTGAGATCACAAAAGAGCTTATCGGGCAGACTATGGAAGCAGGAATACCTCCATCTTCTGATGAAGTTGTACTTATGGCATATCTGATGAACAACGGACTGAGTGATGTCAAGGAAGAGAACAGAAGACAAGTGTTTGATTTCATGATGAAAGCAAGGGCAAGCCTTGCAGAAGGGAACTTTGAAGAGACAGAGAAGCTGAAAGATACTATAAATGCCAATCAGGGAATAAGATGGCCATAAAGACAATACTAGCCCAAACAAAAGAAGAGCTTGAGATGGGAGCGCTCGTGAGATTTAAAGTATTTGCTGATGACGAAGGAAGCCTTATCCCATCTGATTTCCCATCTGGCAGAGAGATAGATGGGTTTGATATCCATCAAACATCTGCAATGATAATTGCCTTGGATGCTGATGAACCTGTAGGCACAGTAAGAGTGCTTCTTGAGAACAGAGAGATTGCTGATAGAAATGGATGGGATTATGGCCTTGACATAGAGACTATGTATTCCCTCAGACCCTACAAAGATAGAGAAATAGCTATTGCAGAAGTTCCCCGCACATGTGTTATTAAGTCACACAGAAGAGGTCCTGTTCTGATGGAACTTTACAAGAAGGTTTACCAGTTCTGCAGGGATGCTGATGTGACTCATGTATGCGGGTCTGTATCAACTTATTCTGATAATATAAAGGATGCTGAGATAATATATTACCTGATCAGAAAGAAAGGAATGCTGGGAGATATTGAACTTCCAAGAAAAGAGAGTCATATAAAGTCAGAGGGTATAAAGATAGACCAGTATCCTGATCTGGATGATTCTTCACCTGACACTATAGAAAAATATCTAAAAAGAGGCGATGAGCTTCGACTTCCAGGAATTGTAAGAGTCCTCAGTAATCTTGGAGTAAAGATAGTAGGGCAGCCAGAGTATTACAGGAAATTTGACAGATATATTCTGCCTATGTCACTTGAACTCAGCAGTATTCCAGAACCGGCAAAATCTTATTTTGAGAGCAAATCATAAGCTCTTAGAAATATCCTTTATCCCTGAAACAATATCTTTTGTTCTCTGTGCTTTGTAATTGGAATCCTTATCATTCCACTCTTCAACAGGCTTAATCATAAATTCACACTTCTTTTTTCCTGTTGCCATACAAGAAGTTTCTACACAAAAAACCTTTATTCCAATAACTTCTTCAATAAAACCTGCACAACTCCCTCTTCCAAAGTGATCAACCTGGTGTTTCTGTATCCCAAATATCTTCCGATATTCCTCTGCGTATGTAGAATACCCACTTAATATAAACAGATTATTCTTAAAATCTATGACTTTCCATTCCCATTTCCCCCATCCAGCAAGCTCGCCCTGTCCTGTGTTAAACTGCAGGAGTTTTTTCTTGTCTGTGATTGTCTTTGCATACCCAAAATTCTGAGTTATAATCTTATAGACATTTTTTGCCTGATATCTTCCCTGTTCATAAAAGAAGGTCATTGCTTCTTTTATACCTAAATTCTTTTCCATAATCCTATTAAGATAAACTGTTGAGAACAAAGGAAATACATTGCCAGGTGTATTCCAGAGAAGAAATTTTCCATCCTTAATTTGTATGGACTTAAATCTGAGTACTTTCTGCACTATTGAAGGAGGGGCCCTGAAACTCATATTTATTCATCTCACTTTATAGTATGCACTTTCAAACCCTTGCTGCTTATCTCCAGAGGGTGTATATCCTCATCATTATGGGTGCCTCTCATTTTCCTTATGAGAAGACTTCTTGAATACTCTCCGCCCATTGACTCAAATGTGAGAAGAAGTACACCATCTGCCTGGAACTCAGACACAGTATCCCTGGAAAGATATTCTCCTTTCTCAGGAGCCTCTGAAGTGACAAGTGTTGTGCAGCCGAGGCTCTTCAGGTCTGTGAGAAATCCATAGATGAACCTCTTTATCACAAAATCTCCAAGAACTGGAGGTGAGAAGAATGCCTTGTAGTTCATTATATCTCTCAGTGCTATGTCCTTTATAGGAGTATAGATAGGTGCATTGACAGCAAGTGTGGACAGTGAGTCAACAACAAGCCTTGTGACTTTTCTTTTCCTGACCTCTGCCTTTATCTCATCTATTGAGTGAGGCCCCAGAGAGTCTGCTGGTATGTGCATGAGGGTCAGCTTTCCGCTCTTCTCCAGCTTTGATATATCAAGGCCTATGCCTTTTGCCTGCTCCCTGATGCTGTCAAGGCTCTGCTCAAGGGTTATGTACATTGATTTTTCTTTGAACTTGGATACTCCATTATGGATATACTCAAGGGTAAAAAGGGTCTTTCCTGTTCCTGGAGTGCCTATGACAAGTACTGTGTGGCCCTGCGGTATCCCTCCCTCTATAAGCTTGTCAAATCCCTGGACTCCTGTCTTGATTCTCTTTGCCATTGGTTCACCTCTTGGATTTCTTTGTTTTCTTTGATTTTGCTTGGTTTTTTCTGGATGATTTTTTCTTATATTCCTTGATATTGCCAGACTCTTTTGCCTGCGGAGTTATCTCAATCTTTCTCTTATGCACCCCATCTTTAGGCACCTGTATGAATCCATTGGCAGCCCAGTACCTCAGCTGCTCCTCAAGGTCGAATATCTCGCTCAGGTCCCTCAAGAAGAATGCCTCTCCTATCTGATTCCCTTTTGAATCATGCAATGCAGTCAGATTGCTGACGACTATTATGGTTGAGCCGTCTTTTCTTCTTATGGGCAGGACAAAGTCCTCTACTTTCCCCCCTTTATTGAACTGCTGGAACTTCTCCTTCACCTTGTCCCTGACCATCTTGGAGGGGAATGCCCTGTCAAACAGCTCCTTCTCTGTCTGGATATCCTTCTCAGAGTATCCGGTCATCTTAAGGAACTCATTGTTTATTATCAGCAGCCCGTCTGCTCTCTTGAACCCTATTATGGGAATTCCTGAATTCTCCAGAACATTCCTCACAAAATCCTCTGATTTCTTGTATTTCTTCTCTATCTCATCCTTTGCCTTCACGATCTCTTTCAGCCCAAGCCCCTTGCCTGTCCTCATCACAGCCAGCTTCATGCTTATGAGTATCCTGTTGAGTGACTTTGTAAGGTCTTCCAATTCGTCAATCCTGCAGGATTCCATTGATACTGTAAAGTCCCCTTCTGTTATCCTTTCTATGCCTGAGGATATCTTTGATATTGATGAGCTCATGCACCTTGATACAGCAATGAACAGTGTAAAGGACAGCACCAGTGTGATTATTATGGTTATGATATGCCCATAAGCGACCTCATCAAGAAAAAGGTACCAGGAAGACAGCACAAGAGCGGTTATTATCAGGAAACCTATTGTTATAATCTGTCCAAGCTTCATTTCTATCCTCTTTTAATATTTTAATGCAATATATGAAGTTTAGTATTATAACAAACCCTCTGTATATAAATGTTTTTCCATATTTAGATTAGTATACATAATATAACTATATAATAATTTAACCAGATAATAAACTAATCAAGTGATAATAATTACTACTTAGTATAGCTTATTAGAAGAATACATATCTAAGAGATAGTTAAGCAGGCATCTGATCAGATATGATCAAGGATCTCCCTCAGGTCTTTCTTCTCAATCACCACATCCGCAACCTGTGCCAGGCTGTCAGACTTGCAGTTGAATGCTATTGAGAGGCCTGCTGCCTCTGCTGCCTGGATGTCATTCTCATGGTCTCCGACAAATACGCACTCGTCTGGCGAGATGCTCTCTCTTTTGCATATCTCTTTCAGGGCTGATGCCTTGTGCTCAAAATCATGGGCAGTCGCTTTTCCTCCTGAGATATTGCCGTGCTCATCAAAATAGATATGGTTTATGAACACATCATCAAAATAATCATTGTAGTCTGGCATCACCTTTTCAATAGCGATGTTCAGGCTGCCTGATATTATTGCGAGCTTGAGCCCTCTTCTCTTGAGTTCCTTTAGGGCCTCCATGGCTCCAGGCATCAGCTTAAGGGGCTCCAGAGCCTCCATGATCTCCTTCTTTGTTGCACCGACCTCTTTCCACATCTCAAGATCCCCTGTCATCCACTGCTCATAGCTTATCCTCTTGCTGAAGAAATCCTCAGCAGCCTTCTGCCTTTTTTCCTTGTCTGTCTTCACATGGTCGTGTATTGTCTGCCAGATGAATACTGTCTCATCTATTATAGTGCCGTCAAGGTCAAAGCATATCAGCCTGAACTTCTGTTTCTTATCTTTCTCTTCTGCCATATCTTCTGTCATATTATCACAAAATCACAATGAAGCTATTATTATTCCAGGTATTATTAAAAGTATCGCAAGTTTCTGGTTCAGTTCTATCCTCTCGCCGAGCATTATGAATGAAAGTATCACACTTATGAAAGGAGCGCTGCTTGCAAGAGGATATATCAAAGATACTGCTGACTTCTCTATTGCTGAGTTGAAGAGCAGTGATGCAGCTGCGACGCAGACTCCTGATGTAAGTGAATATTTAAGCGCTCTTCCTGGCTTCCTGATTCCCCTGAATATAAGGGGCACTGCAATGAAAAGAGACACAAGAACCTCAAGATAGACTGTCGCGAGCAATGGGCCGAGATCGTCAACAACAGGCTTGACAGCAAAGTAGAATGCTCCCCAACCAAGCATGGCAATCAGAGCATACTTCACTCCTGGCACTGCATTTGAGAACTTGAGCCTCATGATATCAGAATACCTGAAAGATATCAGTATTGTTCCGAGTATCATAAGTCCTACAGCAAGCCACTTCAAAGGCGATATCCTCTCTCCCAGGAATAAGTAAGATAGTATTACTGTTATTATCGCAGCAGAATGCGCAATAGGAGACACTATTGATACCTTTCCCTCATCCATTGCCCTGAACAGGAATGATATTCCTACAGCACCTATGAGGGCTGCGCACAGCAGCCATATGGAAATTCTTATAGAAGGCAGTACAAACTCAGTAAAAGGAATTATGAGAAGCACAAGGAACCCTACAACAATATGCTCGTAGAGAAGAGAATAATAAGGCCCTATGATGCCCATTGCCTTCTTTGCAGGAATCTTTGAGAATCCCCAGAGAAGCATAACAATAATACCTAAAAGTATTCCTGTTTCAATCGCCATCAGCAGAAGTTTTCAGTCTGTATATTTAAGTATTTCCCCCAGATTATTTGATTCAATCGCAACATCGCAGTGATTCTTGAGCTCATCAGATTTTGAGTTGAAAGCTATACTCAGGCCAACCTCTTCCATCATTGATATATCATTCTCATTGTCTCCCACAGCAGCGACATCCTTCAGCTCTATTCCTTTCTGCCTGCAGAAATCTGCGAGTATCTTTCCCTTGCTGTCCCAGAGTATATTCCATCTAAATCTGCCTGTTATCCTCTCATCTTCTATCTCCATCCAGTTCGCAAATACATGGTCAATGCCAAGCATCTTCTGAGCCTTTCTTGCAATGTCCTCTACAGCTGAGGTGATTATCATTGTCTCTATTCCTTTCTCTTTCAGATGTCTTATTGTCTCTTCAACACCTGGATTGAGCTCAGAACCGCTTATTATATCCCAGTATCCTTCAGCGCTTCTGCCTGCCCACATCTTTCCTATCACAAGCTCGGCAAGCTTATGTGTGTCTGATCTGAGATATCTATCTTCAATCTCTCTTGTCTGCTCTCTTGTGCCATATTTATCATGCATCTGGGCATAGAAATTATTGTGTCTGAATATCACTCCATCAAGATCAAATACCACTAGTCTGAAAGAATCAGTCCTTGCTGCCATCTTCCTTTGCAGGCTTGAATGTTGATTTTATGTGAAGCTCCTTGAGCTGTGCCTCATCAACATCACTGGGCGCTCCGTCAACAAGAGACTCTGCAGCCTTATTCTTTGGAAAAGCTATGACCTCCCTTATGTCGTCGGTCTTTGCCATCAATGCTATGAGCCTGTCAAATCCGAACGCTATGCCCCCATGAGGCGGAGCTCCGTACCTGAAAGCATCAAGAAGAAAACCGAATTTCTTCTCAGCCTCTGCTTTTGTTATTCCAAGTGTCTTGAACATCTTCTGCTGGAGCTCTTCTCTGTGTATCCTGATTGATCCTCCGCCAAGCTCAACACCATTCAGAGTAAGATCATATGCTTTTGCCTTGACAGATGAGGGATCCTTGTCAAGCTTCTCTATATCCTCCTCCTTTGGAGAAGTGAATGGATGATGTACTGCGATGTGCCTCTGCATGTCCTCATCATACTCAAGCAGAGGGAAGTCTGTCACCCATATGAAATTGTACTCATCCTTGCCTATCAGGCCTAGCTTCTCTCCAAGCTTCAGCCTCAGGTTTCCAAGGGCATCATCAACAATGAAATGCTTGTGGTCTGCCACAAAGAGCAGAAGATCCCCTTTCTCTGCTCCTGTCTTCTTGATTATCTCAGACTGGATATCATTGGAGAAGAACTTGACTATTGAACTCTCAAGCTTGCCTCCCTCCAGTACTTTTATCCATGCCAGGCCTTTTGCCTTGTATACACCTACAAAGTCAATAAGCTCATCTATCTCTTTTCTTGAGAACTCAGAGCAGGATTTTGCGTTTATGCATTTTACCTTGCCTCCTGAGCTTATTGCATCAGTGAATACCTTGAAATCAGAATCCTTGACAATATCAGTGACATCCATCAGCTGCATGCCAAACCTCATGTCAGGCTTGTCTGAGCCGTACTTGTCCATTGCCTCATCATAGGTTATCCTTGGAAATGGTATATTTACATCAACATCTATTATACTGAATAATTTCTTCATCATCCTTTCCATTATCTGGTATATGTCCTCTTCATCAACAAAGCTTGCCTCTATGTCTATCTGGGTGAACTCTGGCTGCCTGTCTGCCCTGAGGTCCTCATCCCTGAAGCATCTCACTATCTGGAAATACCTGTCCATGCCTGACACCATGAGCAGCTGCTTGTACAGCTGAGGTGACTGCGGAAGCGCGTAGAATCTTCCAGGATTGACCCTGCTCGGAACAAGATAATCACGGGCCCCTTCTGGTGTCGCCCTCACAAGCATTGGTGTCTCTATCTCAAGGAAATCTTCTGAAGAAAGATAGTTCCTTACAGCCTGGGCAACCTTATGCCTGAGCATGATCCTGCCCTGCATTGTCGGCCTCCTGAGGTCAAGGAACCTGTACTTCATCCTTACTTCTTCATTAGCCAGCTTTCTGTCATCAATATCCATTGGCGGAACTTCTGACTTGTTGAGTATGACCAATTCCTTTGAGCAGTACACCTCAATCTCTCCTGTATGAAGCTTCGGGTTCTCCATTCCAGTCGGCCTTGGCCTGACATTGCCTGTTACCTGGATGCAGTCCTCTCTTCTCAGATGCTCTGCTTCCTCAAAACCCTTTGAAGCCGGATCAAGGGCTATTTGTGTAAGTCCGTGCCTGTCCCTGAGGTCTATGAATATGAGTCCTCCATGGTCTCTTCTTGTGTCTACCCATCCCTGAAGAGTGACCTGGCTCTTGTCATCCTTCTTTGTCAGTTCTCCGCAAGTATGGCTCCTTTTCATGCACTTGAGGGGATTAAGGCCTATTTATAAAGATTTTGTGGGTTTGAGAGGGGTCTGTCCGGAATGAAGGTCATTGTCAAAATACTCATTCCATTCGTATTTTTTCCCCTTTCAGCATTGCATGCTGAAAGCATCAATATGCGAAGCTCTATAATATATATTATTGAGGCTGTTGCAGGGGGAAGCCCCCTCCGAGGACGCAGGCCTTTAATATAAACAATCAAGAGCTGAGCCGATGCTGACCCGAACTTTTTACGCAGAAAAAAGAAGATTTCGGACAGACCCTTGGGTTGGAAGGCTTAACACTGGAATTATGCGAAGTTGCCTGAATGAGAGCCTGAAGGGCTTGAATTCAGCAATTTGGGCGAACAAGTGCAACGCAGTGAGCTGCATAATTCCTGTTATGTTCGTCGCCAGTTACGAGCGAACATCATGGATGTCATCAATTATTTCTGGTAACTGAAATAAGCATATGAGCGGAGTTCTGGCGACCGAAGCCTCAAAGAGGCGAAGAGTAATTTTTAGGGGTGCTCAGGGAGCGTTAGCGGTGCATCAAGTTAAAGGAGTTCGGGGCAAAAACAAAAAACCTAGAATGGATAGTATGTCATCCTATGTTCTTTAATTACTTCTATAATCTCATAATCTTTAATTTCCAAAGCAAATTCTTCTCTTAGTTGTTTAATTAAATTATCAAAATCTTTTTTTTCCAAAACTTCGATTTCTAATTCAACATCAAAATCACTAATTACTTTAATAAAAGTAAGAATATTTTTATTCATTTTTGATATTGTTTTTATTTTGTTATATTTTTCTTTATCCATTCTTTGGAGTTTCAAAGATAATATATAGAAATTTCCTCCAATATTCTGGAAATTAATTTTTGTACTAAATCCTATGATAACATTTTTTTTCTGAAGGTTTTTTATCCTATAATTAATAGTATCTGGGCTGACATTTAATTCTTTTGAAATTTCAATTAAGGATTTTCTTGCATTTTTATTAAGTATAGAGAGTAATCTCTGGTCCGTTTTGTCTAACAATATCTCTTTTTCTTTTCCTCGGCTATAAATGAATTCTTCTGAATTTTTATTTGGTAATAAATAAGCTTTAGAATAAGTATAAGCTTCTTCTAAAATAAAGATATTTCTTTCCAGAATGTAATCTTTCCATTTCCCAAATATCCTTTCGAATTTATTACTAAAATCATGAATATTTTTAACATAAATCGATGCCACTAAATCATATTTGCCTCTTAATGAAGATAACCAGAATACATTTTTTTCTTTATTTAATTCTTTAATCATTTCTTGTTCTTTTTTGGGTGTAATATTGTATAATTTGATATAAATTTTAATATGCATAAATCCAAGTAGGGTTGGATTTAGTTTTACAAAGAAGTAATCAATCACATTTTTCTCCTGAAGATTGATTATTCTTGCAGCAACAGCTTGTTTTGATAAACCAACTTTTTTTGCTATTTTTTCATTAGTTTGCCTACTATTTTTATTTAGTTCATACAATATCTTTTTATCCTTTAGATCTGTTTTAATATACATATTAGAATAAAAACTGAAATAATATATAAATATTACGGTTTTATTCTGAATCTATTAAGAAGGTTTTAAATAAATGTTCTTATTATTGAGTAATAAAAATAAATTAATTTTATCAAAAAAATGGAAGATATAGAAATAATAAAAATAGGATATAAAAGTGAACAAATTAACTTGGGATTATTCCAAAGAGAGTGTAGTTTTTTAGATGATTACAAATTTGTTGATAAACTAAACTCCAAATATGGAATAGATTTAAAAGTAATTAGGCCTCAAGTTGCTGAACTCTTAGTTAATGATCCACAGGGGGGTAAAGTTGCATCAGATTTTTCTCCTTTTATGACAAATGTAATAGTTGCCTACACTGGAAGAATGAACTTAAAAGAAACAGATAGGCAACTGAGATCTGAAATCTTTTATTCTGGGGGCGATAGATCTTATATCTTACCTACGAAAGTACATGAGGGAAAGCAGGGTATTGCTATCGTAGTTCCAGATGTAACTGCAAGAGATTTTAATGAAGATAATGGAGAAGTTATACTGGATGTTCCTGAAGAAAGACTACTGGCGGTTGAAAACTTTCCTCCAACAAATGGTTGGTATCATCTTGATTCACTTACAACTATTCCAATAGAACCTTGTGTTGCAGAATCTGTTGAAGCGAGATATTTAATAAGGGAACAAAAACCAACTTATCGTACAGGTTTATCATCCCAACTTGAGCCATTAATACCTTTTTCAGGTGAATATGTAGGTCCATTATATCGATGTGCACCATTAGTTGATGCAGAACGAGCAGGACAAGCTTTGGCACTGCAACCAACAACAACTAAAGGACTTATTCTTGAAATATCTGATAAGGATCTTAAAACTATGACTGGCGAAAAATCTAGTTTAGAGAGAATTGTTAATTTTTTTAGAAGTAAGAAAGAAGACTTGACTTAACCTTTTTTGTTTTTGCCCCTTATATTTTTCTAAGCCCTTAAAAATTATTGAACATAACACAGGTTTATGGCAGGTTCTTCAATACCAGCCCACATCATAAAAATGAGAATCATCTCTTTCCTGATCTGCTTGCTCCGCCTGTCTTGTAAGGGCTGTATCTCTGCTTCTCTCTCTGGGTCTCTCTTTTCTCAGGGAATGTGTCAATATCCTCGCGCTCGTCATAACCGCAATTGCTGCACACAAGTGCCTTTGCTCCGCGGTAGTGGACCATCTGCACATCCGCTGATTTGCATTTAGGGCATTTTCTTGCTGTCATCAAAAGCTCCACTGGGTTTGCAGCCTTATTGTATAGTCCATCCGCCGTCAACTGCGAGTGTCTGGCCTGTTATGTAATCAGCCTCATCTGATGCAAGGAATTGCACTGCATTGGCTATGTCTGAGGGCTGGCCAGGCCTGTTCCAGGGTATTGCTGCAAGGGTCTGGTTTAGCTTTTCCTTGTCTTGCATGACAAATCTTGTCATAGGAGTCTCGACAAGTCCTGGCGCTACTGCATTGACATTGATCTTGTTCCCTGCGAGCTCGACAGCCATCTCTCTTGTGAGGTTTATTATTCCTGCCTTGCTCGCGCAGTAGGCTGAACCATTAGGATATGCAACCAGCCCTGCTATGGATGCTATGCTGATTATCTTTCCGTAATTGTTCTTCTTCATCTCTTTTGCTGCTGCCTGAGAGCAGAGGAATGCTCCCTTGAGGTTTATGTCCAGGACAGAATTCCAGTCTTCTTCCCTGAATTCTGTAAATGAATCAAGTTTCACTATGCCTGCATTGTTCACCAGGATATCAATCCTGCCGAACTTCTCAACAGTCTTTGCTATCAAGCTGTCTACTTCATCCTTATTGCTGACATCGCACTTCACGCCTATTGCCTGGATACTGTTAGCATCTGCTATCTCCTGCGCTGTTTTGTCGCAATCTTCCTGATCAATGTCAGAAATGACAATATCTGCTCCTGCATATGCAAGCCTCTCAGCTATCCCTTTTCCTATGCCTCTTCGGGCGCCGGTTATCACAGCTACCTTATCCTTTAATGAGAACATGATATCACCTCTTGCATGATAGTATGCTCCTGTTCTTTTTAAATATATCCCTGAAAGCAGACCATAGTAAACTACTATCGTAAACTATAAAAGTCAGGAGCAGATATATAACATCTATGGGTTTGCAGGGGGAGATAATGAATCTGAAGAACAGCAGTATCCAGATTACAGTAGATTCAAGGATAAAGGAATTCAAGGCATTCCAGTACAGGCCAAGCCATGCATGGTTCACTGAATTATGCTTCTGCATTCTCACAGCAAACTCAACTGCAGAGAGATGCATTGACGTGCATACAAAAGTAGGAAATGGATTCCTCAGTCTGCCTGAGAAGCAGCTGCAGAAAAAGCTCAGGCAGCACTCCTGCAGGTTCCACACAAAGAGGGCAGGATACATAGCAGAGGCGAGAAAGCATAAGGGCAGCCTTAAAACTACCTTAAGATCCTTCAATAGCTCATCTGAGGCAAGGGAATGGCTTGCAAAGAACATAAAAGGCATAGGATACAAAGAAGCCAGCCATTTCCTGAGGAATACAGGATATGATGATGTTGCGATAATAGATTTTCATATAATTGATATAATGGCTGATAATGGCATGATAGCCAGGCCTAAGACACTCAACAAGAAAGTTTATGATGATATAGAGCAAAGTCTGAAGATGCTGGCTGATAAGACAGGCCTTACTCTTGCAGAGCTTGACCTGTATTTGTGGTACATGGAGACAGGCAAGATACTGAAGTAGCATAGCAGGATCAATTAGATAAACCCAGATCATATATAAACAACATGATATTAGTCACTATCTAATTATATGTACCAGATAATAGTGATTATCACATAGTAATTATGTGCTCTTAGTAAGATTAGTAACAGATAACTTATAGCTATAGATAACCACTATGTCAGGATTGATATATGAACAGATATAGATCACAGCCAGCATAAAAATAGAAAACCTTTTATGATAATCATTATCATAAGATAATAATACCAAAAGTTAATAGATACTAGTCAATATCAAAATACTGCAAAGTGTTGCAAAGATATCCAGCAGTCATTCAGCTTTTCAATAGATATATACCAAATATTTAAATACTAGCAGAGCATACCAAATGATAATGACTATCACTATGCCTTCAATACGGATAACAACCCAAAAGATAAAGATTCTGGAGTATCTTTGGAGCGTTAATCATCACCCTACAGCAGATGAGATCTACAGTGAAGTAAAGAAGGATCTTCCTGCAATAAGCCTTGCCACAGTATACAGGAATCTTCACTCGCTTGCAGAGGAGGGGGATATACAGAAGATTGAAGTCAATAAGGAATTCAGGTTTGACGGAGACATATCACCGCATCAGCACTGCGTTTGCAAGAAGTGCGGAAATATATCTGAGATATTCAGCAAGGACATAGCCAGACATTCTATGCAGAATGCTGAGACAGAGGATTTTGAGCCTCATTCTGTAAAGACAATATTCCACGGAATATGCAGGGAGTGCAAGTAGCACATTCCTGATATCCTGACCACACATCCACATAAAAAAAGACAGGAGGTGATATGATGTCATGCGGAAGTTGCGGAAAAACCAAGAAAGCAAAGAAGAAAAAGAAATGATATTCTCTTTTTATTTTTTATATCCTTAAACCAAAGATATCTTTAAGAAACACCATAATACTTATAAAATCTGGGAATTTACACCAGACCAAGAGGGGGTAATACAATGACAAAAACCGAAGAAAATCTAAAAGCAGCATTTGCAGGCGAGAGCCAGGCAAGGAACAAGTACACATATTTTTCTAAAGTCGCAAGAAAAGAGGGCTATCATTACATTGCAGATCTCTTTGAAGAGACTGCAATGAATGAGATGCAGCATGCAAAAGATGAGTTCAAGCTTCTGAAAGGTATAGGCAGCACAGCTGAGAACCTCAAAGAGGCTATTGACGGCGAGGATTATGAGACAGTTAAGATGTATCCTGATTTTGCTAAGCAGGCAGAAGAAGAGGGCAACAAGGAAGCAGCTGCTCTTTTCAAGATGATCGCCAAAGTAGAGGAGCAGCACAGGGAAAGATACAAGAAGCTCCTTGAGATGGTTGAGAAAGGGGCAGTATTCAGAAGGGAGAAGCCCATAAGGTGGAAGTGCAGCAAGTGCGGCTTCATACACAAAGGAACTGAGCCTCCAGAGAAATGCCCTTCATGCAAGCATCCAAGAGAGTACTATGCTCCTGAATGCATGTGCTTTGATCCTGAATGCGAAATTTGCAACTAAAAAAAGAAATGATGAGGTGAAAAAAATGCTGTCAAAACTTCCAATAAATTTGGAGAAGATTGATGAGAAAGATATGGACAGAGAGATTCTGAGAGCAGGGATAATAGCAGAGCTTGATGCCATAAATCTCTACGAGCAGATGGCTGCAATGGCAAATGACAAGAATATAAAGGCCATTCTTCTTGACATAGCCAAAGAAGAGAAGACCCACATTGGAGAATTTCAAGCCATGCTGTTAAATAGGGACAAGCAGCAGGTTGAAGAGCTTGAGGAAGGAAAGAAGGAAGTCAAGGAAGAAGTAGGTGAATGAGGTGAAAAAGTGGCTGTAAAAAAGATTAATGAGGTATACAAATGTTCTGTGTGCGGAAATGTCATCACAGTTCTTGAAGTTGGCGGCGGAGAACTGGTCTGCTGCGATAAGCCAATGATCCTTCAGGAAGAGAAGACACAGGAGCAGGAAGGCAAGGAGAAGCATGTTCCTGTAATTGAAAAGACAGAAGAAGGAACCAAAATAAAGGTTGGATCAATCCCCCACCCAATGGAAAAAGAGCATTTCATTGAATGGATTGAAGTCCTTGATAATGGCAAGTCGTGCAGAAAATTCTTAAAACCAGGAGATGCTCCGGAAGCTTTACCAAAAGCAGATATGTCTAATGATGCTGTCTTAAGAATTTACTGCAATGTTCATGGGCTGTGGAAAAGCTGATTAGAATGCATCATAGTGCAGTAAATCATTGAGGTGAAAAATGCCGGAAAAAAGATTCTTCAGATGCAATGTATGCAGTGACATACATTATGGCATTGCAGGGCCTGAAGCCTGCCCGACATGCCAGACAGAAAACGCATTCATAGAAGTGCCTGAGAAAGAGGCAAGGATGGTGATGAAGCTTGGAGAATGATCAGATCATAAAGCTGTGGGAGGAATTTGCTGAAGGAAAAGATTTCAAGCTCAATCCTGACACAAAGATAGTCCAAGCTCTTGCAGAAGGAGTACTCAAGAACGAGAAGAACAAAGGATTCAGATTCTGCCCATGCAGGCTAGGCGACGGAAGCCATGAAAAGAATGTTGATCTGCTCTGCCCGTGCAATTTCATAATACACAGCACATGGAAAGATAAAGGCAGGTGCTGGTGCGGGCTGTTTGTGAAAAGAGAATGAAGAAGAAAAAGAAATGATTATCCAAGAATCTCAACCCTGACCTGGCATCCCTTTTTGAACCTCTCAGCATCAGGCTTCTTTCCGACAATGCTTCCGTAATGCATAGGTATTGCCACTTTTGGCCTGAACCTGTTGACAGCATCAGCTGCCTCTTCTGCTGTCATCACATATGTTCCTGAAACCGGAACAAGAGCTATGTCTATATTAGTTAATGACTGCATCTCAGGTATGCTGTCAGTGTCTCCTGCATGGTATATCCTCTTTCCATTGACAGTCAATATGAATCCAACCCATTCATTCTCTTTGGGATGGAACTGCTTGTCCTTGTTGTATGCAGGCACTGCTTCTATCACAGTTCCCTGCACATTCACCTTGTCTCCTGGCCTGACAAGAGTCACGCTTGCGATCTCAAGATTTGATAGCTTGCTCTGGCAGTCAGCAACTGTCACGATTATGGTGTCCTGCTTTATTATCTTCTTTATGTCCTCCATGCTGCAGTGATCATAATGCTCATGCGTGATGAGTATGAGATCAGCTTTCTCATTGTTGTCTCCCAGCCTGAATGGATCTATGTAGATGACCTTCTCATTCTTGAGAAGGAATCCTGCATGCCCAAGCCATTCTATGTTCACTCCCTCAATCTCTGTCATTGCATCACCTCATATCACAAGCTTTCCCTTGTCCATCACAATCCTGTCATCTAGGTATATGGTCGGCTTCCTGAACACTCCATCAAGATGGCAGGGTGCATATGTGGGGCCGCCCATGCCTTTGCTGTTTCCGAGAGCTATGTGGGCTGTTCCGAGAACCTTCTCATCCTCAAGCACTATCCCGCTTATCCTGGAGTAGGGGTTTGTGCCTATTCCTACTTCTGCAATATTATAGGCGTTCTTTCCGCACTTCTTGAGTATCTTCCTGAGCTCTGCAGCTGTCTTTCCGCCCTGTATCCTGACAGCATAGCCGTCCTTGACAGTCACTTTCACAGGCTTGTCAACTTTTCCTTCTATGCCAAAGCTTGCATCCACAACAAATGTTCCCTGAGTCTTCTTATATTTTGGCACAAAGAATGCCTCTCCTGCTGGAAGGTTTCCTCTGCTTCCTTTCTTTGTTATCAGGCCGTCATCATAAAAAACTAGATAGTCCTTGCTTACCTCTGCTCTTATATCAGTTCCTGCTGATGTGATGATCCTTATCCTCTTTGACTTCATTATCATACTGGCCAGTTTTCTTGTGGTTATGCTTATTCCAGTATAATCTGATGTGAGCCCTCTCTTGAAAGCTCCCTCAGTTATTCCAGGAAGTGATGCCACTCTTGCGCCTTTCTTCATCGCATCGCTAATAGCGTTTGTGTGGGTTATTGACTTTGATGTTGGAGCTATTATCACATCATATTTCTTCATCACTTCTGCGACAATTGCAGGAGGCTCTTCACCGCTTACCTCTGCTTCAGGTATGGTCACCAGCATGGAATTCCTGCATTTGTAGAATGCTGCATAATAGATCTCTTTTGCTATCTTCTTCTTTTTCCTGTCTGTTATTATGAGAAGAGTCTCTGTCTTCTTCAGCTTGAGGCAGGAGTTAAGTGTTATGCTTGCTGCTTTGTTCATATTCTCATCCATACATATCCCTCAGAGTATCAGATATCACCTGCTTTGTTTCTTCTTCAAAAAGCTTTTCAATCCTGGCTTCTATCTCCATTCTTTCTTGGGTTGTGATCTTCAGTACCTTGATGTATCCCAGGCAGTTGCAGTCCTTGTCGCACAGCATTATGTTTATTCCAATAGGGTATATCCGGTGATGATCCTTGAAGAATGTCCTTTTCTCTCCTTCTCTTATACCCTTTAGCTGTTCTTCATCCTTTATCTTGAGTATCCAGTTGAACTCCACATTAAATCCCATTGTATCAGTCTCCAACTTGTTACATGATGATATTTGATGATGCTATAAGACCATCATCTCTCAATCTTCTTGAGTCCTTTCCACCAACTGTTAGGGTCTGCTTTCTCTATCTGCTTGAAAAGCTTCTTAGCGCTTGATGTCCTTAAAAGCTTCCTTATGTTTTCTATCCAGTTCTGGGCATCCTTATAGCCCATCACAAGATACTCTCTTGCCTGGACAGCATTCTCAAGAAGGTCAGCATCCCTGGCGATTATAGATTCCTTTGTCTTCTGCGCCTGGAACTCCTCATGCATTGAGAATATGCTCTTTCCGATAGTGCCCAGCCCGGAAGTCTGCTCCTTATGAGCCTCTGTCTCTGCTTTCCTGAAGTCAATATACCTGTGGCCGACCTTATGCAGGTCATTCAGCCTCGCTTCGTGCAGGTCATTGAACAGGCACATCATTGCTGCTCTTGAACAATCTGCACTTTCCATCTCTGCGAGAACATGGCCTATGATGGCTGCTCTGAAGCTGTGTTCTGCTACACTTTCAGGATCCTTGATTCCCAGAAGCCAGAAGCCGCTTCTCTTCACTCTTTTCAGCTGGCCTGTCTCAAAAAAGAAGTCTGTTATGTTATCAGTATTTTTCATCAGTCAAAACCCCCTTTTATTGGTTCTCCAGAGTTAGAGAGGCTTTTTTTATAAAGTTTTTTAAAACGAAACATTTATATATAAACAACTATTTAATTCAACCTATTATGGCTGATTCAGTGTTTAGAGGTGCACTGGTTTTCTTGGAAGAGATTGGCATCTATGATGTTGTCCTTCCGTTCCTTCTTGTGTTCGCCATAGTGTTCGCGATACTTGAGAAAACAAAGATACTCGGCGTTGATGTGATCGAGGGAGTTGAGTATCCAAAGAAGAGCATAAATGCGGTTATAGCATTTGTGATAGGTTTCCTTGTGATAATATCCACACGGCTTGTGGGAGCCATAAATGAAGCAATGGCTAATATAGTTCTCCTATTGCTTGTGTCTGTGAGCTTCCTGCTCATGATAGGAACTTTCTTCCATTATGAAGAGAAAACCTTCCTTGAGAAAGGAGGATGGAGGACATTCTTCATGGTCATAATGTTCATTGCAATTGTGCTGATATTCCTGCAGGCAATCAAGACAGATAGTGGTGTAAGCTGGCTTGAGGCTTTCTGGAATTTCCTGGCCAATAACTGGGCAACAAGCTATACTGCTTCAATAATACTTCTGGTTGTGGTAATAGTGGTCATACTGTTCATAACATACGAAAGAAAACCATCAAAAGGAAAAGGTGAAGGTGAATAAAAATGGGATATTTTGATAATGCTATCATCTGGCTGGATCAGATTGGAGTCGCTGATGTTATAGTGCCGTTCTTTCTGGTCTTTGCAATAGTTTTTGCTATACTGCAGAAGACAAGGATCCTTGGTGATCCAAAGAAAGTCAAGAATCTGAATGTGATGATAGCTCTGCTTCTGGGACTTGGAGTTGTCATACCTCATGTCACTGGAAGATATCCCACCCAATATGACATTGTTGAGATAATGAACAGGGCGCTTCCTCAGGTATCCCTTATAATAGTGGCTGTAATAATGATACTGCTGCTCATAGGCATGTTTGGTGGAGAGGCTAATTGGGTCACAGGCCCTTTTGCAGGCTTCATAGCAGTTATAGCATTCATACTTGTGATATACATCTTCGGAGCAGCAGCCAACCTCTGGGAGTACATAACCTGGCTCTACTGGCTGGATAATCCTGATACACAGGCGCTGATAGTGGTTCTGCTGGTGTTCGGGCTCATAACATACTTCATAGTAAGAGAACCAAAAGAGTCCAAGGGAGAGGGCATGCTCAAGAATATCTCTGATTTCTTCAAGAAACCAGGGGAATGATGTGAAAGATGGTTACTATACTTGATTCAGGACTGCTGGAGCATTTCACGCTCATATTCTCATTGATATTCGTGATAGCGATAATCTATGGAATCTTCTCAATGGGAAAGGTGTTTGGAGACAACAAAGGCCTGCATGCGCTGATAGCGCTTGTTGTAGGGCTGCTTGTCATAATGGTCCCGGACATAACCAATATCATTGCTGTGATGATACCCTGGTTCACGCTGCTCTTCATATTCATACTGTTCCTACTGATAACCTATAAGATATTCGGAGCCACAGATTCAGACATCATGAGCGTACTCAGGGTGGACAATGTGGTGATATGGGTCATTATAATAATAGCAATAGTGATCGTGATCGCCTCATTCTCAAATGTCTACGGCCAGAAGCTTCTTGAATCAGGAGATGGAGAGACTGTGGATGCAGATGACACAGCATCAATAGACTCGACTGCCAGCTCATCATTCGGATCAAATGTCAGCGCGACATTCTTCCATCCAAAGGTTCTTGGCATGTTATTCATCCTGATTGTGGCAGTGTTCACAATATCACTGCTGGCCATGAAGACAAAGGCATGAAGTCATTGTATCTTGGATTCTATTTGTTTGATTACCTTAGATCATTCCTGGCCTTTCTGATAAGATGCTGGTCTTGTGACATTGGTAAGATAGCAAATCTTATTGTGAATGAATCTGGAATCTCTTCCTAGCCTCTCCGATCAGGTGCTGCTATCTCTATGTCGGAGAGGTGGCAATGGCTTTAAGAGGATTGTATTGCATTTTTCTCCTAGCCTCTCCGATAAGCGCAGCAAATCCGGCCACGGAGAGGTGGTTATTCCTTTTAGTTTATTCTATTGCAACATACTCCTATACTCTCCGGTTAGACGTTGCTACCCTGACATCGGAGAGGTGGCACTCCTCTTAGCTTTAGCTAGGCAGCAACAACAAGGACGAATATTGAGTGTAGAGGGAAAACCAGTTACGCAGTTCTGGTTTTCCCTTTACGAATAGGACAAATTGCGAAGCAATTTGGCCGTATATGAGTCCACTGTTGTTGTTGCTGCCTTATAAGTTATAGTATCTCCTTTTTGGCCGTCTGCTGCCAGTATTGTTGTTGCAAATGCAGAGCTTTTGCAACTAAGAAAATGCAAAGCATTTTCTGTTGTTGCCGATATTAACTTAAAATATTATCATCGACCGTGTACGAATCCAATGTTGCTGCTGCCTCCATAAATATATACTAATTTGTCCATCATTGTTTTTTGTAAATACAATCATTAGATTCTTGCTGCAATAAACATAAGAAGATACTGGGGAGCTGATTCATATAATAAATACTAAAAGCAACAATAAAAGAATTGACAAAGATTACTTCTTCCCTGCTCCGCCTTTCATCTTGGCGGTTATCCTTGAGAGCTCATTCACATTCTCCATGAATCCTGGAAGTATCTTCTGGAATACCTTCTCAAGGGCCTTTATCTCTACTCCTATATCAACTATGCCCTTGTCATATTCTGAGATCTTTCCAAGAACTCCCTCATGGAGCTTGTCAAAGCTCTGGCCTATATCAGTCATCTTCTGCTCAAGCTTTGTTATCCTGGACTCAGTTGAATCCTTCCATTCAACTATCCTGTTGACATTCTCTATGAGTTCCTGCCATTTCTCCTCTATGATGGCTTCAGCAATCTCATGGATTCTCTCTTCGCTCATGCTTCCTCCTGCCATTCCTGGAGGGTCCATGGGCGGCATGCCTGATGGAGGCGGTGGTGACTGCCCAGGTCCTGCCTGACTGTGCCCTGAGGATGGAGGGGGCATATCCGGAGGAGGCATGTTTCCTCCTCCCTGACCAGGATTATCCTGGCCTGTCTGTGCACTTCCTTGCCAATCCTGTGCTGGCGGCCTCATCTGAGTGGGTGTTGGCTGTTCTGGCATATTATCACCTCTGTTATCATTTGCGTCTAAAGCTCCTTCTTTCAGGTCAGCCTGGTTCATAGCCTGGCTTATCTGATCCAGTGAGTAACCCTGTCTTTGAAGAGTCTCGTATATCTGGTTGACAGTCATTCCCTGGTCCTTGAGAGATATTATCTTCTCTGTGGGAACATCTGAAGGAGCTTCAGGGGAAGGTTTTGAAGGCTTCTTTGCGAAAAGATCCTTTAAAAAAACCATTTTCTGTGATTAGGCTGCTCATTCTTTTAAATCTTTTGATTTTTGGGAGAGTACTTCATTGATCTTTTCTTCCACTATCCTGTCCACTTCATTTCTCTGGACAAACTTGACAGGATCCCACATATTGATGTACTTCTCAAGTATCTTGACTTCCTCTGTCTTTGCGCATTCCATGAGCTCCTTGACTATCAGCCTTACCTTGTCCTTGAGGTCAGAGAACTCGCGCCTTGCATCTGTGAGATCAGAATTCAGTGATGACGCTTCCCTATGGAAGTCCTTGTTGAATTTCAGGAGGTTCTGGTCAGTAAGCTGGGTGTTTTTCCTGAGATTAGTATACCTCTCTTCAAGTATCCTCAGCCTTCTGCTCAGATTGTTTATCTGATTTGAAAGATCAGACATTGCTGTGACAGGAACATCTGCCTCATGCTTTCCGAAAAGTGAACCTCCAAAACTATGCTTCTTCGGCTCTTCCTTGTCTTTGCCTGAATCCTCTTTTTTTGCGAATGGATTTTCCATGAGCGCCTCTTTTTAGACAATCTGGTTGCTGGTTGGCTGCTGCCTGTGTGCTGTCTCTGTTGTACTGTTACTATTGAGAGTATTCCATGATTAATATATAAATGTATTTGAAAACATACTAAAAATCTTATATGGATCATCTGCTTTATTCAATATTGATGTCCTATCTCTGCATCCTGTTCATGAGCTCTTTCATGGAATCCTCCTCTTTTACCCTGGAATTATCAGAATGCACCTTTGCGCCTACCAGAAACATGACCAGGAAGAACAGGACCATCAGAAGCACAATGAATGACATCATATATGGAGGTATGCTGTCAGACTGGCTGTCCATCACAGCCCCTCCTGTTATTGTGGGTCTTGCTATAGCGAATACAATCAATGCCATGAATAACAGCATTATTATGACCCAGGTAAATGCGAATCTCCTCATTTTTTGATAAAGGTGGCCTTATTGATATATAAGCTTTTCGATTTATATTATAAAATAATATGATGTAATATAAAAAAACATAAAATATATAAAATAATATTGATTTACATGTCCAAAACAGTTAAATATAGGTCATTATATGAAAAAACCAATAAGTGCCACAATAGACGAGGATCTTATTGAATGGCTCAGTTCTCAGACTGCAGACAAGACAAGATACAGGAACAAGAGCCATGTGATAGAAGTGGCTCTCGAGAATCTCAGGAAAGAGTCTGAAGAGCAGGAGAACAGGAACAAAAAAAGAGGGAGATAAGGAGCAGATAGTATGGCAGAAAAAGAGGTTTGGAACTATGAGATCATCAGGGAAGGAGAAGATGTTATCCTGAGAGTTGACTGCAGCAACATAATAAGAGCCCCTTCTATAGAAGATGACCCATTATACATGTCCAAGATAATAGAGACCCTTGCAAAAGTCAAGAATGCCACAAAGATAATACTCTACCAGAAAAGGGACTATGAGTATGGTCTTGAAGAGACAGGTCTGCTTCTTGAGATAGCAATGCTCTATCAGAAGCTCTCAAGAGAGAAGGACTATTTCTCATACGAAGCCCTGACATTCAACGGAAGATGCACAAAGGATGTCAATGAGAAATACACATATGTGCAGAACATCATATTCAGAAGGATCAAGGAGGATCCTATATCAGCATTTGTTGAGCTCAAGCGTAAGATAAGGGATCAGAAGATGTTCATGCAGAAGACAGTGAATGAGAATGACATCTACTGCATAAAGAGATACGTGGGTCTTCTGCAGTACATATACAACCTTCTGGAGAACACAAAGCTAATCTCACTTGTAAGGAAGAGGCTTGAAGGATACAGGAAAGGTGACCGGGAGATATACAGGGATATATTCCATCCTACAATAAAGCCTGACTTCATGTTCACAAAGCTCATGGCAGATTACCCTGCAGAAGGAGAAGAGATAGACAGCTATGTAGTGGGAGACAATACAGAGATAACACTGTTCAAGTTCAACGATGATGTGAAGTACCTGTACCACATGATGCCTCCTGAGTTCAAGCTCGGCGAGGAGAAATATGAGATACTTGACATGGCCAGGAACATAATGGCAGAACACAAGCCCACAAGGGCAGAGTTCGTGAATCCTCAGAGGATGAGAGAGGTCTTCTATAACATAGGACATGACCTTATTGAGGAGCTGCTGGGATACAGGAATGTCAAGATGAGCCAGAAAGAGATAGACGAGCTCACTCAGATACTTGTGAGATACACAGTAGGCTTCGGCCTCATAGAGGTTCTACTGCAGGATGAGAGGATACAGGATATCTCAATAAACTCACCCCTTGGAAGGATCCCTATGTTCATAGTGCATGGTGATTATGCAGACTGCTTTACAAACATTGTCCCCACAATACCTGAAGCAGAGTCCTGGGCTTCGAAGCTGAGGATGATATCAGGAAGGCCGCTGGATGAGGCTAACCCCATTCTTGACACTGAGCTTGAGCTTCCTGGAGTGAGCACAAGAGTTTCTGTGATAACACAGCCTCTTGATCCTACAGGAATTGCTTACTCATTCAGGAGGCACAGGGACAAGCCATGGACACTGCCATTATTCATCTACAATAAGATGATCAATCCAATAACTGCAGGCCTGCTGAGCTTTGTTGTAGATGGTACAAGAAGCATGCTCATAGCAGGAACAAGAAGCTCTGGTAAGTCATCATTCCTGAGCAGTCTTATGGTAGAGATAATGAGAAGATACAGGATAATAACAGTTGAGGATACCCTTGAGCTGCCCACAAGGCAGATGAGGGATCTCGGATTCAATATACAGCCTTTGAAAGTTGCGTCTGCCCTGACAAGAGGTTCATCTGAGGTGAGTGCTGCTGACGGAATAAGATCCACTCTTAGATTGGGAGACTCATCGCTGATAATAGGAGAGGTCAGGAGCAAGGAAGCTCTTGCCCTCTATGAGGCAATGAGGGTTGGAGCAGCTGCCAATGTAGTGGCAGGAACAATACATGGTGACAGCCCTTATGGAGTCTTTGACAGGGTAGTGAATGACATAGGCGTTCCAAAGACATCATTCAAGGCAACAGACCTTGTTATAGTGGCCAATCCAATAAAGAGCCCTGGAGGCACAGAGAGAAAGAGAAGAGTGACCCAGATAACAGAAGTAAGGAAACATTGGGAGAATGATCCTATGCTTGAGAACGGCTTTGCAGATCTTTTCAAGTATGACAGCAAGAAAGACCAGCTTGTTGCGACAGATGACCTGATGAATGGAGACAGCGATATCCTTAAGATGATAGCAGCTAACATACCTGATTTTGCAGGAGACTGGGATGCAATGTGGCAGAACATAGAGATGAGAGCAAAAGCAAAGAAGACCCAGGTTGATTACGCAGTCAAGATGGACAATCTTGATCTCCTTGAAGCACCATTCACAATAAAATGCAATGACCGGCTCCACATACTCTCAGAGAAGGTCAAAAGAGAGACCGGAACACTGGATCCAAAGAGGATATACACAGAGTGGGAGATATGGCTCAAGAGTGAGATGAAGAAGAAAGGCCTGAAAGAATAGATATTGCAAGCGGATCTGCCATACGCTTATTAGGATAGGCAGAAGGGAAAAAGAGGTAAAAAGAGGTAAACCCCGCAAATGCCTAAAGATAGTGACACAAAGGACAGGATCAGCAGTAAAGAGATAGAAGACATGATGCAGAGGTACAAGGAGAAGCTCAACAAGGAGTTCCGCGGACCTCTTACTGCTGAGAGAGGAGAAGCCTCTGTAAGGTCTCTTGATTATCAGGAGTTCAGGCAGGAGTTCATGCCAAAGAGGCTCAGCATCTATGAGAAGCTCTGCAACATGAGCGAGAAGCTGCTCAAGATAGCTCCTGACAAGAAAAAGACTGAGGATTATGAAGAGGCAATAAGGATATGCCACCTCAGCACCACTCCCACAGGTGTTGTGTCATTCGCTGTCATAGCTCCCCTTCTACTGATTGTCATGGGTTCGGTAATAAGCTATCTGCTATTCCAGTCCATGTTCTTCATAATGTTCTTTCTTATAGCAGGAGCAGCAATCTATGCCCCTCTGAACAAGCTTCCTATGTTCCTTGCCAACAGCTGGAGGATGAAAGCCAGCAACCAGATGGTCCTGTGTATCTTCTATGTTGTCACATATATGAGGCACACATCAAACCTTGAGCTGGGCATGAGATTCGCCTCAGACCATCTTGCGCCTCCATTATCAATAGATCTCAAGAAGATCCTGTGGGATGTTGAGACAGAGAAGTACGAGTCAATAAAGGAATCGCTTGACAGCTACCTTGACACATGGAAGAAGTACAACATGGAGTTCATAGAAGCATTCCATCTTGTTGAATCATCATTATACGAAGGTGATGAGGACAGGAGGATAAGCCTTCTTGATAAGTCCCTTTCAGTCATACTTGATGAGACATACGAGAAGATGCTTCATTATGCACAGAACCTGAAGTCTCCGATAACCATGCTCCACATGCTTGGAATAATCCTGCCGATACTCGGCCTGGTCATACTTCCTCTTGTAGTCAGCTTCATGTGCCAGGTGGAATGGTATCATCTCGCTGCACTTTACAATGTAGCACTGCCAATAATAGTCTATTATCTCGGCAAGAACATCCTGTCAACAAGACCCACAGGATATGGAGATACTGATGTATCAGAGGAGAATCCTGAGCTCAAGAAGTACAGGAACATAATAATACCTCTGGGTCCTTTTGAACTAAAGATAAGGCCTATGATTATCAGCATAATCTTTATAATATTATTTGTGGGTCTGGGAATAAGCCCTCTTGTCCTGCACATGTTCACAGCAGACTCAAACTGGGATCTGATAGTGCCAAAAAAAGGGGATAATCTCTTACAGACAACTTATCAGCTTGAGGATCCTGATGAGAAGTTCGCTTTGCTTGGCTATAGGAAATCTCTTGGATGCCCTCCAGGAGAGACAAACTCTCCTGGATTTGGCGAGGTTGTGGGGCCTTTTGGCCTGGGAGCAGCGATCTTCAGTCTTCTTCTTATAATAGGCCTGGGAGTAGGAATCGGATTGTACTTCAGATTCAAGGCATCGAATGTGATAAAGATAAGGGACAAGGCAAAGCAGCTTGAGAAGGAGTTCGCTTCAGCGCTCTTCCAGCTCGGAAACAGGCTTGGTGACGGGCTTCCTGCTGAGATTGCATTCAGCAAGGTGGCTGCAGTGATGGGAGACAGTGTCTCAGGTTCATTCTTCACGCATGTATCTATGAACATAACCAGGATGGGAATGGGTGTTGAAGCAGCGATTTTTGATCCAAAGCATGGGGCTCTTGTATACTATCCTTCATCTTTGATAGAGAGCTCAATGAAAGTTCTTACAGAAAGCGCAAAGAAAGGGCCTGCAATAGCAGCAAGGGCTGTTATAAGCGTGTCAAGGTACATAAAGGAGATACATCGAGTGGACGAGAGGCTCAAGGACCTGATGGCTGACACCATAAGCTCAATGAAATCACAGATAAAGTTCCTCACACCAGCTATCGCAGGGATTGTGATCGGAATAACATCAATGATAACCACAATACTGGGCCAGCTTGGAGTTCAGCTCAGAACACTCACTTCAGGACAGGATGATGCAGCTCAGATGGGTGGTGCAGGCGGCATGATCAATATGTTTGGAGAAGGTGTTCCTACATTCTATTTCCAGATAATCGTGGGATTCTATGTTGTACAGCTGATATACATACTTACAATAATAACCAACGGAATAGAGAATGGATCAGACAGCCTTGGAGAGAGATTTGCTCTGGGAAAGAACCTGATAACAAGCACTTTATCTTATGCTGTCATTGCTCTGATAATCATGCTTGTATTCAATCTTATAGCAGGCACTATAATGGGAAAGCTAAATCTAGGTGGGGCTTGAAAAAAAGCATTTCTGAAGGATACAAAGAATTCTGTCTCAGAAATAATGCAAATGAAATCCCGACTTCATCTAAAATATTAAATGCCTTAATAATGCCGACTCCTTTCAGTCGTCTGGCATTATTAAGCATTCAAAAACCAATTTTGCCGACTCAAAAGTTCGTCTGGCAAAATTATCAGAAGAATGCGTACAAAATTCCGACTCACTTTGTTTGTCTGGAATTTTGATGCATGTAAAAAGGCAAAATCCTATTGTGTAGAAAACATTAAATGCATAAATAATCCCGACTCGCAAGCTCGTCTGGGATTATTAAGCATTCAAAAATCAATTTTGCCGACTCACAGGTTCGTCTGGCAAAATTGCTTTATTGAATGGGACAGCCGGGATTTGAACCCGGAACACCTAGATTTCTTATGCCTGGCATTGCCTGGAGAATCTTCAGTCTAGTGCTCTCCCAGGTTGAGCTACTGTCCCAAAAAGACAATGAAATGAAAAAGTTATAGGATCACTCGATCTTTTCTTCTTCAACATCAAGATCAAGCTGTTCATCCTCAGTCGCTGATGACTCAGGATTGCCTGTCGGCTTGTTGAGCTCCTCAAGGTCCTGCTCTTCTGTCTTCTCATCCTGACTTAGAGGCTGGGTTGCTTCCTGAGTATCCTGCTCAACAGTGCTCTCTTCCTTGAGCTCGTCATCTGTCACAGCCTGGACATTGTCATCTCCTGCTGGTCCTATGACCTCAAGGCTTCCGAACTTTCCGGTTGTGAGCTGAGATTCTCCCTGCCACTCATTAACATAGCCGTTCTTGATCTGGATCCTGTCACCTACCTTCACCTGATCAATCTGCTCATTCCAGAGAGTGAGGGCCATTGTGCCTGACTCATCCTTGATCTTTGCATTGCATACTCTTCCCTGTTTCCCGAACTTGTTGAACTCCCTGATGTCGCCTTTCTCGACAACTTCAGCAGCTAGCTCAACACTTCCTTGTTTTGGTTTTAATTCGCTTATTTGCATAATAGAGGCCATTTAGAGGGGGTTTTATATAAAGTTTATGGACAGTTTAGAATATGCTGCTTGGGGAATATACTGCTTAGGTTCTCAGAAATGATGCATCATCGCATCAACCCTGCTTTCCTGCCATCCCTGATGCATGAGAGCGGCCTTCACATCTTCTTTAGAATATCCCTGAGCAATGGTTGATTTTATGTATTCTTCAGCTGCACTAAGCTTTTCTGGAGGTATCTGGGATAGTATCCTCTGCCTTTCTTTTTGGTGCTTGACAAGGAATACCATGCCGATTATGCCCATAATTATTATGAGGAACACCACTATTGCAAGAACCATATTCTGGGAGAGGAATTCTGCTGCAGTAACTGATCCTGTAACATCCTCTACAGCACTTCCTGTTATGGGCTCATAAGGAGTCATAAGAATCATGATGCCAAAACATACTAGAATGAAAACACCTATTGCTCCGTAATTTAGATCCTCTTTTTTCTTCATCATTACCCCTGATGATGCATCAAAGATATATGGTAATCATAAAAGATTTATAATTTTTTCTCTTAACTCAGCTATTTTTATCCTTTCCTGCTTTGTGGTATCCCTGTCTCTTATTGTTACAGAGTCATCCTCAAGAGTGTCAAAATCAATTGTGATGCAGTAGGGGATTCCTGCCTCATCAGCTCTTGCGTATCTTCTTCCCACACTGCCTGACTTGTCATACTGGCATGCAAAATCATCCTTAAGGCCATTGTATATCTTCATCGCAAGCTTTGTGACCTCTTCCTTGTTTCCCACAAGAGGGAATATGCCGAGCTTTACAGGAGCCAGCTTGGGGCTTAGCTTGAGGACTATGTTCCCTCTTTTCTTGTCATCCTCATAAGCATCAAACATGAATGCCAGCATGGCTCTTCCGATTCCCTGGCTCGGCTCAATCACACTCGGAGTCACTTTCTCTTTTGACTCCTCATCAAAGAATGAAAGGTCTTTTTTTGAGTGCTTTGCGTGCTGTTCAAGGTCAAAGCTCTGCCTGTCTGCATTGCCGTGTATCTCTTTCCAGCCAAACGGAAAATTGTACTCAATGTCAAAGCATGCTCTTGCATAGTGCGCAAGCTCGTCCTTGACGTGCTGTCTTATTCGCAGGTTTGCCGGATTTATTCCCATGTCAAGAAAGAATTTATAGAACTGGCCGAGCCAGTATGCGTGCCACTGGCTGAGTATCTTTTTTGACAGGAGGTCTTTTATCTTTGCTTTCTTATGATCCTTATCATTCTCAAGCAGTATGTTTATTTCCATTGCCTCAACATCATTTATCATTGGGCAGTCATCTGTCTTCTTTGGATGGATGAAGAACTCTATCTCAAACTGTTCAAATTCCCTTACGCGAAAAAGGAAGTCCCTTGGAGATATCTCATTCCTGAAAGCCTTGCCTGTCTGGGCTATGCCGAACGGAAGCTTCATCCTTGCATTCTCCTGCACAAGCCTGAAGTTAGTGAATATGAGCTGGGCTGTCTCTGGCCTCAGGTAAGCAGTGTTCTCTCCAACAGGCCCGACATTTGTGTCAAACATGAGATTGAACTGGTTGGCTTTGCCCAATTCTGACTTGCAGTCAGGGCACTTTATGCTGTTCTCTTTTATGAGCTTGTCAACATCCTCTTTTGATATGCCTTCAGCATTTATATTGAGCTTGTCCTCAATCATGTGGTCTCCCCTGAACCTGTGATGGCACTTTGTGCATTCAAGCATTATGTCCTCAAAGCAGTCAACATGGCCTGAGGCCTGCCAAACCTTAGGATTTGTTATTATAGAGCCGTCTATGCCGACAACATCGCATCTTGACCTCACAAATCTCTTCCACAGCTGGTCCTCAAGATTCTTCTTGAGCTCAACACCAAGAGGGCCGTAGTCAAAGAAACCCGCAATGCCTCCGTATATCTCAGCAGAGGGATACACAAACCCCTTTTTCTTGCAGAAAACAGCCATGTCTTCTATTGATAGTGCCATTGATTATTCAATCCTTTTCCTTTATTTATATAGTTTTTGGAAGTGCAGATTAAAAGGGGAAATAATCATATTTGCATGTCTTTGTCACCCTAAGTATTTCAAAGTCCCTTATTATTGAGGAAAACCTTTTCCTTATGTCTGTCAGATGCCTGTACAGCTCATCCTCTGTCTCAACCTCGAATTCTATCTCAAGATCCCATGATCCTATGAGCTTCAGCATCTGGGGAGCTTTCTTGTGGCCTGCCACATAAGCCTTTATTTTCTTCTCAGCATTCTCGTCAAAATTCTTTGTCCTGAATATTATCTTGTAGAGTTTCACACCTATTTCCTCAAGATTGGGATAGCATCTGAAATGGTCTATTATCCTGTCTTTTGAAAGCTTCTTCAGCCTGTAGTTTATTATGTCTCTGGTTAAGCCTGTCCTTCTTGATAGCTCAACTATGGGGATTCTTGCATCAGTGGATATCTGCTTCAATATCTTCTTCTCTGCGCTGTCAGGATGATACACCTGTTCTGGAATCCCGTAAATGAATTCTTTAGGTTCTGTTTCTGTCATGTACTCCCTTGCATAGATCGGAGAGTATTCAGTGAGAAGCACATCCTTATCAAGTATGAATCCTGAATATTCATTCATGAATCTGTTTAGTAATCTTCCAAACTCAAAGTTTGACCTTGCAAGGACTGAAACAGCTAAATCCCACCTGCCCCTGAGCTGGGCAACCCACACAATATTTCCTGATTTGTTCCAGTATTCTATTATCTTATTCTCCTCTTCAGGTGTAGCATTCTGGAACTTGAAGTAGAGCTTGTACTGGGAAAAGCCCAGCCTGGTGAAGTCAATAACAGTATAGTATTCAAATATTATATTGTTCTTTTCCAGTCTCCTTATCCTGTACTCAACAGCAGGCTTGCTCAGGCCTAGTTTTCGGGCAAGCTGTGCATTGCTTTGTCTGCAGTTCTCATCCAGCAGAGTGAGAAGTTTCCTGTCCTTGCGGTCAAGTTTGAATGGCATTTTTAAGGAGAAATATGCCTTTTATTTATTAATTTTACTTAAAAATAAGAGAATAATGTAAAAAGTATTAAATATATGTAATAACTATGTAACCTCAGGGTGGTAAAGATGAGTAATATGAAAAGAGTCACCTATTCAGTAAGAAGGCATGAAGAAAAAGGGCCTGACAGTCTGCTCACAGAGCAAGGCCGACAAAGAGCATCACAATTAGGAAAAAGGCTCAGATGGGAGCATCCTTCTATAGAGATGTATTCATCTCCTGCTGAGAGGGCAGTCCAGACAGGAAAATATATACTGTCAGGATATAAGTCTGACAGAGATATTCTTCCTGCACACATTCTAAGACCTCTTGATCCTCCTGAACCTGAGGGACTGACAGACAGGGATGAGATTATACAATACTGGCTGGACAATGAGTGGAAAAATCAGGATGGAAACTATGGAGATATGTATACTGCAGGCAGGAACATAATCATACATCTTGCATCTGTTATGAGCATTGAGGGAAAAGAAGACAATACCAGGATTGAGGGCATAAGCCATGCTCCGCTTGTTGAGGCAGGGCTTGTGATGCTTACAGGAGAAGGAGATGTAAGAAGATTGGGAGGCAGCTTCAGACCCGGAGAAAGCCTTGACCTGATTGTTGACTGTGATGGAGATGAGATAAAAAGCATGAAGACAGTATTCAGGGGAGCAGAACAATCAGTTGATGGAGTTATTCCCACTGTCAATGAATGCAGGAAGAGAATGCTTAGATGGCATAATCCAGTGGAATATGTGAACAATATGTATGGCTGCCATCCAGGAGAAAGCGACAGGGAATATTTCAGCCATGTGTTTGGCATGGAATGATGGGCTTCGCCAATAAGCTTTTTAAATGAAAAGAAGTTATTTGAGGTTATTGGGGGTTTGGGATGGGCCTGATTGAAACATACAAAGACAAGGAATGGTATGAGGAGATAGTTGAAGCAGCTCCTGTTTTTGCAAGCCTTGCAGCCCAGTCATTAAGGCATCTTGAACCATTAAAGAACCAATATGCTCTGCTTCTCATGTTCTTCAAAGGAAAGAAGATATGGTGGATGACACTCAAGGAAGATCAGGACAGGGTATTCCAGGAGATAGTTGAAGATTATCAGAGAGACAAGTCCTGGCTTGAAAGTCTTTTCTCAAGATGGAAAAAGAAAAGGAGGGAGTATGAAGAATACTTTAAGGATATCAGGGCTGCAGATCTGAGCAAGCTTGATGATGATGCTCTTTTAGATCTTCATGACAGGGCATGGAATTCTGTGCTCAGCTGCAGGCAGATAGACATGATAGTTGACCCATTCACATATGGTGCAGAAAGATTCATGCTAGACAGGCTTGAAGCTTTCTGCAAAGAGAAAGGCATAGAAGATATGAACAATATATACAGCATACTGATAACACCAGAGAAGGATTCTTTCATAAGCCAGAAGGATATAGGGATAATAAGGATTGCAAGGAAAGTCAAGGGATCTGAAGACATGAGATCTCTTCTTGAAAGGCCAGAGGAATTCTCCAGAATAGATGATGTGAAAGATCATCTTGACAGGTACTGCTGGACAAACTGCTCGTGGGGAGGAAGCAGGGAATACACTGCACAGGATTTGATTGCAGAGATAAAGGAGCTTTTGGATAAGGACCTGGATGAGATTGAGTCCAGAAAGAAGGGGGCAACAGAAGAGAATATTAAAAGAAAGAAAGACCTTATAGAGAAGCATGGTTTCGCAAGAGACATACTTGACATTGCAGAGCTGACTGCGTTCTTCTCATACCTGCAGGACCTGAGAAAAGAGAATGCTTTGATGTTCATCTACTATGAGAACATGTTCCTTAAAGAATTCTCAAGAAGATTCAACATGGATATTGAGGATCTTAAACTCTTTGACATAACAGAGATTAAAGACCTTATAAAAAATAATAGAATCAAAGAAGAAGCAGAGAAAAGAAAAGGGCTTTTCCTTATAGAATACACTGAAGACCGGATCAGAGTATATACTGAAGATGCCAGGAAGTATTTTGACATGATAGTCAAGAAGGATGTTGAGGATATAAAAGAGCTGAAAGGAAGATCTGCAAGCTCTGGAAAAGCCATAGGAATTGCAAGAGTCATATATGGGCAGGAAGAGTTCAGCAAGTTCAAAGAAGGTGATATACTTGTGACAGGCATGACAAGGCCTGAGTTCACTCCGCTGATGAAGAAGGCCAAGGCCATAGTCACGAACGATGGAGGAGTGACATGCCATGCAGCGATATTCTCAAGGGAATTTGAGATACCATGCATAATTGGCACAAGAATCGCCACAAAAGTCTTAAAAGATGGTGATAAAGTGGAAGTCAACGCAGATAAAGGAATTGTGAGGAGGATAGAATGAACCTGAAGCAAGCTTTAAAGGAAAAATGGTACGGCCAGGGATTCAATGCCACGCCGATAATGATAGGAAGTGCAGCATTCTGCTGTGACATAATGGAAAGGAATCTTGGGTTCTCTTACACAAAGTATCTTTATGATTTCAGGAATGATTTCGGTGACATGAGCTATTATTTTCCTGACCTCAAAAGGCTTGGAAAGATACTTGAGAACAAACTCAAGGAGAATCCAGAATACTTCCAGAACATCAAGAGCATATATGACAGGCACATGGAAGAGTCAGCTGAATTCTACAATAAGATAGAGAAAACAGACCTCAGGAAAGTCTCAGAACAGGAGCTGATAGATCTGCTTAAGAAAGCCTCTGAGAGGATATCCTACTCTGTCGGAGTCTCCCATATAATAGAGCCTTTTGTGCTCACAACAGATATCAAGATAAAGAAAGAGCTTCAAAAATACGTAAAAGATAAGAGTGAGCTCAACAGGATATTCACAATACTCATGGCCCCTGTCAAGGAATCATTTGTTAACAGGTATGAGAATGCATTGAGGAACATAAAGACCAAGAAAGATATTGAGAATGTCAAGAAGGAATTCTTCTGGATAAGGAACGGCTATGCAGGAAGGCACATACTTACAGATGAGGACATCAAAGAAGAGCTTGAATCCATAAAGAAGAAAAAGCCCATGGACCTTAAGAAGATGGCTGAAGAGAAGAATAAGATAATAGACAGGCTGAACCTTCCGGATGACCTGATCAGGAAGATAAAAGCAACAGAGTTCCTAACTTACTGGCAGGATGAGAGAAAGATGCACATCATAATGGCAGTTGATTATGCTGACAGGATACTTGAGGAGCTGGCAGAAAGGATCGGCTTTGACATCAAATATCTCAGGCAGATGCT